>JBAVJZ010000067.1:0-5747 GCA_049688015.1 Candidatus Deferrimicrobiaceae bacterium | reverse complement strand
GGAGGAGGGAATCGCCTTCGATATAAACGCCGGAGGGACACGGAACATGGCTCTCGCCTGCAGGGAGAACCGGGTCCTGCTCGTCACGTTCGGGACGGACTACGTTTTTGACGGAACGTCAAAACGCCCCTACGGGGAGGACAATCCCACCTGTCCGCTGTCAGCGTACGGCAGAAGCAAGCTTGCCGCCGAACAAGCGTTACGGGAGGTCGCCCCGGATTTTCTTCTGCTGCGCACGCAGTGGCTGTTCGGCGCACCGGGACGGAATTTTGCCTTATCCGTTCTCGCGCGGGCGGAAAAGGGAGAGGAGCTAAGGGTCGTATCCGACCAGTGGGGTTGTCCGACCTACACACGGGATCTGGCCGATGCCGTACAGCGGTTGCTCGATGCCGGCGCGCGGGGAATATTCCATTTTTCCAACGAGGGGGAAACCACGTTCTACGACTACGCCGCCTTCCTTCTCGCGCATGCCGGAATGAGCCGGGCGCAGCTGTCGGCCATCTCCTCGCCAGAGCTCCCCCGGGACGCGTATCCCGCGCCTCGTCCCGCCTACGCGGTTCTCAGCAAGGAAAAATACCGGAAGGCGACCGGAGTCTCTCCCAGGCGGTGGGAGGATGCGGTCACCGATTTCCTGCGAAACAGAGAAAAAAAGGGAGCAGCCGGATGAAGATTCTCGTGACCGGGGGGGCAGGATTCATCGGATCGAACGTCGTCGACGCATACGTCGACGACGGGCACGAGGTTGTCGTGCTCGACGACCTCTCGACAGGGAAGAAGGAAAACGTCCCGGTCGCCGCCCGGTTCGTCCTCTGCGACATCGGTTCGGACACGGCAGGGGAAGCGATCCGGACCTTCCGCCCCGAAGTCGTCAACCACCACGCTGCCCAGATCAACGTGCGCGCCTCCGTTGCCGACCCGGAATTCGACGCAACGGTGAACGTTCTCGGGACGATCCGGCTCCTGGAAGCATGCCGGCGATACGGCGTCCGTAAATTTATCTTTGCATCCTCGGGCGGGGCCGGCTACGGGGAGCAGGAGACCTTCCCCGCCGACGAGAGCCACCCGTTACGGCCCGTGAGCCCCTACGGAGCGGCGAAGATGTCCGTCGATCTCTACCTGAATTTCTACCGGGTTCAGTACGGTTTGGACTGCACCTCGCTACGGTATGCGAATGTCTACGGTCCCCGGCAGGACCCGCACGGCGAGGCGGGTGTCGTAGCCATCTTCTGCGAACGGCTCCTCAAAGGACAGGCGGCTATCGTAAACGGAGACGGGGAACAGACCCGGGACTATGTTTACGTGGGAGACGTCGTCCGGGCCAACCTCGGGGCGCTCGAACAGGGGGGAGGCCGGGCCATCAACATCGGCACCGGCATCGAGACGAGCGTGAACACGATTTTCCGCATACTCCGCGACCTCTCGGGGAGCCCGCAGGAGGAGATCCACGGGCCCGCCCAACCGGGGGAGCAGCGCAGGTCCTGCCTGGAAAACCTGCTGGCATTGGAGGAACTCGGGTGGTATCCTGAGATGGCACTGGAGGAAGGACTCGCCCGGACGTTATCGTTCTTCCGAGAAAAGATCCGAACTTCCGGCACGTGGTAGGAATGCGCTCACAACACATCCGTAACTTTTCCATCATCGCCCATATCGACCACGGGAAATCCACCCTCGCGGACAGGTTGATGGAGATCACGGGAACGCTTACGAGCCGGGAGAGGGTGGATCAGTTTCTCGACAAGATGGAGATCGAGCGGGAGAGGGGGATCACCATCAAGGCCCAGACCGTCCGGATGAACTACCGGGGAAAGGACGGCAGGGACTATGTGTTCAACCTGATCGACACCCCGGGGCATGTCGACTTCTCCTACGAAGTGTCCCGGAGCCTGTGTGCCTGCGAGGGGGCGATCCTGGTCGTCGACGCTTCTCAAGGGGTCGAAGCGCAGACTCTTGCCAACGTGTACATGGCCCTGGGGCAGAATCTGGAAATCATTACGGTACTGAACAAGATCGATCTCCCCAACGCGGAACCGGAACGGGTCCGGCAGGAGATCGAGGACGTGATCGGGCTCGATACGGCGGAAATGCTCTCGGTCAGCGCCAAGAAAGGGACCGGAGTCGAGGAAATCCTGGAGGCGGTGGTGCGTCGGGTTCCTCCCCCTTCCGGGGACGATGCGGCCCCCGCGAAGGCGCTTATCATCGATTCCTGGTTCGACAACTACCAGGGGGTGGTCATCCTGGCCCGGCTGTTCGAGGGGCGGCTCACGCCCGGTCAGAGGATCGCCATGATGGCCACGGGCAGGACGTTCGAAATCCAGAAGGTCGGCGTTTTCTCCCCTCACCCGAAAGAGACGGAGTCTCTCGGCCCCGGCGAAGTCGGGTTCGTGATCGCGAACATCAAGGACCTCGACGAAACGAAGATCGGGGACACGATTACCGACGCGAAGCGTCCCGCGGCGGTCCCGCTTCCCGGTTTCCAGGTCATCCGGCCGATGGTCTTCGCGGGGCTTTACCCTGTCGTTTCAGACAATTACGGCCAGCTGCGCACGGCGATCGAAAAACTCAGACTGAACGACTCCTCCTTCACCGCAGAGCCGGAAACCTCCGTTGCCCTAGGGTTCGGGTTCCGCTGCGGATTTCTCGGACTTCTTCACATGGAAATCATCCAGGAGCGGTTGGAGCGGGAGTACGGGGTGGAACTCATCACGACCGCGCCGACCGTAGGATACCGTGCGATTTGCCAGGATGGCCGCGTAGTGGAAGTGGACAGCCCGGCGAGGCTCCCCGAGCCGCTCGAACTCGACCATATCGAGGAACCCGTGATCCTTGCCACCATTCATCTGCCGTCGGAGCACCTCGGAGGGATCATCAAGCTCTGCGAGGAACGCAGGGGAGTGCAGCGGCAGATGAAATTCCTTTCGTCGAACCGCGTCATCCTCGAGTACGAGCTTCCCCTCAATGAGATCGTGCTCGACTTTTACGACCACCTGAAGACCGTTTCGCGCGGGTATGCATCCATGGATTACGAACTGCTCGCGTTCCGCCCGTCCAACCTCGTGAGGCTCGACATCCTGATCAACGGGGAGAAGGTGGATGCCCTGTCCCTTATCGTTCACCGCGACCAGGCGTACTACAAGGGGCGCGACGTGACGGAGCGTTTGCGGAAGCTCATCCCCCGCCAGCTTTTCGAGGTGGTGATCCAGGCCGCCATCGGCTCGAAGGTGATTGCGCGGGAGACGGTGAGGGCGATCAGCAAGAACGTCATCGCCAAGTGTTACGGGGGGGACATCACCCGAAAGAGAAAGCTGTTGGAGAAACAGAAAGAGGGGAAGAAGAGAATGAAACAGGTGGGTACCGTGGAAATCCCCCAGGAGGCCTTTCTCTCCATTCTGAAGGTGAAGGACTGATGGGAGAGAGACAGCGAAATTACCCCGGTCCGGGACAAGAGACACCGCCGAAAGGGAAACTGCGCGAATACCTGGAGGCGTTCGCCGTTGCGCTCCTGATCGCTCTCTTTGTGCGGACCTTCGTAATCCAGGCGTTCAAGATCCCCTCGGGATCGATGGAAAACACGCTACTCATCGGAGATCACATCTTCGTCAACAAGTTCCTCTACGGGTACCACATACCGTATACGCACGGGAGGGTCCTCCAGTTTGCCTTCCCCAAGCGCGGTGACATCATCGTGTTCGTATTCCCCGAGGATCCGAGCAAGGATTTCATCAAGCGCGTCATCGGCGTCCCGGGTGACACGCTGGAGATTCGGAACAAGGTGGTCCTGGTCAACGGGAAACCGCTGCACGAGGACTACACGAGGTTCGTCGACGGGGGCGCGGTCGACGGATTCATGCGCAGCAGGGACAACTTGCCTCCGGTGAAAGTCCCGGAAAGGAAGTATTTCGTCATGGGGGACAATCGGGATCGGTCCTATGATTCCCGGTTCTGGGGGTTTGTAGACGAGGACGAGATAATCGGGAAGGCCCTGTTCATCTACTTCTCCCTGAATTGGGACACCGACCTGCGCTGGTACGAAATCTGGCGCTACCCGGATCTTGTTCGGTGGAGCCGCATTGGGGAGGTATTGCATTAACCCGACCTTCCTGTTGACGAAGCAGATCCGCGGCGGTATGCTGGGCCCAACATGACCTTTTAAGCTAACCCCGTGAGGTTAGCAAAGGATGGAAATGTGTGACAGCATCGGCAGACACCACCTCCCCGTTTGATCGGGGGGGTTTTTTTTTGCCCGCCGAAAACCTCGTAGCAACCGAAGAGGTCAAAAGACATGAAAAAAAGCGGCAAGAAGCTGATTCTGGACACAAAAGGCGTGGATCGGGTGCTATCCCGCCTGACCCACGAAATTCTGGAGAAGAACAAGGGGGCCGAGGAGATCGTCCTCGTCGGGATCTGCTCCGGGGGTGTCCCCCTGTCCCGGGTCATACAGGACAAGATCCGGTCGATCGAAGGAGTGGAGGTGCCCTCCGGGTACGTGGACATCACCCTGTACCGGGACGACCTGTCTCGGGCGGGGTACCAGCCCAGGCTAAAAAGAACGGAGATTCCCTTCTCGATAGACGAAAAGAAGGTCGTCCTAGTTGACGACGTCCTCTTCACGGGGAGGACGATCCGGGCGGCGATGGACGCGCTGATCGACTTCGGGCGCCCCAAGAACATCCAGCTCGCCGTGCTGATCGACCGGGGGCACCGCGAACTGCCCATCCGGGCCGATTACGTCGGACGTAACGTCCCCACTGCGCGCGCGGAAACCGTCGAGGTCCTCGTTGGAGAAGAAACGGAAGAGTGGAAAGTTGTGCTGCGGGAGACCCCCCCCGGGAAGGGGAAGTGACCTCGATGGAATGGCGGCGAAAACACGTACTCGGACTGGCGGATTTCAGTGCGGAGGAGATCGAGTTCGTCATCGATACCGCCCGTTCGATGGAGGATGTGCTGACGAGGGACATCAAGAAGGTACCCGCCCTCCGGGGGAAGACGGTCGTCAACCTGTTCTTCGAGGCGAGCACCCGTACCCGGACTTCCTTCGAAATCGCGGGGAAACGCCTTTCGGCGGATGTGGTGAATTTCAGTTCCGCGGTTTCGAGCGTTGCGAAGGGGGAGACCCTGCTGGACACGGCGAAGAATATCAATGCGATGATGCCGAGCATCATCGTCATGCGCCATCCGGCATCCGGAGCCGCCCAGTTCCTGTCCCGTTACGTCTCCTGTTCGGTCATCAACGCAGGGGACGGTTCGAATGAACACCCGACACAGGGGCTTCTGGACCTGTACGCCATTATTAAATCAAAAGATAAGGTAAAAGGTCTTAAAATAGCAATAATAGGAGATATATTACATAGCAGAGTTGCTCGATCCAACCTCCATTCCCTCGGCCGGATGGGGGCGGACCTTTGGCTTTGTGGGCCGGGCACTCTGGTCCCGAAAGAAATGGGTCGATTCGGGGCCACGGTGACAAACGACATCCGCGAAGCGGTCCGGGACGCCGATGTCGTGATGATGCTGCGGATCCAGCTGGAACGGCAGAAAACAGCCTATTTCCCTTCCCTCCGGGAGTATGCCCGGAATTACGGACTGGATTCGGAGGTGTTCTCCCTGGCAAGGAACGATGCCATCATCATGCATCCGGGCCCGATCAACCGGGGGGTGGAACTGTCCGATGAACTGGCGGACAGTTCGCATTCGATCATCCTGAATCAGGTGGAGTCGGGCGTCGCCATCCGGATGGCGCTCCTCTACCT
>JBAVJZ010000066.1:0-9131 GCA_049688015.1 Candidatus Deferrimicrobiaceae bacterium | reverse complement strand
TCGTCGCGGAGCCCCCGGCGGCCCGCGCCACGCAGAAACCCCGGACGACCGTTTCGAAGCGCCCCCCGGCGGCCGAACCTCCGCCCCGGGATGGAGACGTCTGGGAGGGGATCCGCCGTACCCTGGAGGAGAAGAAAAAGCCCCTCCTCGTGGCGCTTCTCCACCAGATGCGGGGGAGGCTGGAGGGAGGGGAGATGATCATCTCCTGCCCGCACCAGATGCAGCTGGACCGGCTCCGGGAGGACGACAAGTGGCCCGCGCTGTTGCAGGCGGTGGAAGAGGTCGTGGGCAGCAGGATCCCGATACGGCTTCTGGCCGAACCGGAAAAAAAAAGCCCGGCGGATGACGAATCGGGGGGCGGCAGGAACAACCCGGAGAAACGGGCCCTCGCCGACCCGTTGCTCGCGGAGGTCCTCCGGGAGTTCGAGGGAGCGACACTCCTCGAGGTCCGGCCCGCACCCCGGAGGACGCAGATCCCCGAAGCGGTGGACGCCGGGCAGCAGGATCCCGGAGAGGGGAAAGAAGAGTTGGAGGAAGCGGAATGAAGGACATGCAGGAAGTTCTCCGGCAGGCCCAGCGGATGCAGGAGCGCCTTGCCCGGGTCCAGGAGGAGCTTGCCGGGAAAACCGTCGAGGCGTCATCGGGAGGAGGAATGGTGACCGCGGTGGTGAACGGGCGGCAGGAGGTCGTGTCCATACGGATCGAGAAGGAGGTCGTCTCCCCGGAGGACGTGGAACTGCTCCAGGACCTCGTCGCAGGCGCGGTTAACGAGGCGATGTCCCGATCGCGCAAGATGATGGCGGACGAAATGGCGAAGATCACCGGCGGGATGAATCTGCCGGGGCTGTTCTAAACGGATGTCTTACCCGAGGTCGCTCCGGAGGCTCATCGCACTGCTGGCGAAACTGCCGGGTGTGGGAGAAAAGACGGCGACGCGCCTCGCCCTCCATATGCTCAAGATGCCCCCGCAAGCCGTCCGGGAGCTGGGAGAGGCTATTGTCGCGATCCCGGAAGGTGTGATACGCTGTTCCCGCTGTTTCAACATCGCAGACGAGGATCCGTGCGCGATCTGTACGGAACCGGGCCGCCGGGACGATCTGTTGTGCGTCGTGGAAAGCCCCACGGATCTTGTACCTATCGAGAAAAGTGGGGAATACAGGGGGAGATACCACGTTCTTGGGGGGGCGATTTCCCCGATCGACGGGGTGATGCCGGAAGACCTCCGGGTTGGGGAGTTGCTCGGAAGGCTTTCGCAGGGCGGGGTCGCTGAAGTCATTCTTGCCACGAACCTCACGGCGGAAGGGGAAGCGACCGCCACCTACCTGGCCGGCGCCATCAAGACACTGAACATCCGCGTCACCCGCATCGCCTACGGTATGCCCGTGGGTTCGGATCTCGAATACACCGACGAGATTACGGTGGGCAGGGCGATCAAGGGGAGAAGGGATGTATAGGCCCTTGGAATATCCTGCGGGAAACTTGACGGGTATCAAGACGTGATGGTACGACCTGTTGTCCTTCTGGACCGGGGCGGAGCCCGGCCGGGAGAGAAAGGAAAAACCAGGAAAGAGGGGCGAAAACGATCATGACCAAAAGCGGGACGGCGGGGAAACTTCCGGTGAAGAACGATCTCGGATTTTTCGAGATCCGCTTGGAGAGCATCGGTGGGCTCGGTGCCAACGTGGCAGGCAAGATCCTGACCGAGGCCGCCATCATCGGAATGGGCCTGAACGGCGCGGGATTCGCCTCGTACGGGTCGGAAAAGAAGGGAACGCCTGTCAAGTCGTTCATCCGGCTGTGCGAGGCCGACCATCAGGTCCGCATCAACAGCCCGATCGAGGAACCGCACGTGCTGGCGATCTTTCACGAGGCGCTGGCCAAGTCGGTGCCTGTGACGGCGGGAGCGGTGCCGGGAAAGACGGCCGTCATCCTGAACACCCGGAAGACGCCGCGGGAGGCAAGGGACTTCCTCAAGCTCGAAGGGGGAAAGATCGGCGTCGTGGACGCGATGGAGATCGCGATGGCGACCGGCTCCCGCGTGAACATGGTCATGATGGGCGCGATCGCGAAGGCGTCCGGCTTTTTCGACTGGAAGGCCCTCGAGGACGCGGTCCAGGAGGCGTTCGGGAAGAAATACGCGGCGCTCATGAAGGGAAATCTCGAGGCGCTGAAACGCGGGCGTGACGAAGTGAAGTTCGAGGAGATCCCCGCCGACGGAAAGTACCCGGCGACGCCGTTCCGGCGCGAGGAACCCAAACTCGGATACGAGAATGCACCAATAGGCGGAACGATCTACGAGACGGGGAACATGCGGTTCAAGGACCTGTCCACGAGCAGGACGGGGATGATACCGCTTTTCATTCTGGAAAAATGTACCCGGTGCGGGGAGTGCGACATCACATGCCCCGACTACTGCTTCGTCTGGGAACGCGGCAAGGACCCGAAGACCGGCAAGGACGGAATGGTGCTCCTGGGGATCGACTACCAGTATTGCAAGGGATGCCTGCGCTGCACGCACATCTGCAAGTTCGGCGCCCTCGTCCCCGCGAAGGAGGCGGAGCAGGACATGGATGCGATTACCGTGAAACAGAAAGCCCTGAAATAAGGATCGAAGGAGACGAAAGATGGCCGAAACGGCGGAAAAGAGGGCTGCGCGGCCGGCGCAGGAAGTGGTCGTCCAGAGCGGCAACGAGATCGCGGCGACCGCGGCCAAGCATGTCAACTACCATATCATGGGGTACTATCCCATCACCCCCTCCACCGAGATCGCCGAGACGCTCGACGCGATGAAGGCGGAAGGGGAGCACACCATCCGGATGATTCCGGGGGACGGTGAGCATGGGGCGGCGGGGATCTGTTTCGGCGCGACCACGGCGGGAGGCCGGGTCTTCAACGCCACCTCGGCGAACGGTCTCCTCTTCGCTTTCGAGCAATTGCCGGTCCAGTCGGGCACGCGGTTCCCGATGGTGTTCAACATCGTCACCCGGTCGGTGTCGGGCCCGCTCGACATCCGCGGCGACCACAGCGACATCATGCTTGCGATGAACACCGGCTGGATCGTCCTGATGGCCTCCGACGTGCAGGCGGTCTACGACATGAACATCATGGCGCCCCGGATCGGCGAGGAGATGTCCGTCAGGCTCCCGGTGATGGTGGCCTTCGACGGGTTTTTCACTTCCCACCAGAAGCGGCGCGTGGAGATCTTCTCCGACAGGCAGGTGGTGCAGGACTTCCTCGGTCCATTCGTCCCGACGGTCACGTCCGTCGACCCGCGCAAGCCGGTGACGATCGGTCCGTACATGAACGACCCCGATCTCATCAACAACAAGAAGCAGCAGTCCGATGCGATCATCCGGTCGCATGCGGTCATCCGGAAGGTCTTTGCCGAGTTCGAGGCGCTCTCCGGCAGGCGGTACGACTTCCTCGACCTGTACCGGATGGAGGATGCCGAGGCCGCGCTGTTCATTGTCAACTCCGCGGCGGAGACCGCCAAGGAGGCGGTGGACGCTTTGCGCAAAGAGGGCAAGAAGGTAGGTCTCATCCGGCCGAACGTCATCCGGCCTTTTCCCCTGGAGGAGATCCGCCAGGCCCTGAAGGATGTCAAGGGCCTCGTGGTGGCCGACCGGCAGGACAACTACGGCGCCTACGGCGGCGCGATGACCCTCGAGATCAAGGCGGCGATGCAGGGTGTGCAAGGCAACACGACCATGATCGCGAGCCGGATCTACGGCATCGGGGGGAAGGAGTTCTTCGTAGAGGACGCCGGGGCGATGCTGCGCGAGGCGCTCGAGATCGCAGAGACGAAAAAGGTCAAGGTCCCGTACGACTACTTCGGGGCGAACCCCGGGGAGGCCGGGTTTACTCCTGCTGTCGCCTTTGCGCCCATCACCGAGGAGGAGTCGTCGGGCTTGACCCGTGTCGAGGTCACCCCGGAGGGGAAAGTGGAAGCGAAAGGGATAAACGTCCGGGCGCTCACGGAACGTCCTAAGCGGCTCTCTCCCGGACACGGCGCCTGCCCCGGGTGCGGCATCTTCGTCAACCTCAACCAGTTCCTCAAAGGTATCGAGGGGTTCGTGACCGTCCTGTTCCACACCGGCTGCGGGATGGTGGTGACGACGGGATACCCCTTCACGTCGCACAAGGTGACGTACATACACAATCTTTTCCAGAACGGGGCGGCTACCCTCTCGGGCGTCGTAGAGATGTTCGAGGAACGCAAGAAGCGCGGCGAGATCCCGAAGGAGGAGAAAATCACGTTCCTCATGGTGACGGGCGACGGGGGACACGACATCGGGATGGGCCCCTCCATCGGGGCGGCGATGCGGGGACACCGGATGATCATCATCGAATACGACAACCAGGGGTACCAGAACACGGGCTCCCAGCTCTCGTTCACGGTCCCGATGGGGCATTCGACCTCGACGTCGAACTACGGGCCGTACCAGCACGGCAAATCCACCCATCACAAGGACACGGCGCAGATCTTTTCCGCGTGCAACATCCCGTACGTCTTCACTGCGGCCGAGAGCAACCATCGCGATATGATCCGGAAAGCGGCCAAGGCGCAGAAATACGCGGAGGAGGGGCTTGTGTTCGGCA
This sequence comes from Candidatus Deferrimicrobiaceae bacterium, assembly GCA_049688015.1. Classification (GTDB taxonomy): domain Bacteria; phylum Desulfobacterota; class Deferrimicrobia; order Deferrimicrobiales; family Deferrimicrobiaceae; genus CSP1-8. The sequence goes on along the minus strand of JBAVJZ010000066.1, from coordinate 4,532 downwards.
AGCTCATCTCCATGTGCCCTCTCGCCTGGCGCACCGAGGAGCGGATCTCGGTCCCCATTATCCAGACCGCGGTGGACTCCTGCTTCTTCCCTCTCTACGAGATCGAGCGGGGGATAACGACGATCAACTACGATCCGGAGGAGAAGGGGAAGAAGATCCCGGTCACCGATTGGCTGAAGCAGATGGGAAAGACCAAGCACCTGCTCAAGACGGAGTGCAAGCCGGAGCTCGAGGCGATTCAGACCGAGGTGGACCGCCGCTGGGCCCGCCTGAAGGAGATGCACAAGAACCCGCTGCTGTAAACCGCGCGCATCGGTTTTTCGTGGAAATGCCCGGGGAATCACCCCCCGGGCATTTTCTTGTTCTGGGAAAATGTTTTCCCACTTTTGGTTCCCCAGGAGCCCGGCAACGGAACCCTCCGGGAGAAAACGTCATCAAAACTGGGAAGTTGTATTTCTTCGTCGGGTGGTACCGATATTGCTTTCTTTAGGGATACGGAAAATACACGGGATATTGTGGAGGAATTGTTCGAAAATGAATTATATGCACAACATATTGATTTCCCGGACGAAACAGAGAGAAAGAAGGTTTCCGGTCTTCTGGCTGCTCTGGGCCTTGCTCTTGGCCGGCCTTTTCTTTACCACGCCTGCCTACCGGGGAGTGTCCGACGACTATCAGAACGATCCGTATATCACCACCTGGCTCACGAAGAGCAAGGCCAGCCAGATCATGCGCTACCACGGAGCGAACGCGATCAAGATCACGGCAGATCATGTGTACATCATGCGCGACGGCCGCTGGATCCTGGTTTACTCGGATCCGTCCTTACTCCCGGAGAAGGACGACCAGCAGGGTGTCGCCGCGACGGTTGCACAGGCAGGGAGAGACAGCTCCTGACCTGATCTTTTCCTTGTTCCTGTTGTATCCGGGAACGCCGCTCCCGGGACGGCGGATCGGCGGCGGGAGGAATGTGAACCGGGCCCGGCCGCCAAGGTCGACAGGCGGTGCTTGATATCTTTTCCTTCCCGGATTGCTGTGGTATCTTTGCGGCTATGAACCCGGGCCATTTCATTCTCCACGAGAAGGAATACAACGAGATCCAGTCGGTCCTGAAGAAGCTCTTGGCCGACTCTTACGCGAAGGTGGTATTCCTGGTCGACAAGAACGGCTCCCTCATGGCGTCCTCGGGGGAGACGGCGAGCTTCGACACCACCTCGCTTGCCTCGCTGGCCGCCGGGAACATCGCGGCGACGGGAGGGCTTGCCTCGCTGATCGGGGAGAAGGAGTTTTCGATCCTGTTCCACGAGGGGGAACGGGACAACATGCACATATCGGTGGTGGACAACCGTCTCATCCTCGTGGTGATCTTCGACAGGCGCTCATCGGTCGGGCTGGTCCGTCTCCGCGTCCGACGCGCGGACGAAGACCTGGGGAGGATCCTCAAGTCGATCGATGAGGCGGCGCGAAGGGAGGAGGAGGGAGAGGGAGTGATCGAAGAGCTGACCGAAGCCGACATCGAAAGCCTTTTCAAGTAGCTCATGTCCTTCATCAACTACTCGTCCCGGGAGATCAACTGCAAGATCGTCTACTACGGACCCGGCCTCTGCGGAAAGACCACGAACCTCCAGTACATCTTCAAGCGAATGAACCCCGAGTCCCGGGGGAAGATGATTTCCCTGGCCACAGAGACCGACCGTACCCTTTTTTTCGATTTCCTTCCGGTGTCGATGGGGGAGATCCGGGGGTTCAAGACCCGCTTCCATCTTTATACCGTCCCGGGCCAGGTTTTTTACGACGCCAGCCGCAGGCTCATCCTGCGGGGGGTGGATGGCGTGGTGTTCTGCGCCGATTCCCAGCTGACGAGGATGGACGCCAACCTGGAATCCCTCGATAACCTGAAGATCAACATGCGGGAGCAGGGGTACGACCCGGACCGGATTCCGCTGGTCCTGCAGTACAACAAGCGCGACATCAACAGCGTGGCGTCCGTCGCCGAACTCCACGCCCTGATCAACTACCGGAACGTACCCGAGTTCGAAGCCGTCGCCACCACGGGAGTGGGTGTTTTCGAGACTCTCAAGGCGATCATCAAGCTGGTCCTGACCGATCTCAAGAAAGGAGGCAAGTAAGCATACCGCCGTGCCTGCCAGCGGATCGTCCCCCTCTCTCGAACTTGTTCTGACCTTGCCGTCACCGCGGGAACTCTCGGATACCGATCTTTCCCCCTACGACGCGATATGTCTCGGCAATACCTATTGCCGACGGGTCGAGGGGAACTTTGCGGAGGATCTCGGCCTGCTCCCCGACGCCGTTGCCACCCTTCACGCTGCGGGGAAGAAGGCCTACGTCACCTCCCCCGCCGCACCCCGGGGCCATGACATGGCCCAGGTAAAGCGCCTCATCGATGCCGCCTCTTCGGCCGGGGCGGACGCGCTCGAGGTCCACAACATGGGGGTGCTTCGGGTCCTGCGCGAGAAGGGGATCCCCCTCCCGGCCCACATGGGGGCTTTTGCAAACGTGTACACCCATCTTTCGGCAAAGGTGATGCGCGACTACGGGGCCGTTCGGGTCCGTCCCAACGCGGAGGTGAGCCTCGAGGAAATGGCGGTCATCGCGAGGGACGCCGGTGTCGAGGTGGAGGTCCTGGCCCACGGGAAGATCCCGCTGGGAATCACCGAAAAATGCTTTCTCCTCGAGGGTCCGGAAGGAGAAGACCCGAAGTGCCCGTCTGCGTGCAGGGAGGAGCATTGGCTTACGGCCGGAAGCCCCGGGGAGTCGCGGGCGCGATCCGGAGCGGGCGCGTGGGTGTTGAAGAACGTCGGAAAGGGGGTCCTGAGCGGAAAAGACATGTGCGTCATCGAGCACCTGCCGCGGATCCTTTCCGAGGGATTCCGCATCTTCCGGGTAGAGGGTCTGTACGAATCGGCGGCATATCGGTCGGAGGTGGGTGTTGTGTACCGGGAAGCGTTCGCCCTTGCGTCGTCGGGGGGGGAATACGCCCTGCGGCCCGAGTGGGGGAGGACCCTTGCGAAGCACTCCCGCAACGGATTCTGCAACGGGTATTATTTCGGCGGAAGCGGACAATCTTACGTCGGGACCGTTTTACAGGGCGGCAACTCCCAGGTATAATGAGAATTTCTTCCTGACTGGCATCTTCGAGGAGGGAGACACCGATGGCTGAGCTATTGGCATCCGGAGGCACTGTCGAAATGGCCCGGGTCGTCCTCGACAACGGGGCGGACGCCGTGTACGTCGGCGCCAAGGGGTGGAGCCGCCGCCGTGCGCAATACGAAATGGATGACGAGGAGGTGATCGCCTCCGCCCGGTACGCCCAGTCCCTGGGGAAGATCCTGCGCGTGGCCTTCAATACCCTTCCCTCGTCGAGCGAGGTCCCCCTCCTGCTCGCGAAAGCGGAGAGGTTCGTCGGGGAGGGGATCCGCGACTTCATCCTCACGGACGTCGGGGCGATGAGGGCCCTGGCGGAACGGTTCCCGGGGGTCCAGATCCATGCCAGCATCGGTTGCACCATCGTGAACGCCGAGGACGCCCGATTCTACAAGGAGGCAGGCGCAACGCAGGTTGTGACCGAGTGCCGGATGGACCGGGAGGAGATGAGGAAGATCCGGCAGGAGGTGGGGGTCGGCGTCGAGGTTCTCGTGCACGCCACCACCTGCTACACCTACCTCGGCCGCTGCACGATGAGCAGCTATACCCGCCAGGAGTGGCGGTTCGACGAAGCGGGGAAGAACCACTTTCTCGGCAGCCCCAACCGGGGGGGATTGTGCTACCGGGTCTGCCTGACCGAATGGGACCAGCCGAGGGAGGACGGGACCGTGGAAGCCGGCAGGGTCGTGCTGCCGAACCTCGCGTACTTCCTGGTCGACGACATCCCCGGACTCATCGACCTGGGGGTCACTACCATCAAGATCCAGGGGCGGGAGTACTCCGTTCCGCTCGTGGGGAATATGGTCCGTTTCTATCGCGACCTCATCGATTCCTACCTGCGCGACCGGTCATCGTTCCGGATGGAGGCGTGGAAAGAGCGAATGGCCGGGATCGTCTCCGCCCGCGATGCCGAGCGGCGCGAGAAGACGGCCTCCCTCATCTCCGAGTCGGGGTTTTCGGCGCAGCACTAAGCCGGTCAGTGACTCATGTCGCCCTCGCGGAAGTACTCCGTGAGGGCGCGCTCCACCACCAGATCCCGCGACACCTTTTGTTCCCGGCAGAATTCCGCCAGCGTCTGATGAAGTTCCGTGGGCAGCATGACGGTTACCTCCTTCCGGTCGCGCTCCTGCTTTTTCCCCCCTCCTCCTTCGCTCATCGGTCCTCCCCCCTTCCGTATCCCCCGGGCGCCCGCTGGTAAAGGCGGCGGAAGGCCGCACGGAGGCGCTCCTCTGTGTCGCTCTCGCTTCGCTTTTCCTCATGGATTCGTTCCCCGTCGAGCAGGACGCAGTACCGGTCCAGGATGCGGAGTGCCGCCCCCGGGTCGTTCTCGGCAAGGAGAATGGTCATCTTCCCACGCAGTCCTCCGT
>JBAVJZ010000065.1:0-12907 GCA_049688015.1 Candidatus Deferrimicrobiaceae bacterium | reverse complement strand
CGTACGCAGCACAGCCGGAGGAAAAGAGGCAGCGGCTTCCGGGAGGAGAATCTCGCCGGAAGAAAAATCCCGCGGGACACCTGCGTCCGGTGCAGCCGTTTCCGGGGAAGTCCCTGCTTCCGTTCCGCCCCAGGATCCGGTCTCCCCTGGTACGGATCCGGAGTGGCTTGCGAAATACAATGTAGCAGTCCAGGCCCAGCGGCAGGGCGATTGGGAGACCTCGGCCCGCCTGTTCCAGGAAGCGATCTCGTCGAACCCTGCCCTGATCGAGGGGTGGAACGGCCTGGGGATTTCTCTGGGGGAGCTGGGAAAATACGGGGAAGCGGAAGACGCGTTCCGAAAGGCTCTCGCCCTGGATCCCGAGTATCCGGCGGCCCTGGTGAATGCCGGGCTTCTTCGCATGCGCGAGGGGCGGATCGAGGAAGCCGCCGGGATGTTCGAACGCGCGGTCGTCATCGAGCCGCGATGGTCGGCGGCCAGGGTGAACCTGGCGATCGCACAGACGAGACAGGGCCGGGACAGGGACGCGGAAACGACCCTGCTGGCAGCAAGACGGATCTTTCCGGACGACCCCGACGTTCTCTATCATCTGGGCATGGCGCTCGAGCGCAAAGGAGACAGATTCGCGGCGGGGAAGACCTATTCCGAATTCCTGGCCGTTTCGGCGGGCCGCTACCCGGACCGGGAGCGGTTGGTTGCCGATCGTCTTCGCGACTGGAACCGGTAGCGTTTTCGCGATACCGGGGTGTCCCGGTCTGCCTGCTTGACTACCGCGCACCGGCACGACACAATACCCGGTAGATCGTTCTAGGCAAAATGAAATTTCCCGTCGGGCGCCCGATACGGGTATCGGGAAGATGGTGAAAGTCCATCGCTGCCCCGCAACTGTAACCGGCGACGAAATCCGCACCAATGCCACTGGGGGAGATCCTCCGGGAAGGCGCGGAGAGTAGGTTCGTAACCGGGAGCCAGGAGACCGGCCCGACTGGGAGTTTTCCCGGATCACCTTTCGCGGGAGAAGGGTCGGGACGGCGGGTCGGCACCAACCATCCCCCAACCTTTCCTCTCCGGAAGCGTTGGGGGTTCTTTTTTGAGGTGTCTGCCGGATAGCGCGGGACGTGCGGCGGGCCGGGTCGGGGTCCATTGGCTCCTTCCCGTCGCCGTTCTTCTCTTCCTGTTTGCCTGCCCGCCCCGGGCGCAGGCTTCGTTTCCTCTTGTGATGAAGGACGACCGCGGGGTTTCCGTCCGGCTGGCCGCAGTCCCCCGCCGGGTGGTGTCTCTCGCGCCGAACCTCACCGAGATCGTTTTTCTCCTCGGGCGGGAGGACCTGCTCGTCGGCGTGACGAGATTTTGCAACTATCCGGCCCGGGCGGCTGTCCTCCCCCGGGTAGGCGGGATCGTGGATCCCGATGTTGAGAGGATCGTCGCGACGGATCCGGACCTGGTCCTTTGCACGACGGACGGAAATCCGAAGGAGAGAGTGGCGGTCCTCGAGGCGATGGGGATCCCCTGTTTCGCGGTGGGACCCCAGAACCTTGCCGCGGTCTTTCGCACCATCGAGAAGATCGGGGCGCTCCTGGGCGTTCCCGGGAAGGGGCGCGGGGAAGCGGATGCCCTCCGGGCCCGGGCGGAGCGTGTCTCCCGGGAGAAGCGCACCCCTTCCCCCCGCGTCCTGTTCGTCGTGTCCACCTCCCCGATCATCGCTGCGGGGAACGGGACCTTCCTGGACGAGCTCATACGCATTCCGGGGGGGATAAACGCGGCCGGCAGGTTTGCGGGACGGTATCCCCGCCTCTCCGTGGAGGATCTTATCGCGGCGGGTCCCGACATCATTCTCGTAGCCGGGATGACGGGAGTGGAAGGGTTTTCCCCCGACGTGTCCCGCTGGGCGGAAGTCCCCGCCTTTCGCAATGGCGATGTCGTTACGCTCGACGGGGACCTGGTCACGCGACCGGGTCCCCGGATGGTGGCCGCGCTGGAAGTTGTGGCCAGGGTGTTCTCTGCGTGGCGGCAGCGGCAGTCTGCCTCCCCGGCCGGGGAAAGGGGGTCGACGCGGTGAGAAACAGGGCGATCGTATTCCCGTTCCTGGCTTTCTCTTTCGCGGGCGCGCTGGTCCTCTCCCTCTCCGTGGGCCCCTTGCCGGTAACGGTCGGACAGATCTTCCGCATCCTTTCGGGAGGGGGCGCCGACGGCAGTGCGGGGGAGACGGCCATGCGGGTCGTCTTCACGCTCAGGCTCCCGAGGGCACTTCTGGGGGCACTGGTGGGGGGGGCGCTTTCCTCCTCCGGGGTGGCGTTTCAGGCGCTCCTGCGCAATCCGCTGGCCGACCCCTATATCCTCGGCGTCTCGGGCGGCGCCGCGGTGGGCGCGATGACCGCCAGGCTCCTGCTGCCGGGCGACTCCTTTCTGCCGCTTCCGCTGTGCGCTTTCCTGGGAGCAGCGCTTGCGGCATCGGTCGTGTTCGTTCTGGCCCGCCGACGGAGCGGAGTTTCCCGGGAGCGGCTGATCCTGATGGGGGTGATCGTAGGCGCATTCTTAAACGCCCTGATCATGATGATGGTCGCGCTCGCTCCTCCGGGGAGGATCCCGGGAGCCGTCTACTGGCTCATGGGGGATTTGAGCCTCGGCACGCTCGGGAGGGTCGGGCTGCTCGCCCCATACGTGGCGGCGGGCGTGGTGTTGCTGTTTCTCCTCTCCCGGGGGATGGACCTGCTGCTCCTGGGCGACGAAGCGGCTTTTCAAAGCGGACTGCCGGTGGAGAAGGTGAAGACGGTGGTCTACCTCACCGCATCCCTTCTTGCCGGCTCGGTGGTCGCGGTCTCGGGCCTCATCGGGTTCGTGGGGCTCATCGTGCCGCACGGGGCGAGGTCGATCGTCGGCTCCGGCCACCGCCGCCTGTTGCCGGCCGCTTTCCTTCTCGGGGGGACGTTCCTCATCCTGGCGGACGTGCTGGCACGGACCGCGGGCCCTTCGGGGGAACTCCCGGTGGGGGCGATCACCGCCCTTTCCGGGGCGCCGTTCTTCCTCTACCTTCTGCGCCGCAATGGAGGAAAGCCGTGAGAAACGACCTCCTGGCGGCAAAAGGACTTAGCTTCCGTTACGGAGAACGGGATGTGCTGGCGGGCGTCGACCTCCACGTCGGGGAGGGAGAGGTTGCCGTGCTTTTGGGCCCGAACGGCGCCGGAAAGAGCACGCTCCTCAAGATTTTCTCGGGCCTGATCCGTCCCCATGCAGGGGAGGCGACCGTCCTGGATCGTTCTCCGTCTTCGTACGGCAGACGGGAGATGGCCAGGATCCTATCGGTCGTGGGGCAGGACCCCCCCCTCGATTTTCCGATGTCGGTGGAGGAATACGTGATGCTCGCCAGGTTTCCCCACCACGGGTTCTTCGGCCAGCCGGCGGCGGCGGACCGTCGGGAAGTCGACCGGGCGCTGGCGATGACCTCCCTTTCCGATCTTCGGTCACGGGGTCTGGGCGAACTGTCCGCGGGAGAGCGGCAGCGGACGGCCGTCGCGAGGGCGATCGCCCAGGGGGCGAAGGTGATGCTCCTGGACGAGCCGACGGCGTTCCTCGACATCTATCACCGGGTCATGTTCTTCGAGATCGTCACGCGCCTGTCGAAATCATTCGGTGTCACCGCCCTTATCGCTTCGCACGACCTGTCGCTCTGCGCGGAATACGGGGAGCGGATCATTCTGCTGGCGAAGGGAACGGTCCGCGCCGCCGGAAGGCCCTGGGAGGTCCTCACGCCGGGGAATATCCGGGAGGCGTTCGGGGTGGATGCCGTGTGCGACAGGAACCCGGCGACGGGTGCGGTCCGTGTGACCCCGGTGAGAAAGGGAACGGGGAGGGGGGAAGGAGAAAGCGCCCTAAAGGGTGCGAGGCCAGCGGAGTAATCATCGCCTTCCATACGGGGAAGGGAAGGAGGAAGCAGTGAACCACGCGAATTGGGGGAAGGCCGCCGTGATGTTTTTCGCCGCTGTCGCCGCGGCGGTGCCTGGCGCCCTGCGGGCGGAGGAGGCGGCCCGGCTGGAGCCGATCGAAATCACCGCAACGAGGGTGGAACGGAAGGTGTCCGAGCAGGCGTCCGATGTGAGCGTCGTGACGCGGGAAGAGATCGAGAAAAAGAATCCCCTCGTGGCGGGGGACGTTCTCCAGGGGATACCCGGGGTGGACGTGCAGCGAAGCGGAAGCGCGGGAAATCTGGAGAACATCAAGATCCGGGGCAGTCTCGGGACGCAAACGCTCGTCCTCATCGACGGGTTCGCGGTGAACAGCCCTACCCTGGGGCAGTTCGACATCTCTTCCCTTCCCGTGGACGGTTTCGAGCGCATCGAGATCGTCCGGGGAGCACAGAGCGCGCTGTACGGGTCCAACGCGATGGGGGGTGTGGTGAACTTCATCCCGCGAAAGGGGGAGATGGGAAGGCAATACGGGGTGGGAGCCTCGGGGGGCAGCTACGATACCTGGACCTGGAAGGGATTCGCCCAGGGAGCTGACGAAAAGGGAAACCTCTACCTGGGTGCGAATGGCTTCGAGAGCGACGGGATCGTCGAGAACGACGACACGTCCCTTGTCTCCGTACTGGGGTCGGGGGAAGTCGAAACCGGCGGGTGGGGAAGGCTCCACGCCCTTTTGCTCTCCACGGACCAGCGGAAGGAAGTCCCCGTCGATTTCGGGACTCCCCATGACCAGAACCATGAGCTGAAGCGGCGCGGGTTCCTTGCCGGTGCGCGTTGGGAAATCTTCGCGTCGGAGAAGACCGCCGTCACCGCCTCGGGGAGCGTCTTCCACGAGTCCTACCACGAGAAGGACCCGGCCGACCCCGGCGAGACCTTCCCCTTCGTATTCGACGACACGACGAAGACCCGGAAGATGACCTTTGATCTGCAGGGGCGGTATTCCCCCGGGCGCCGCTCCACGACGTTCCTGGGCGTCGAGTACCTGGAGGACAGGGGGTCGGATACCCTTCAGTCCAACTTCGGCGATACCAGCCAGGTCGCCTCGACGCTGAACCGTTCGCTCTATTTCCAGGAAGAGCTGCGGGTACGGGAGGGAACGGGGGTAAGCCTCGGGATGCGCCTGGATAAAAATTCCGAGGCAGGTACGGAGTTGAACCCGAAAGTCGCGATCTACCAGGAGATCCCGGGGACGGGAGCGAAGGTACGTGCAGCCGTCGGCCGGGGATTTCGCGTCCCCACCCTTTTGGAGCAGTCCGACCCGTTCATCGGCAACCCCGGTCTGTCCCCCGAGGTGTCGGTTTCCTGGGAGGCGGGGGTGGACGCATCGCTCCTCGACGGGAGGAGTACGATCTCCGCCACCTGGTTCTACCAGGATTTCCGCGATCTGATCCAGTTCGATGAATCGGTTGCCGGTCCCGCCGGCTTCGGGCAGCTGCGCAATGTAGGAAGCGCGTTCTCGCGGGGCGTGGAAGCGGAGGTGGTGGCGGAAATAACGCAGGCGGTGTCGGCCCTTCTGGTCTACACCTACTCGGACACGTGGGACGCCAACAGCGGGCGCCGGATCCTCGGGGTGCCGACGCAGCGCGGAACCCTCTCTGTCCTGCTCAACCCGACGCCGCGATGGGAAGGGCAGATAGACTGGCATGTGGAGAGCGACCAGCTCGACGCCCCTCCGAACGGGGGCGACATCCGTCGCCCCGGGTACGCGCGTGTGGATCTGTTCACCCGCTACCGGTGGGAAGTCGCCCTTGGCGACGTCCGGGAGGTATTCCTGACAGGACGGGTGCAGAACCTTTTATCGAAAGATTACGAGGAGCGCAAAGGGTTTCCGTCTCCCGGGTTCAACTTCCTTCTGGGCGCCGAAGTGCGGATCTAAAAGGAGGACGGGGACGGGGGGGAGTGACGGCATGTCCGCCACGAAGGCGAAAACGGCAGGAAAGGAGGCACCGCGGATCGGCCGGGCGGTTATCTGGTCGGCATCCGCCCATCTCCTGGCGGTTTCCTTCCTGTTCCTGTTGGGGGCCGGTTCCGTGGCCGGCTCCCGGCAGGTGACTGTGGACGTCTTTCTGGTCGAGGCCCCCGGCAGGACCCGTGCAACGGCGGACCGATCCGTTCCCCTTCCCCCGGCCGGGGAAACGCGCCGATCAGCGGTTTCTCCCCGGGAGAAGGAGATTCCGCCCGCCGCTCCCTCCCCACTCCCCCCGGGGCCGGAAACGGTCGAGGAGGAGGTCATGCGACCCGGGAAGGAGGACGCTCCCGTGGGGACGGTGGTCCCGGAATCTCCGCCCGATTCCGGGGACGGGTCGGAATTGCCCGCCCCCGGTGAGGAGGCGACGGGTGCCGGACAGGCATTTCATGCGCCGCCGACGGGTTTCCCCGATCCGGGCCGGACGGGGGGAGGCTTTCGTGCCGGAGCGGGGACGGCCCTTCTCCGCGAACGGATCCAGGCCCGGATCATCTATCCCGAGGAGGCGGTACGGCGGGGGGAGCAGGGGGAGGTGCTCCTGCGCATTCGCATCGGTACGGGGGGGATCCCGAAGGAGATCCGCATCACCCGGAGCAGCGGGGCCCTGCGGCTCGACGAAGCCGCGCGCAGGGGGGTGGTGCGTGCCGCACCGCTTCCGTCGGATCCCGGCTGGGTGGAGGTTCCGGTCCGGTTTCGCCTCCGGTAGCCGGAGTCCGACGCCTCTCTTTCTCCCCCCTCCTTTACTCTCCCGGCGGGGAAAATATAATCTATAATAATTTCGTGACCGTTCGGGAAAGGAGAGGGATGGACCCCAGCATCCTGGAAAAGTGCAGGGAAGAGCTGCAGCGCCAGACGGATGAGCTGTTGGTCGGAGCGGGGAAAACGGTCTCCGACATGACCTCGGTCACGGAGGAGAACTTCCCTGACCCCACCGATCGGGCCCTCCTGGAATCGAACCGGAACTTCACCCTCCGCCTCCGCGACAGGGAACGCAAGCTCCTTGCCAAGATCAAGGAGGCCATGAAGCGGATCGATGACGGCACGTTTGGTATTTGCGAAGGGTGCGGCGGGGAGATCGGCGAGAAGCGGCTTGTCGCGAGGCCGGTTACCGCGTTGTGCATCGATTGCAAGACGGTCGCCGAGGAGGAGGAAGGAAGATAAGGGGGGGCTGCGGCCGCAGGCCCCCGGCGACAGGTACGTCCGCCCCTTTACGTTTCTTCCACGTCATTACCGGAGGAATCATGACGGAACTTCGAAAAGACCCCATTGTGGGCCGATGGGTCATCATCTCCACGGAACGGGGGCGCCGGCCCCAGGATTACCCCCAGGAGAAGGCGATCCGTAAGGAGGGGTTCTGTCCCCTGTGCCCGGGGAGCGAGCGTATGACCCCTCCGGAGATCCTCGTCTACCCGAATCCTCACCCGGCAGGCAACGGAGGGTGGACGCTCCGCGTGGTCCCCAACAAGTTCCCCGCGCTTCGGATCGAAGGAGACCTCGGAAAGGCGGGGGAGGGGATCTACGACAGGATGAACGGCATCGGGGCCCACGAGGTCGTGATCGAGACGGAGAGGCACGAGCTCGATCTGTTCGACCTGCCCGAGGAGAGGGTGGCTGACGTTCTACGGGCATACCGGGAGCGGACCGTCGACCTGATGAACGACGAGCGCTTCAAGTCCGTTCTCATCTTCAAGAACCACGGACTGGCCGCCGGCGCCTCCCTTGCCCACAGCCATTCCCAGGTGATCGCGCTCCCCATCGTGCCGAAACGAGTGATGGAGGAGATGACCGGCTGCCGGGACTACTACCGGTTCCGCGACCGGTGCCTCTTTTGCGACATCATCGCCCAGGAGATGGACCAGAAGGTGCGCATCGTCGAGGAGAGCGGGGAGTTTCTCGCCTATTGCCCGTACGCTCCCCGGTTCCCCTTCGAGACGTGGATCATCCCCAAGCGTCACCAGTGCGCGTACGAGATGATCGAGGAAAACCAGATCCAGTCGCTCGGGGCCACATTCCGGCGGACACTCCGCAAGCTCAAGGTGGCACTGGATGATCCCCCCTTCAATTACATCATCCACAGCGCGCCCTTCCGGTCCGGAGGCACCGACTTCTACCACTGGCATATCGAGATCATGCCGAAGCTGACGAAAGTCGCCGGATTCGAATGGGGGTCCGGGTTCTACATCAACCCGACCCCTCCCGAGGAGTCGGCCAAGTTCCTTCGCGAGTTGCCGGCATAAGGGAGAAACAGACGTCGCCATGAGGGTCCTCATCGCATCTTCCGAGATCGTCCCGTTCGCCAAGACGGGAGGACTGGCCGACGTCACCGGGTCCCTGCCGAAGGCGCTTCGGAAGATCGGTGTGGAAGCCGACATCATTCTGCCGCTTTACCGTACGGTGGACCGGGATCGCTTCCCCCTGGCGCATGCCGGGCCTCCCGTGCGGGTCCCCATGGGGCACCGGGAAGAGATCGGCATCGTCATGGAGACGGATGCCGGCGACGGGGTCAGGGCGTTCCTGGTGCGCAACGACCGATATTTCGACCGGGAGTTCTATTACGGCACGAAGGACGGCGACTACGTCGATAACTGCGAGCGGTTCGCCTTCTTCTGCCGGGCGATCATGGAATGGATCGGCCGGTCGGGACGCTCCTACGGCATCCTTCACTGCAACGACTGGCAGACGGCCCTGGTTCCCGCCTACGTCAAGACGCTCTACTCCCACGGGCCGGCGTTCCGATCCACCGGGACCGTTTTTACCGTTCACAACCTCGGATACCAGGGGCTGTTCTGGAACCACGACCTCCCGATCACGGGGCTTGGCTGGGAACTGTTCACTCCCAAGGGCGTGGAGTTCTACGGCAAGCTCAACGTGCTGAAGGCGGGGCTCGTCTTCTCCGACATCCTCACCACGGTAAGCGACACCTACAGCCGGGAGATCCAGACGGCGGAATACGGCCACGGACTCGAGGGCGTCCTCTACGAGCGTCGGGCCGACCTGTTCGGGATCCTGAACGGCGTCGACTACGAGGACTGGAACCCGGAGACGGACCCGCTGATCGCCGCCCGGTACTCCCGCAGGGACCTGGCGGGGAAGAAGGTCTGCCGCGACGACCTTCTCGCCGAATTCGGGTGGACCGGGCCTGTGGACGAGCCCGTCATCGGGGTCATCGGGCGCCTGACCGCGCAGAAGGGATTCGACCTGATCGAGCAGATCGGGGAGTGGCTGGCAAAGCAGCCCGTCCGGGTCGTCATCCTAGGAACGGGTGAGAGGAAATACGAGGAGGCGCTTGCCGAAATCGGACGTCTCCACCCGGAACGAATATCTCTTCGATTCTCGTTCGACAACCGGCTGGCGCACAAGATCGAGGCCGGATCCGATATCTACCTCATGCCGTCGAAGTACGAACCGTGCGGTCTGAACCAGATCTACAGCCTCAAGTACGGTACGGTTCCCGTGGTCCGGAACACGGGAGGACTTGCCGATACCGTGGTGGATGCCGATGAGGACCCTGCCCGGGGTACGGGGTTCATATTCAACGACTACGACCCGGCGGAGCTCAATGGCGCCCTCTCGAGAGCCCTGGTCGCTTACGCGGACAGGCCGCGGTGGGAGGCGATCGTGAAACGCGGGATGGCGATGGATTTCTCCTGGGATGCGTCCGCCAGAGGATATGTGTCCGCCTATGAGAAGGCGCTCAGGAAAAAGGGCGTGCGGGGTTGACCGGTCCCATGGACAACCCGACAGACAAGTTCACCCTCCTCTCCCGGGTCGTCGAGATCTCCAACTCGAACATCCAGATCGAGAACCGCCTCAAGCACATTTGCGACCTTATTGCCCGGGATTCCGGGGCGGAGTGCGTCTGCGTCTACCGGCGCGACCCGCGGGGGGAGTACCTCGTCCCGTGGGTTTCGTCCTGCCTGGAGATCGAGGAATGCAGCCAGTTCGATTTCCGGATCAAGCCGGGGGAGGGGGTTGCCGGGAAGGCGGCACAGAAACGGGCCCCGGTATTCTTCCCCGACGTGCAGGCTTCCCCTCCCTCCCTGGCGGTCGCCCGGGAAATACGCGACTTCCGATCGATCCTGTCCGTTCCCATCATGGATGACGTCTACCTCTATGGGGCGATGAACTTCTCGAGCCGGTCCCCGCTCACTTTTCCCGAGGAGACGGTCCGGCTGCTGTCCGCCGTGGCGATGGAGGTGGGGGGGGCGATACGGAACAGCAGGCTGTATTTCGACGCCCGAAAGCGGGTGTCCGAGCTCATCACGCTCAACGAGATCGGACGGGCGATCACCTCCACGTTTCAGGTGCGGGAGATTCTGGGGTACGTGGCGAAGACCACCTCCCGGCTCCTGCAGTCCGATGGATGCACCATCCGCCTGACGGGGGAGAACCGGTCCGTTCTCAAGGTCATGGTGGACGAAGGCTACGAACGACCGGAGTTCAAGCGGGAGTTGCGCGCCCACGGAAAGCTCCTCGCGCGCCAGATATTTCGGGAGAAAAGACCCCTTCTCATGAGCGGGCCGGAGGATTCCCCCCTGTTCCTCGCGCTTTCCCGCAAAGGGGTCACCTCCTTCCTCGGGCTTCCGATCATCTCCAAGGGGAGAGCGCTTGGCGTAATCAACTATTATTCCTGCTCGCCGCACGTCGTCTTCGACATGGAAGTGATGCACCTGATGCAGACGGTATGCAGTCAGCTCGCCAACATGATCGAGAACTCGGGGATGTTCCGTGAGGCCCAGCAGCTGGCCCAGGAGAACCAGGCCCGGGCCCGGCGGTTCGCGATGCTGTACAACGTGGCGCGGGCGCTCATGTCCACCGTGAGGACGGAACGGCTTCTCCCGATCATGCTGTACGCCCTCACTTCCCCCACGGGGTTCAACTTCAGCCGGGCGATCCTCTTCCTTCTCTCCGAAGACGGCCACACGCTCCTGGCCCGGATGGGGATGGGACCGAGGAGCGCGAAAGAGGCCCGCCAGGCCCCGCGGTCCCACCGCATTCCGCCGGAAGAGGGCGCGACGGAGGCGGGAATGAAAAAGATCGGGAAGATGCTCTGGAGCGAGGTCGAGAATCTTTCGATTCCCATGGACAACCACGGGTGCCTCGTGGGGAAGGCGGTTCGGGAAAAGCGCGCCGTCCGGGCGGACTCCGGTTGTGAGGCGTCCCCTTCGGGTTCGCCGGCGGGACTTTGCCGCAACCACCCGCCCTCCTTCGCGACGGTCCCTCTTGTCGTCCAGGGCAAGGCGTGGGGGTGCATCTATGTGGACAACAAGTACCGGGAGCGGGATATCACGGAGGAGGACATCCAGATCCTGACGATGTTCGCCTCCGAGGCATGCCTTGCCATGGAGAACGCCTCCCTTTACGAGAGCCTCGAGGACGCGCTGGGGAAGGTCCGGAAGACCCAGGATCTCCTGGTACAGAGCGAGAAGCTTGCGGCGCTGGGAGAGATGGCCGCACGGATCGCCCACGAAATCAAGAACCCCCTCACCGTGATCGGGGGATTCGCGGCCCGCCTGGCACGCGAGGTCGACAGCGGCGAGCGGATCCATCCCCAAACGGCGAGGTACGCCGAGATCATCCTCAAGGAGGTGAAACGGCTGGAGCGGACCGTCCAGCAGGCTCTCTCTTTCTCGCGGGAGGAGGTGTCCGACTTCCAGAATATCGACATCAATACCGAAATCCGGGACGTCCTGAGGATGTTTCGGGACGAACTCGAGGAGAGCGGAATCAAGAGAAAAGTGGACCTCTCGAAGAACATCCCCGAGATCGCGGTCGACCCGGACCAGATCCGGCAGGTGCTCTGGAATCTCGTCGCCAACGCCGTCCAGGCGATGGGAAAGGGGGGGACGCTTACGCTCGTCACCCGGGCGGCCAGGGAGGAAGAGGGGGACGGAGTGGTCTTCCTTATCCGCGACACCGGCGGCGGGATCTCTCACGACGTGGTGCACAACATCTTCAACCCGTTCTTCACCACCAAGCCGAAGGGAACGGGTCTCGGGCTTCCCATCGTCCACGCCATCGTCGACAAGCACGGAGGAACGATCCAGCTGGACAACCGGGAGGGCGAAGGCGTGACGTTTTCGATCTTCCTTCCGCGCGTGCCGAAGGAGACGGGGGCGGGGATACGGGTCCTGGAGCAGATGCGGAAAGGCGACAAAAATGGGACCCTCGTTACGGACCATTCAGGATAAGGTGTCGGCAGGAGTGAGGCTGTCCGAGGAGGACGCCCTCGCCCTGTTCCTCAGCCGGGACATCCATGCGGTGGGGGAGATGGCGGACCTCGCCAACCGGCGGGTAAATGGCGACCGGGTGTACTTCATCGTCAACCGGCACATCAACCCCACCAACATCTGCGTCAACCGGTGCAAGTTCTGTGCATTCAGCAAGAGCGGGGAGGAACCCCTCGCCTACACCATGACGCTGGACGAGATCCTGTCCCGGGCGGAGGAGGCGCGTTACCAGAACGCCACGGAGCTGCACGTCGTCGGCGGGCTCCACCCGGACCTTCCGTTCGATTTCTACCTCCGGATGCTCCGGGCCCTCCGGGAGCGGTTCCCGGAGATGCACCTCCAGGCGTTCACCGCCGTGGAGATCGACTACTTCTCCCAGATTACGGGGCTTCCCCTGGAAGAGGTCATCCGCGAGCTTAAGGATGCCGGCCTGGGAAGCCTGCCGGGAGGGGGAGCGGAGATCTTCGCCCCGGAGATTAGGAACCGGATCTGCCCGGAGAAGATCACGGGGGACCGGTGGCTCGAGATCATGGAGAGGGTCCACAACGCCGGACTGCGCAGCAACGCGACGATGCTCTACGGGCACGTGGAGACGCTCGCCTCCCGCGTCGACCATATGCGTCGGCTCCGGGATCTGCAGGACCGTACCGGCGGGTTCCAGTCCTTTATTCCGCTGGCATTCCATCCGAAGAACACGGACATTGCGAAAGGATACACGTCGGGGCTCACGGATCTCCTTGCTCTTGCCG
>JBAVJZ010000064.1:0-7986 GCA_049688015.1 Candidatus Deferrimicrobiaceae bacterium | reverse complement strand
GAGCAGCCCCGGGCGATCCTGGACACCCTAGCCGGACGGATGCTGCCGGATTCGGGCGAGGTCTTTTTCGAGACCCTCCCCCTGCCGGGAGACCAGCTGCGCCGCTTGTCGCGAGTCATCATCGTCGCCTGCGGCACCTCCTGGCACGCGGGCCTGGTCGGCAAATTCATCATCGAAGAGCTTGCCCGCCTCCCGGTGGAGGTCGATCTCGGGTCCGAGTACCGGTACCGGAATCCCGTCGTGGAGCCGGGGACCCTCTGCATCCCGATCTCCCAGTCCGGCGAGACGGCGGACACCCTGGCCGGACTTCGGGAGGCTAAGGGGAAAGGCGCGGTGTCGGTCTCCATCTGCAACGTGGTTTCCTCGACCATCGCGCGGGAGTCCGACGGTGTGATTTACACGCACGCAGGACCCGAGATCGGCGTGGCGTCGACCAAGGCGTTCACGACCCAGCTTGTCGCTCTGTACCTTCTGGCGTTGCACCTGGCGCAGGCGCGGGGGAAGATTTCCTCCCGCGGGATCTCCACTCATCTGTTGGAGCTAAGCGATCTGCCGCGAAAGATCGAGGACGTGCTCAAAAGAGAGGACGAAATCCTGGCGATCGCCAGAAAGTACAAGGACTCCCGGGATTTTCTCTACCTGGGGCGAGGCCTTTCCTATCCGATCGCGCTTGAGGGGGCGCTCAAGCTCAAGGAGATTTCGTACATCCATGCGGAAGGGTATACGGCGGGAGAGATGAAGCACGGCCCGATCGCCCTGATCGATGAGCAGATGCCGGTGCTTGTCCTGTGTTCGCGGGGGGACACCTACGAGAAGACCCTGTCCAACCTCGAAGAGGCCCGCACCCGGGGTGGCAGGATCATCGCCGTGGGCACGGAAGGGGACCGGGAGTTGGCCGAAAAAGCGGAGGACGTATTGTTCCTTCCGCCGTGCGGGCGGCTTGCCCTCCCGATCCTCGAGGTCGTGCCGCTGCAGCTTCTGGCCTACCACATGGCGGTGCTCAAAGGCACAGACGTCGACCAGCCGAGAAACCTCGCCAAGAGCGTCACGGTGGAGTGACCGGACCCATAACGCCGCGGGGGAAAACCTCCGGGCGCACATCGCAGGACTTTCCATGGGAAAAAGGGGGGGCCTCCGCCCCCCCTCGCGAATTTCAAACCGTGCGAATCAGCGGGAAATCGGCTTCGCCTATTTCTTCCCCCCGGGGGCGGCCGGCTGGACGGAGATCGCCATCGCCTCCGTGTAGGTCAGCTGGACCTCGTCGCCCACCTTGACGTTCTCCAGGTTCTTCGGGTCTTTCACCGCCACTCTCTCGGAGTTCCCCTGCGGCCCCTTGAGCGTCACGTGCTTCCCGTCCTTGTCGATCGCCTCAATTTCGGCGACGATCGACACCTGTTTTCCCATTGCTCCCCCGGGCATCTCTCCTTTCTTGGCTCTTCCCATGGCGCTGGTGGTGGTTACCCCCATCGGGGCCGTCCCGGGTTTCATCACCTGCCAGGCGACGGCTTCGTAATACTGCACGTCGACGGAATCGCCCGCCTTGACCTGGTCGAGGTTCCTCGCCTCGTCACTCACGCGGAAGGTGACGGTGTTCCCTTCCGGTCCCTTCAGGGTCACCATCCGGGTGGACTGGTCGATCTTTTCCACGGTTGCCGTCAGGTACTGGACACTCCCGATTTCGCCCGAGGGCATTTTCTCGTGGCTCGCTGTGAATCCCGGTGTCGCCGATCCGAGCGCCAGCAGGCATACAAGCACTCCTGCGGTTACAAACGAACCCAGGTTCTTCATGGAACGCATCCTCCTGTCCGTTGGGATATTAAAGAGGATGGATCTCCGGGGAGAAACGTTTCGGCCCCGGCTCCGATGGACGGCAGGTGTCGTATGCGAAGGGAAAGGGATTTCCGGCGCTGGCTGCCGAAGCTTCCTTCGGAGGATACGGCGTGGGATCGTTGGCGGCAGGGACACCCGTCCCCGGAAATCCTGGGGTAGCGGAAAGGAAGAAGCGGTTGCACGGCAAAGGGGGAAAATCGTGGGCCTGGAGGGACGGTTTCCGGCGAACCGGGAAACCGGTATGATCAGCGGGCGTACGCGACCGTTTGCGCCTTGGATTCCGGTTCCGGTTTCTGCGGGGACGGGACGATCGAGGCCAGTTCGAGTCCCCTTTCCTGCCGGATCTTGTCGTAGTCGGCGAGGAGATTCTTCGGGATCCCGCTGCTGCGCGGGACGTCTACCCGTAGCGGGTTGATGAACCGGCTTCCCTTCTTCATCCGGAAATCGAGGTGGGGGCCGGTGGCGCGGCCGGTCGATCCGACGTAACCGATGACGTCCCCCTGCGCAACCCGGGCACCGCGCCGGATCCCCCTGCGGATCTTGTGAAGGTGTCCGTAGTAGGTGGTGAATCCTTTCGGATGCCTGAGGATCACGAGGTTTCCGTTGGCTCCCTTGTACCCGGCGAACTGGATGATTCCGTCCCCCAGGGCGGAAACCGGTGTCCCCCGGGGGGCGACGTAGTCTACCCCCAGGTGCGGTCGCCGGATCTTCAGGATCGGGTGCATCCGGCTGTAGGTGAACCCGGAGCTGATGCGGCGGTAGGAAAGCGGGGCTTTCAGGAACGACCGCTGCAACGATTTTCCCTCTTCGTCGAAATACCCGGCGCGCCCGTCAGGACCCTCGTACCGGAAGGCCCGGGAGACCTTCCCGTCGTTCGTGAATTCGGCGGCGAGGATGTTCCCGTAACGTTTGAACCGACCGTCCAGCCACTGCTCCTCGACGACGATCTTGAAGGTGTCGCCGTTGCGCAGGTCGGTCGTGAAATCGATATCCCATGAAAAGATGTCGGAGAGGGCATAGGCGAGAAGGCCGGATTCCCCGCCGTTGCCTAGCGAATCGTAGAGGTTGTTCTCGATGGTCCCCCCGACCTTGCTTATTTTCGTTTCGTACGGGATCGTGATTTTTTCTGCCCGGAAGCCGGGGTCTTTACGGGTGATGTTGAGCACGAAGTCGTCATTGATCTGGTAGGTAAGGGAGAGAACGCTGTTGTCCGGGCCCAGCTCGATGCGGTACGGTTTTCCGGTGGTGATCTTCCCCAGCCGGTGGACGCCGGCGGACGCTTCCTTGAGGTAATACAAGTCCTGGGAGGGCAGTCCGTACTTCTTGAAGATGTCGAACATCGTCTCTCCGGGCTTTACCACCCCCCGAATTTCCTGCGACGACTCCGTGGGTGTTTCCGTCTGGGTGTGACCGGGCAATGCCTGCGGGCGGTGGAAAACCTTGAAAAGACTGAACAGGATCAGGGCGGCGAGAACAGGTGCGATGAAGAGTCTGTTATTCATCTCTCTCCCATATAAAAAACCGGAATCAGGAAATATTGTCCATATTTCCAATTCGAAGTCAACTTTTTACGGAGGAAGAAGTCTATAATCATGCCCTTATCTGCAGTTTTCGTTTTTTCTGGATGATAATCCAACAAGTAAAAGAGAAACGGCTCCCGCTTTTTGGTTATAAAACGGGATGTTTTTGTGCTTAGTGCCTGGGGTCCTCCCCTTGGGGGAACCGTCCGCATGACTCCGGTTTTTATCCGGTAGGGATTTCCTGATGCCGCAGAAGGAGAACAAATGGGCATGAATGAGGAAACGAACGGTCGGAGCGCGACATCTCAATCCCCAGCATATGCATTATGCATATTGTTCGGAAAAGAGATGGTGTGTTATGGGGAAGTTTCCACCACACAGGTTTGCCAGTCCGAAGTCGGGCTCCGATACCGACAGGGCTCCGCATCGGCCAGGATTAAGGGGAAAGTCAAGCGGCTCCCTGGAATTCCTCCTGCTGGGACTTCTCTCCGCCTGCATCGGTGTTCTGCTCTTCCTGTTTTTCTTTAAACCGTGAAAGGATGAAACGAAGACCTTCCGTCTCTCTTTCCCTTCGGAACCATCCACCAGAAAATAATTCCGTCGGCTGCCGCCGGATTCGGGTTTATGCTTAACCCTTGCCATGAATACCGGGGAACAGCCAATCGATTCGCTTGACGTCGACCAGCGCCGGGCCGTTCTGCACGAGGCGGGGCCGCTCCTGATCGTGGCCGGCGCGGGTTCGGGCAAGACCCGCGTGATCGTGGCACGGATCGTCCGTCTCCTCCGGGAAGGTGTTCCTCCCCGGGGAATTCTCGGGATTACCTTCACCAATCGGGCGGCCGACGAAATGCGCGGACGGGTGGCGAAATCCGTTGCCGCCCAGGGAGGCGGGAACGGTCTTCCGTGGCTGGGCACGTTCCACGCGTTCGGCGCTACTTTGCTGCACCGGTTCGGGGACAGAATCGGCCTGCCCCGCGGCTTTGTCATCTACGACGGACGCGACCAGATCGATCTCCTCCGGCAGATCCTGAAAGATATGGATATCGACGAGAAGAAGTTCCCGGCCGCGCGGATCGCTGGACTGATCGAGCGCTCCAAACGGGAAGGGGTCCCACTCGGGTCGGCGGCAGTCTCTCCGGGAGTGCTTTTCTCAGACATGGCTGTGTCGGTGGGAAAAGCATACGGCGAGGCGCTCGCGGCGGCGGGAGCGGTCGACTTCGCCGACCTCATCCGGCTTCCCGTCACCCTCTTCCGCGAGGCTCCGGACGTCCGGGACGCCGTCCGCGGAGAGATCCGGCACCTTCTCGTCGACGAATTCCAGGACGTCGACCGGGCCCAGGCGGAACTGACGGCGACGATAGCAGCGGGCGCCGACTCGTTCTGCGCGGTGGGGGACGAAGACCAGTCGATCTACGGGTGGCGGGGCGGGTCGGCCAAACCGATGCTTTCCTTCGAAAGGGATCATCCAGGTGCCGCTGTCCTTACCCTTCGTACCAACTACCGCTCGCGCGCCTCTCTGCTCCTTGCGGCGGAAGGAGTGATCGGGCGGAACCGGCAGCGGCGGGAAAAGCGGATCCTTGCTGCCCGTGACGGAGGGGAGCCTCCCGCGATCCGGGTCTTCGAAGATGCGGACGCCGAGGCGGAGGGCGTGGCGCTGGCGGTGGCGGGCGAAATTCGGCTAGGGGTCTCTCCATCCCGCATCTCCGTGTTCTACCGTGTCAATGCACAGTCCCGGGCCGTCGAGGATGGGCTGCGTCGGGAGGGGATACCGTACGTGCTGCGAGGGGCGCTCTCGTTCTACGAGCGTGCATCGGTGCGCGGCGCAGTAGCGTACCTGCGGTGGTTCCTGAATCCCGACGACCCGGTTTCCCTGAAGAGGTTGCTTTCGATCCCGCGGCGCGGGGTGGGGGAAGTAACGCTGTCGCGGGCGCGCGCGGCGGCCAAGGCGGCGGGCGTCCCGTTCTCCCTGGAACTGAAAAAAATCCCCTCCCTCGCTCCTCTTCTTTCCTTCCGGGAGGAGTGGTTGAAGGAACTGCCGGGCAAGCGGGGAGGCGAATCTCTCCGGTTCCTGCTGACCGGGGCCGGGTATCTGGCCTGGCTCGGCGACAGGGCAGCGGAAGGAGGAGGTCGGGAGGACCGGGACAACGTGGAGGAACTCTTCCTTCTGGCGGATTCTGTTCCCGCGAGCGGTGAGGAAGCCCTGCGGGAATTTATCGAGAGGATGTCGCTCGAGCCCCCGGAGAATGGAGGGAACGGGATGGGGAAAGACGCAGTCCACCTGATGACCCTGCACAACGCCAAGGGGCTGGAGTTCGACGTCTCTTTCCTCGTCGGACTCGAGGAGGGGATCCTTCCCCATTCCCGGTCCACGGGTTCGGAGTTCGACGTGGAGGAGGAGCGACGGCTGTTCTATGTTGGCCTAACCCGCGCGCGGGAAAGGGCGCATCTTTCCTTCGCCCGCCGGAGGGCCCTCTACGGAACGTTCCGGGAAGCTGTCCCTTCCAGGTTTCTCTCCGAGATTCCGCCCGCACTTCTCCGTTGGGAGGGGATCCTTCCCCCCGGGGAGGGAGCGTTGCGCATTGCGGCCGGACGCCCATCCCGCGCCGGGAGGGGAAACGAATCGCCCCGCGCGAGACCACAGGGCCCTGTCCGGGGCGATCCCGGGCCGGTACCTGCCGTACGGCGGTCGATGCGCGTGCGTCACCCAGCCTTTGGTGAAGGAAGCGTCGAAGCGGTGGAAGGAGAGGGAGACAACCGGAAGATCACGGTCTGTTTCCCCGGGTACGGGCGAAAAAAGATTCTTGTCCGGCTCGGAAAGATGGAATTTCTACCCTGAAACCACGCTTACGACCCGATGAAGAGCTCGAACTCTCCTTCCCTGTCCCCCCCCTTCGGATGGGAGTAGAGAAGAGGGACGGCGGTCCTTTTCCGCTTGGCCATGGTAAGAAGGAAGGTGAGGGCCCCGGTGGTCACCAGGGCGGCGAGGAAATAACAGGTCCGAGGGAATTTCACATATGTCTCCCGACTTGCCGAAACACCCGGCGTTTCCTCTGATTGTAAGGCAAATCCCGCGCGCGGCCAAGCGCGAAAGGTTCCCGGTCGGATCAGCCGGGTCTTGCACCGACGAGGAAAAACGTGCTAATCGTTGAAATTCGAAGAGGATAGATGAAACCCGATTTGCAAGGTCGAATCTAAACGGGAGCGGAGAATGCCCGCCGAGCGGTTGCTCGATGACAACGTTCTTCTGGAGGAACTTCGGGGCGGCTCCTCCGAGGCCGTGGAGGCTCTCTTTGAGCGGTTTCACGGGAAGATCTTCGGCCTTGCGATGTCGATCCTGAAGAACGAAAGCGATGCCGAGGAAGCCGCGCAGGACGTGTTTCTGACGGTATTCCAGAAGGCGCACACGTTCAAGGGGAACTCCGCGCTGTACTCCTGGATCTACCGGATCTGCGTGAACGCCTGTCTGATGCGGCTTCGCGGGAAGCGTCGGCAGGAGACGGTGTCCATCGAGGAGTTCATGCCCATCTTCTCGGAAGACGGCATGCACACGGGTCCGGTCGAGGATTGGAGCAAGGAAGTCGAGCGGAAGATGCTCGACAAGGAACTGGGGCAAGTGATCAGGAAGTTCACGGACGATCTGTCCGAAAAGTACAGGGTGGTCTTCGTGCTGAGCGATGTGGAAGGACTGTCGAACGAGGAAACCGCGCAAATTTTAGGGCTGACGGTCCCCGCGGTAAAATCGCGCCTTCACCGGGCGCGCCTGTATCTGCGGGAACAGCTGACCCGGTATTTGCGGGAAGGGAAGACGGAATAGATGCCATGAACTGCAAGGAGTTGGTCTACCTGCTGGGGGATTACCTCGACGGTTCCATGGAGGACCGCCTGCGGGAGGACCTGGATGCGCACATCGTGATGTGCGAGTCCTGCACGAATTTCCTCCGGACCTACGACACGACAAAACTCATCTGCCGGCAGGTACGGCTGAACGAGATCCCGGAGGAGTTCCGGGAAAGACTGAAGTCCTTTGTGATTGAGAAAGCGAGGGAGCACCGCCAAGAGCTTGATAAGTATAGGAAAATGGCCGCAGAAGAACAAAAACGGGAGGTGGAAACTCTCCTGCGGGCGTTCCGGGACCGGCGGTTGGCCCCTTCCCTCTCCCTTCTGTTCGATGCGCATCGTGACCGGTGCGAGACGTGCGGGGGGTTCTTACGGTATCTGAACGGCGGCGGGGAACCGAAGCCCTGTCCCGAAGAAATCGAGGAGCACTTCGCCGAGTTTTTCGAGGCGCTTCCTCCGGGTGAGGAGCCCTATCTGTCCTGAAGGTATACGGATCCCTTCATTTTTCATCCCGTCGTCTTGTTTTCTTTCGATACTACGATGATGCCGTCTCGGGCGAACGGGTGCTGCCGGGGAACCCTTTCCGGCCGTCTCCACCCTTTGCTGGCCGACCACAGCGGCGATCGTTTCTTCCTTTCCTTCATCCAATGATCTGGGGATAGGAGCATGCGTCTGTTTCCGTTCAGCGCGATCGTGGGCCAGGATCTGTTGAAGAAGGGCCTCCTGGTGAATGCGGTGGACCCCACGATCGGCGGCGTTCTGATCCGTGGGGAGAAGGGTACGGGGAAGACGACGGCGG
>JBAVJZ010000063.1:0-18341 GCA_049688015.1 Candidatus Deferrimicrobiaceae bacterium | reverse complement strand
GCGCCAGCCGGTGGGCGCCCGTCCCGAAAAAGCCGGCGAGCTTGCCCGGCGCGGGGCGCAGGCAAAGAGCGGAGGCGCGCTCGATGTCCGTGACGGCGGGGAAGACGACCGGCGTATGGGGCGCGCGACCAGGCAAGGCGGGCTCCTTCGTTCCTACAATTTCCGGAAAATGCCGACGACTTTCCCCGCGATCCGGAAGGACGGGAAGCCGTCCGGCACGTCGAGGGGGGCATAGGCGGGGTTGGCGGGCTCGAGGCGGACTCCTCCGTTGCGACGGCGGATCCGTTTGACCGTGGCCTCCCCGTCGACGACGGCGACTACGATCTCCCCGTCCTCGGCGGTCTCCTGCGCCCGTACGAGGACGTAGTCCCCCTCGCAGATGTGTGCCCCCTCCATGCTGTCCCCTTTTACGCGGAGGGAGAAGATTTCCCCCTCGCCGGCCAGCGAAGGATCCAGGAGGAGTTCCTCCTCGGCGAGTTCGATCGCCTCCCGGGGGCTTCCGGCGGGCACCCGTCCCAGCACCGGAACGCGCAAGGGGGAAGGAAGCGCCGCCTCCCCGAGAAACTCGATCCGGCGGGGGGATTTCCGGTGGCGGCGGAGGTATCCCTTTCTTTCAAGCAACTTCATGTAATAAAAGGCGTTTTTCTCTGCAATCCCGAAGCGGTCCGCCACTTCCCTCGCGGTGGGGGCGAAGGAGCGGGAGAGAACGAACTCCCGCAGGAACGTGAGAACCCTGCGTTGCCTGGCGGTCAGCGGCCTGCCCATATGGGTATGTTGACATACCTATATGGGCGGGTCAAGGGGGTGCGGGAAAGGAGGTTGCTACTCTCCCCGGAAAGCGGGCGGCCGCTTCTCGAGAAACGCCCGCACTCCCTCGCGGAAGTCCCCGGTCCGGGCGGACGCGGCGACCCGCTGGCGCTCGTCCTCGAGCTGTGCTTCCAGCGGCTGGCACAGTGCCCGGTTGTACAGCTCCTTCGCCCTCGCGAAGGCGAGAGTGGGGCCGGAGGCGATGCGCTCCGCCAGTTCCGCCGTCCCTGCTTCGAACGAGTCGTCGGGAAGGACCCGCTGGACGAGCCCCCACGCGGCCGCCTCTTCCGCGGTGAGCGTCCTACCGGTCAGGGTGAGTTCCATCGCCCGCTGGGTTCCGACGGCCCGGGCGAGGAAAAAGGTGGCCCCGCCGTCCGGGGAGAGCCCGATGTTCTGGTAGGCGAGCGTGAAGCGTGCCGACTTCGCGGCGACCACGAGATCGCCGGCCAGCGCCATGGAGAACCCCGCTCCTGCCGCGACGCCGTTGACCGCCGAAAGGACGGGCTTGGGGACTCGCCTGAGGGACGCGATGAAGGCGTGCAGCCGGACCATGAGCTCCAGGAAGTTCTCGTCGGCCTCCCCCCGGAAGGATTCCATCATCCCCACGTTGCCGCCGCCCGAGAAGGCCCTTCCGGACCCGGTGAACACGATGCAGCGGACGCCCGGGTCGTTGCCCAGGGACGAAACGGCGTCGAGCAGCTCCTTCCCCATTTCGAAATCGTACGCGTTCATCCGGTCGGGCCGGTTCATCCGGATCGTGGCGACGCCACCGTGCTTCTCGACGATTACCGTGCTCATGGGTACCCCCTTTTCGCGGAAAATGCCGCGGGCTTCCTACGATAGCCTTGTACTACGGTCCGCCCCGGTTGGGATATAATTCTGCCATGCCAATTTCCCGGATGTCCTGCCCCGCCTGCGGGGCGGATCTTGTCTACGATTCCCATGAGGCGATAAAGGACTCGGACGGAAAGGAAATGTGCCCTTACCGGGGCCGGGGATACCCGAATCTGCAGGCGGGCCACGACCGGATCTATTTCGGGAAGTGGAGGAAGATGAACGCCACGACGGTCGATATCCGGCGGGCCTACCATCAGATCGAGCGGCACCTGAAGGCGATCGGCGAGGTTCTCGAAACGAAGGATCGGCCCGCGGCGCGGCGCGACCTTGGCAAGGCGATCGAGGCGCTCGAGGCGGGAAATCCCGATGCGGAATCTTCGGACGCCCTCCGGTTCCTCGACCACGCACTTTCCTACGCGCACACCGCGATCGACGACCTGCTGCACGGGGAGGGTCTGCCCCCCCACGACCCCATGGAATTTGCGAAATGGTACGACGCGGCGGAAGTGCCGTTCAAGGAAGAGTGGTAAGCGGCACAGGAACCGGGGGAGGAAGCCGATGATAACGCTCGAACGATACCCGAGGGAAATCACCCTCCGCGACGGAGCACGGCTCACCCTCCGCCCGATGGTGCGGGAGGACGTGGACCGGCTCTGGGATTTTCTCCGCCGGATCCCCCCGGAGGACAAGATGTACTTCCGGGAGGACGTAACCCGGAAGGAAGTGGTCGAACGGTGGGCGGAACATCTCGAATACGATTCGGTGCTTCCCGTTCTTGCCCTCGAGGAGGGACGGGTGGTGGGGGATGCGACCCTTCACCGGAACCGGAACGGCTGGAAGCAGCGCGTCGGGACGGTCCGGATCCAGATCGCGCCGGATTTCCGTCACCGGGGCCTCGGGACGGCGATGCTCCGGGAGATACGGCATCTGGGGGAGAAGGCCGCCCTGCACTATCTCCTGGCGGAGGTGATCGAAGAGCAACAGGCCGCCATACGGGCTTTCGAAAAGATGGGATTCGAGCGCGTGGTCTTTTTACGGAACTTCGTGAACGATCAGGAGGGGAGATTCCACAACCTCGTCGTGTTGCTCTACTCCATGGGGGATTCCGGACGGGGAACGCTTTCTTTTCCTCCGTGACGTTTTTTCTAAAGTTTCGCGCCCGGTTGGCCGATACCGTCATCAAAGGATGGTAGGGAGTCAGTCAACCCTAACCGGATCGGGGGCCGCAAGGACAACGGCCCCCTATTTTTTTTAAGAGGCCGCGGGCCTCTTTCGTTTTTTTTGATGGTTTGACGGGGGAAACCGGGCCGAATATCATTAGGCTTTGTCGATTGGGGAGGGTGGCGCTAAGCGATATGGGCATGGCATCCTTTTTTCAGCGCGCCAAGCGGTTCCTCCTGGGAGCGCCCCGCGACCTGTTCGACCCGAAACTCTTCCACCGGATCTCCCTGATCGCCTTCTTCGCGTGGGTCGGCCTCGGGGCGGACGGGATATCCTCCTCCGCCTACGGGCCGGAGGAGGCGTTCCTCGCACTCGGGCGACACACCTCCCTGGCGATTTTCATCGCGATCGCCACGGTCATCACCGTCTTCATCATCTCGGGCAGCTACGCCCGGGTCATCGAGAAATTCCCCATGGGGGGGGGAGGATACATCCTCGCCGCCAAGCTGCTCGGGGAGAGGGCGGGGGTCGTCTCCGGGTCGGCGCTGGTCATCGATTACGTCCTGACCGTGACCATCTCCGTGGCGGCAGGAGTCGACGCGGTATTCAGCTTCCTCCCGCTTGGCTGGCAGACCTACAAGTTCTCGTCCATCGCCTTCGTCATCATCCTGCTCATCGTGCTCAACCTGAGGGGGATCAAGGAGTCGGTGACAATCCTCACCCCCATTTTCCTGGCGTTCATCTTCTGCCACGTTCCGCTCGTTCTCTATTCGGTCCTGAGACACCTGCCCGAACTTCCCGCCGTAACCGCTACCGTGTCGGGGGACATGTCCGACGCCGTGGCGGAATTGGGGTTGTTCGGAGTGGGCGTGCTTCTCCTGCGGGCCTATTCGATGGGGGCCGGAACGTACACGGGGATCGAGGCGGTCTGCAACGCCATGGGGACGCTTCGGGAACCCCGCGTAAAAACAGGGAAGAAAGCTCTCCTGTACATGGCCCTCTCGCTCTCGTTCGTCGCCGGCGGGATCATTCTGGGGTACATGCTCAACGGGGTGGAACACATCCCCGGGAAAACGCTCAACGCCTCTCTGATCGAAGGGATCGCAGGCAACATCTGGCAGGGCCGGACCAAAAGCATCATCGTGGCGTTCGTGCTGGTGACGGAGGCGACCCTGCTGTTCGTCGCCGCCCAGACGGGCTTCCTCGGAGGGCCACAGGTCCTCTCGAGCATGGCGGTCGATTCCTACATGCCCCACCGGTTCGCGCACCTGTCCGACCGGCTGGTGACCAAGTACGGGATATATTTCATGGGGATTATGGCCATCGTGATGCTGTACATCACCGGCGGCTCCGTGAAGTACCTCGTCATCATGTACTCGATCAACGTGTTCCTCACCTTTACCGTCGACCAGTTCGGGATGTGCGTCCACTGGCTGAGAGAACGCAGAACGGCGCCGGATTGGAAATTCGGGCTCGGAATGAACGGAATCGGGGTTCTCCTGACCGCATCGATCCTGACCGCGACGGTAATGATCAAGTTCCCGGAAGGCGGATGGTTGACCCTGTTGATCACCGGGACCTTTATCGCGCTTTCTTTCCTGATCCGGAGGCATTATCGGAACGTGGAAGGGCACATGCAACGGCTGGACGAACTTCTGACGGGACTCCCCTCGCTGACGGTGCCTGCCGAACAGGAACCGGTTCTCCGAAAGGATGGTCCGACCGCCGCCATCATGGTGTCGGGCTACAACGGGATGGGCATGCACGTCTTTTTCTCCGTGGTCCGGTCGTTCCCGGGAATGTTCCGGAACTTCGTCTTTCTCTCCGCCGGTGTGATCGATTCCCGCACGTTCAAGGGGGTCGAGGAGATCGAAAATCTCGGAGAGGATCTGAAACGCCAGCTCGGGCAATACGTGGAATTCGCCAAGGGGCACGGCTACTACGCCGAAGCGCGTTATGAAGTCGGAACGGACGTCATAACGGTGGTCGACCGGTTGGCGCCGAAAATCGCAAATGATTTCCGCAACATCACGTTTTTCGCCGGTCAGCTTGTCTTCGAGGAGGAGACCTTCATCACGAGGGTGCTTCACAACCAGACGGCGTTTCTCGCGCAGAGAAAACTCGTCTTCCACGGGCTGCCGATGATCATCATGCCCGTCCGGGTGCTGTAGAGGAAAGCCGATTGGATTCCCTCGGGAAATGGGGTAGAAGGAGAGTCGGGACCGCATGAAGGGCCGGGAGGTCGTCTACGATATGGGAGGAAGGACAAAAGGTACGCTCCTCCTCGTGCTGGTCCTGTCCCTGTCGCTGTTCCCCGTCCCCCCGGTGAATGGGGAAGGGCTCTCCGACACCCCGGACGATCCCCACTCCCATTTCTTGGACCCCGCAAGCTGCCCGCAGTGCCACGTCTATCGCGGGTCCAAGCCGGAAAAGGGCCGGTTTCTCCCGGGATCGGACACGTTCTGCCTGGATTGCCACTCGCTCGAGGGGCTGGGAATAACCCATCCGATCGCCATCCGGCCCGGGGACGGGCGCCGCCGCATGAGGGTACCGGCAGACCTGCCGCTGGACAGCGAGGGGAAGATATTCTGCCTCACCTGCCACTATGCCCATGGGCCGTTCCTTTCTTCGACCCGGGCGTTTGCCTCCCAGAAGGCGGCGGACCCGGGCGCTCCGGCAGGCTCGAAACCCGCCTACCGGACCTACTTCGCGCGGGTGTCCGATCCCGTTCGGGGGTTCGCACCGTTGTGCGAGGAGTGCCACGGAAAACGATGAAGCGAAATCCCCAGTTCAAGTTTCGGCGACGGACCAAGCTGGTCAACCCGAAATTCCAGGGAGGGGCCGCGATTCTCATCATCGCCGTCGTCCTGGTCGCCGGGGCGCTGGTCGCGGGTTTGCTGTTCCGTGACCTCCGGCAGGCCCTTGGCCACGCTTCTGCCAGGGGCCATTTCGGGTTCCCGACCCCCTTCCGGGTCGTGAGCGACATCCTGATCCGGCAGCTTCTTGCCCTGTTCGCCATCGTTTTTGCGGGGGGGTCTCTCGCTTTCCTGTGGTACGTGCGCAGAGTACGGCTGGGGATATCCCGCCTGACAGAGGTTTTCGAGGCTGCGGGGAAGGGGGACCTCTCTTCCCCGTCGGATGTGCGAAGTTTCAAGGAACTCGTTGATTTCGGGACGGAAATCGACGAGGTCCGATCCTATACCCTTGCCCTGATCGAGGAAATCCGGGGGGAGGCGAAAGCGATTCGGACGTCCGACCTGTCGCAGGTGGAGTTTGAAAAGCGATGGGAAGCGCTCAAGGAGAAGATCGGGAGGATCGCGCCGTGAGCCCGTGGAGAGGGGGCAGGGGGGATCCTGCCGCGGGCCATTCGTTCTGGGGACAGTTCCTTGTTTTCTGGCTCGCCTTTTCCGGGCTGGGAACGCTCCTCCTGTTCCTTTTCCATTACCTGTATCTCACCCCCCCCCTCCCGAACGGGTACGCCGCGGTGTATTACGCCCTTCGCCATCTTGGGAATACCATGCTCCCCGTTGTCGCTCTTTCCTTCCTGGCCTACGTTCTCTTCCTGAGCGGAGCCGCGGCCTGGCTTTGCATCAACCTGCTTCACAAGGTCGCCGGGCCGATTTTCGGGCTGGAGAAGGTTCTTGTGACCTATCTCAACGGGGGGTCGGTCAGGCCGTTCTTCATGCGCCACGGCGATATGGTGCCGGATCTCATCTCCGCGTTCAACGGGTTCGTGGCCCGGTTGCGGGAGGACCGGCGGAGATGGTTGGGGGTGATGGAGAACGCGGATCGCCTCTGCCTGCAGGACCGGGAGACATGCCGCGCCGAGATGGAGAAGGTCCTGGACGAACTGGAAAACCTGCTCTTCCCTTACCGTTGACCTTGCCCCCCGGGCGGTTTTTTGCCAATATACGGGAAACGGAAAAGGGAACGTGCGGGACACCCTATAGGGAGGTCGACGTATGAAAGCGATCCGGAAGGCAGGCTGGTTTTTCCTGTTGGCCTTGATGATGGCGTGCTGGATGGGAGTGCTCGGGTCGATCCGGGGGGAGGCACTGGCAGGCGTCATTGCGTCCCACGGGATCGACGGCGCGTCGGTCCGGGGAGCGGACGTCGGTAAGCTCCAGGCCTTCCTGGAACAGAAGATCGTCCTCCAGCAACTCACGGACTACGGCGTGTCCGCGGATGAGGCGATGGCCAAGATCCGCTCCATGAGCGACGCGGACCTGCACCGCCTTGCCTCCCTGTCCGACAGGGCAGCCGAAGGGGCGGACAGCGCCCTCGGTTTTCTGATCGGCGTTGCGGTCCTGATCATCCTCATCGTCGTGATCGTCAAGTTGATGAACAAGGAGATCGTCATACGCTGAAAGTGATGCGAACAGGGGTGATGGGCGCCGCCCTGCTCGCAGGCGGCGCCTTTTTCATTTTGGGGGGATGCGCGCAGGACGCCGGGGTTCGGGGGGGGAGCCCCGCCACCCCGGGGGCGGAGGCAGGCATACGGCACGCCGCCGCCGCAACCGTCATCCCGCATGTTCCCTTCCTGCCGCAGGAGGAGGACACGTGTGGCCCCTCCTCGCTTGCGATGCTCCTGCGTTTTTACGGGGTGGATGTCAGCACCGGGGAGATCGTTCGGGAGACGAGGACCGCGGGTCTGCGCGGGACGCTCATCACCGACCTGGCGGCGGCTGCCAGGCGTCGCGGATTCGAGGCGGAGGTCGTCGATCTCGACCTGGAGCGGTTGCGGGAAAGGATAGCGGAGGGCATCCCCGTGATCCTGCTCGTGGACCTTGGGGCATGGGTCTACAGCCGCCCGCACTACATGCTCGTATTCGGCGTGACTCCCGAAGGGGTGGTTGCCCACTCGGGAAGGGAGGAGGGAAAGGTGATCCCTTTTTCCTCCCTCGAGACACAGTGGGCGAAGATGGGGCGGCTGGCGATCATCGTGCGAAGGCGGGTTCCGAAGTGACCGGGAGGAGAGGGAGACCCCGCCGCTTTCGGCGGGAGATTCTGGCGCTTGCGATTCCCGGTCTTCTTCTTGCGGCGGTTTTCGCGATGACGGGGTGCGGCAGGATGCCTCGCGTCATCGTGCTGGAAGATCCCTTGACGGCGGGTGAACACCTCGAGCTCGGCGTGCTGTACGAGCGCCAGGGGAAGTTCGATCTGGCGATCCGGGAATACGAGCGGGCCCTCCGGAAGGACAAGGAGTGTTTCCAGGCCCGGGTGAACCTGGGAAACGTCTGGTTGGCGAAGAAAGAGTACGGGAAGGCGAGGGAGGAGTACGGGGAAGCGCTTTCCATGCGGCCCGACGACCCCGAGGCGACCAACAACCTCGCCTGGACGGCGATCCTTTCCGGCGAGCGCCGGGAGGAGGCGGTGGAGCGGATGGAGACGGTCCTCTCCCGGGAAGCGAACCGAACCGCGACGCTGCTCGACACGCTCGGGGTGCTCCGGATGCGGATGGGCCAGCCGGGACGCGCGGATGAGGCCTTCGCGGAAGCGGAACGGCTTTGCCTCGAGGCGGGCGGGTCCGGGTGTCCGGACGAGGTTCTGCAGGAGGTCCGGGATCACCGGGCGGAAGCTTGCGGGGGCTGCATACCCTCTGTGGCGCCCCCTTTGGTAGAATAAAAAGATGTATCCTCCTATACACCCGGATCTTCGTTTCCACAATTACGCGTCGTATCTGCGGAGGCGAATCGGCGGCGCCGCGGTGCGAATCAGCGTCGATGGGGGATTCACCTGCCCGAACCGGGACGGAACCCGGGGCGGGGGCGGTTGTTTCTACTGCAACAGCGACTCCTTCACCGGCGGGATCAAATTTCCGGGCCTTCCTGTCGAAGAGCAGGTCCGGCGGACGATCCGTTCCCCGGGAAGGCACCGGAATGTCCGGCACATCCTCGTTTATTACCAGCGTTTCAGCAACAGCTATGCTCCCCCGGACGAACTGGACCGGATATACCGGGCCGCCTTTTGCCATCCCGACGTGGTGGGAATCGTCGTGGGTACCAGGCCCGACTGCCTCGGCCCGGAGGTGCTCGACGTGCTGGAGGGGATCGGCCGAACCGGGTATGTCTTCGTCGAGATCGGGCTTCAGTCGAAATCCGACGCCGTGCTCGCGGGGATTAACCGCGGGCACACCGTCGACGAGTTTGTGACTGCCGTTGCGGCGGTCCGGGAACGGAAGATCGACACCGGTGTACACCTGATCTACGGGCTCCCCGGAGACACGCGGGAGAATTTCGTGGAAACGGCCGGCTTCCTCTCCGACCTCGACGTGCAGGGGGTGAAGCTGCATCACTTCCACGTTGTGGCAGGGAGCGCCGTGGCGGAAGAGTGGAGAAAAGGAACGGTGAGGGTGCCGGAATACGGGGAATACGTATCGGTATGCGCGGATTTCCTCGAACGGCTCTCTGATGAAGTCGCCGTGCTCCGGTTGATCGGGTCGGCGCCCGCCGGGACCCTGATCGCCCCCCTGTGGGAGAAAGGCGGCAGGGAGATGGCGCAGGATGTGGCGGCCGAACTGCAAAGAAGAGGTACCTGGCAAGGAGCGCTCCGGTAGTGTACCGCCTCGTAAATAGCTTGAAGCACCGAGAGCGTCGATGCGCCGCGCCGGCAAGGCGCGCGACTGAGGCATACCGTTGAGTATGGTGAAGAAGCGCAACGAAGCTGGCGTGGATGCAGCGGCGTTCGAATGCCAAGGTATTTGCGAGACGGTGCACTAGGGGAAGCGGAAAAGGAGAGGATATGGTCGACGCGGAGAGGGAGTACCTACCCCACTCGTCCCGGTGCTTCATTTGCGGGGACGAGAACGGGTGCGGCGTGCGTACCCGTTTCTTTGTCGAGGGGGATGCCGTGCGGACGCGGGTGACCCTGCCCCGCCATGTCAACGGGTACAAGGACGTCGCGCACGGGGGCGTCATCGCGGCACTCCTGGACGAGTCGATGGGGTGGGCGGCCACGGTGTTCGGGAGCCGGCATCCGATGTATCTCACGGGCGAACTGACCGTGAAGTACCTATTTCCCGTTCCGGTCGGGGAGGAGATCGAAATCGTAAGCCGACTCGAGGAGGATTCGGGGCGTATCGCCTACAGCACCGGGGAACTCGTTTGCGGGGGAAAGGTCAGCGTGAAGGCGAAGGGGAAGTTCCTCCCGATGAGCAAGGAGGCGACCGGGCGCGTTCTGTCCTACCTGAAGTTCGACCTGTGCGGGAAGTACCGGACGCTGTTCGACTACGCGAAAGAGTAACGGGTGGAAAAGGGGTATCGGGGCATCATTGCCCCGCCGACCCGGTCCGGCGAGGAGTTTATTTGACGCGAATCCGGACCGTATAGGCAACAGGATCGGGCGAGGGGCCCGGCGGGATGTCAAGCTTTCCGGGTATCCCTTCCGGGGAGATCGATCCCAGTTTTCCCAGTTCTTCGAGGAATACGTCGGCAAACACCGCCGGGATGCGGACCCGGACGACGTTGGAGACGACCACCGCCTTCTCCATGCGGCTTGTCGCGAATCGCACCCTGTCCCGGCGGACCGCTCCCCCCAGGCGCAGGGCAACGGC
Organism: Candidatus Deferrimicrobiaceae bacterium; assembly: GCA_049688015.1. GTDB lineage: Bacteria > Desulfobacterota > Deferrimicrobia > Deferrimicrobiales > Deferrimicrobiaceae > CSP1-8. The sequence continues at coordinate 7,984 of JBAVJZ010000063.1, read as the reverse complement.
GGCGATACGATCCTCGACGCCGGGCCGGGCATCCCGATCGACTTCGATCGTCACTTCTCTACCGGAGACCTCTTGCCGCAGGAGGCCCGGCGGTGCGGCGAAAAAGTGTATCTCCTCGGTTTCCCCGGGCGGGGACTGCCGGAGGAAGACCGGTTCGGTCGTCCCGCTCTCGGTACTCACCCGGGCGAGGCCCGCCGGCAGTTCCGACCTTGCAAACGTGCCCGGTCTTTCGGGCATCGGTTCGGAAACGATTTCCCGTTCCTTCCCGATCGCCCCGCTTTCGGTACTCACTCGGGCTGCGAGGCCCGCCGGCAGTTCCGACTTTGCAAACGTGCCCGGTCTTTCGGGCATCGGTTCGGGAACGGCTTCCCGTTCCTTCCCGGTCGCCCCGATCCCGGTACGCACCGGTTCTGCGAGGTCCGCCGGAGGTTCCGTTCTTGCATGGACAGTCGGATTTTCGGGTATCGGTGTTACGACAGACTTCCGTTCCTTTTCAGGGGACGGTTCGGCCTTGGCCCCGCGGATTGTGTCAGCGACCGGGCGCTCCGCAACAGGTCCTGTCCTCGCCACCCGTACCCCGCTCTCGGCGGATGCGGGAGGAGACGGGACAGGCGTTGTCGCCGGCATCTCTTTCTGGATTCCGTAGACAAGGAGGAAGACCAGCACCACGGCCGCGGCCTCGAGCGGGATCTTGATGTGCGCGGGCAGGAACACCTTCTTCCACAGGGGCACCGCCGTCTTCTCCGCGATGCGCTGCTTAACCCCCTTGAGGAGTTCCGGAGGGGCTGCCTCGGCGGGGAGGTTTCGCAGGAGCGAGAGCGTCTCCCGGAGTGCCCTTTCCTCCTCGGCGCACCGGGAGCATTGCCGGATGTGGCCGGCGATTTCCCCCTGCTCCCTGTCCGAAAGGTCCCCGTCCAGGTAAGAGGAAAGCATATCCTGTGTCCTGGTGCATTCCATCGTAGCCACTCCTACCCCTTACACGACCGGCGCCAGCATCTTCCGCAGCGCCATCCTCGCCCTGTGAAGCCTCGATTTCACCGTCCCCAGGGGAATGCCGACCGCCTCGGAAAGTTCCTCGTAGCTTAAGCCCTCGACATCCGACAGCAGTACGAGCATTCGGGAATCTTCGTCGAGATTCGCAATCGCCGCTTCCAGGATCTTCCTGGTCTCCCGGGATTCCACCATGCGGTCGGGGCGATCCTCCTCCCTGCCGGGAGGCTGGAATGGCGAATCCCCGTCCCCTTGCGATTCAATCGACATAACCTCTCTTGCGGCCCGGGTCGCCCGCTGGCGAATACGGTTCAGGGACCGGTTGGCCGCGATGCGGAGCAGCCACGTGGAAAGCGACGCCTCCCCGCGAAACCCCGCCAGGTTCCGGTAGGCCGAGAGGAACACCTCCTGCGCGACGTCCAAAGCATCCTCCCGATCCGCCAACATTCTGAGGCAGAAGGCGTATACCCGGTCCTGGTGGGTCCTGACGATGGCGTCAAACGCCCCCGGTTTTCCCTCCCGGAATGCCTCCACCAGGAGGTCCACGGGTCTGTTTTCCGCCTCGCTCTTATTGTTTTTCAAGCGGTTAGGCGGAGGAGCGTCAGAATCCACGGCGATCCTTTACCCTACCTATTGACAGTCGGTAGTCGGCTTCGGTTCCGGTGCAATGCGTCCTCGGCTGCGAAACTTCCCCCCCGTTCCGTCCATTGTACTGCAGCAGTGCTTGCGGTAGGAGAAGCTTTCTTGTATTTTATTACTTAACCTACGGAACTTTGTACCCGGTTGCAATATCTCAATGAAAAGGGGGGTTTCGGCTTGGGAATCCAATCGGGTATGCTTACGTTTCTTGCCATGGTACTCATTGTTGTCGCCATGGGGTTGGCGTGGTCCGTCTGGAAACTCATAAAAACCCTTGAAAAACTTGCGAATCACGTCGAGACGTCCTTCCGGTTGTTCGAGAAGACGGCAGAGGAGATCCGGGTAACCAATGGCGTGGTCCAGGAGATCGTATCTCATGCCAAGAGGGGCGCGGACAACATCGAGCACGTGACGGAAGGTGTGCGGAGATTCCGGAAGACGCTGGACGCGGCCACGGGAGTTCTCGATTTCGCCGTCCTCCCGGTTCTGGGGAGTGTGGCCGGGGTGCTGGCGGGATCGAAGGCCGGCATGTCGCATTTCGTGAAACGAATATTCCGAAAGGAGGGTCGTCATGGCGAATGAAAATTGTAATGCGGGAGGGGTGTTCATGGCGTTCCTTGCCGGTGGCCTGATCGGCGCGGGGCTGGCCCTTCTTTATGCTCCTGTATCCGGCACGGAGGCGCGGGTCAAGATCAACGAGGTCGTCGATGACATGAAGAAGAAGACCGAGGGGTGGGGCATCGACGTCAAGCAGAAGGTCGATTCCTTCATGGAGGAGGAGAAGGCGATCATCAAGGCCGCCTACGACGCGGGCAGGGACGCGATGGAGAAGGAAAAAGCGAAGTACACGAAGGCCGACTAGCCCGTCGATCCGCTGTTCCCCTCGCAGGGAGAAGACAAGGCGGCGTTTCATCCCGCATCGGGAATCCGGGGGAGGGGGGATCACCCCCCCCTCCCGCTTCGAGGCGCGATTGCCCGTGACGGGTTCTACCGTCGGGACAATCCTTTGAGCAGAGCCGTAATCGCGAAAAACGCAGAGGCGAATAGCACCACCGTCGCCCCCGTTGCGGTATCCAGGTAATACGAGGCGGATATCCCCAGGAGGCCGGAAACCACGGCGATGGCGATGGCTGCCCAGAAGGCGGAGATGATTCCGCGGGCCAAGTTCCTGGCGGCCGCTGCCGGGACGACGAGAAGGGCCGTGACGAGAAGGATTCCCACCGCCCGGATGGCGGTCGTGACCACGAGGGCGACGACGAGGGCGAAGGAGATTTCCAGTCCGCGGACGGGGACACCCATCGACTTGGCGAATCCCTCGTGGACACCGATAAGCATGATCTTGTTGAAGGCGAGGAACAGGTAGGCGCCGACAACCCCAAGAAGCATTCCCATCCAGAGGAGTTCCGTCTCGGAAACCGCAAGAAGGTCGCCGTAGAGGTAGGCTTGCAGGTTGCGCGTGAGCCCCTTTTGCGCGCTGATGATGGCGATTCCGAGGGCGATGACCGTAGAGAAGAAGACCCCGATAACGGTGTCCGGGGAAAGCTCAGTACGTCCCCTGACCAGTGTGATCGCCCATGCCACGAACAGGCCGAAGGCCACCATCGTGAGAAGAGGGTGGACGCCGAGGAGCACGCCGATGGCCACGCCGGTGAAGGCGGAGTGCCCGATGGCGTCGGAGAAGAACGCCATCCGGAAGTGGACGAGAGGAACGCCTACAGCCGCCGCTGCGGGAGCGACGAAAAGCATGGCCAGGATCGCCCGCTTCATGAAGAGCGGCTCCGCGAAGCCGAACGGCAGGAGGTGCCCCATCGCGGAGAAAAGGAGATCGAGCAGCGAATGTGCCATCAATCCCTCGTTTCCTCTTCCTGCCCGGACTCCGGCTGCCCATGGAGGTGGCCGCGGCCATCGGCGGGGCCGTGACTTACCAGATGTGCGCCGCTGCCGTACATTGCCTCGAGGTTCTCCGGTGTAAGCATCTCCGTCGTAGCCCCTTGGCAGATGATCCTCCGGTTCAGGCAGATGACGCGGTCGGCGTGGCGGCTGACCACGGAGAGATCGTGGCTCACAAGGAGCAGGCTGAACCGGGACTCGCTGTGAATCTTGCTGAGGAAATCGCAAAACAGCATTTCGCCCGAGAGGTCCACCCCGGATACCGGTTCGTCGAGCAACAGGATGTCGGGGTCGTCCCGAAGGGCAAGGGCGAGCAGGATCCTCTGGAGCTCTCCCCCCGACAGTTTCCCCAGGGGACGGGAGATGAGCCGGACCGCGTCCACCCGTGCCAGGATCTCCTCGGCCGACCTCCTTGACCGCGCGGAGTGTCCGAAGACGACGGGATATCTCTGGGAGGAAAGCGCGAAAAAATCGATCACCCGCATCGGGGCGTTCCGGTCGAAGTCAAGCCGCTGGGGTACGTATCCGATCCGGGGGGCGCCCTCCCCGTGCTCCGCGGCGCGGCAGAACCGGATTTCCCCCTGGTAGGGGACGAGTCCCAGGATGGCCTGAAGCAGGGTGGTCTTCCCCGCTCCGTTCGGGCCGACGAGGGCGGTGACCTCCCCGCACCGGATGTCGGCGTCGATTCCGGACAGGATCTCCGTTTCGCCTGCGTGTACGGAAAGGTTGCGGATTTCGAGCGTGTGGCGATGCCCCGGGAGTGTCATCGGTTCCCCAACGCCTCCGTGAGCGTCCGCAGATTCTGCCGCATGGTGTCCTCATATGTCGATGGCGTCGTGGACCCCGTCGACACCGGGTCGAGCGTGAAGACGGGGACGCCGGCCTCTCCGGCGACCATCGCGGCGAGCCTCCCGGGGTACTGGGGCTCCGCGAAGACGGCGGCAGCCTTCCTTTCCCGGATCGTCCGGATGAGGTCCCGGATTTCGCCGGCGGAGGGCTCCTGGCCCGGCGTTTGCTCGATCCATCCCACGACGGTAAGCCCGAGGTCCCTCGCCAGGTAGTCGAAGACGTTGTGGAAGGTCACGATGTTCCGGCTCCGGAAAAGGGCTGCCGCCTTGTCGAATTCCCCGGCGAGGATTTCGAGCCTGTCCACATATGCGTCGGCGTTCCGGCGGAAGACCGGTTGGTTCTCCGGCGAGGCGGCCGAGAGGGCCTTCTCGATCGCACGGACCTGCATGATGGCGTTCCGGGGGCTGACCCAGGTGTGCGGGTTGATCTCCCCATGGCCATTCCCCACAAGGAGAGGAGTCACGGAAGATGCGGTTTCCACGATCCGGATGTCGGGGTTCGCCCGCCGTATGGGAGCGCCGAGGAAATCCTCCATGCCGTATCCGTTTACGATAAACAGGTCCGCTTCGGAGATCTTCCTCATATCTCCTGGAGAAAGCGAATAGTCGTGGGGGCATCCCAGGGTGGCGGGGAGCATCATCCTTACCGCGACGCCCGGTGCGTCGCCGACGACGTTCCGTGTGAAGATATCCATCGGAAGAAACGAGGTGAGGACACGAAGATCGGTCCCCTGTGCCGCCTGTGGGAAGGGGGAGAGGATCAGCACGGCGGCAAGCAGGATGACACGGCCGTTCATCGTCCCATCTCCCTTCGGATGCATTGCGGGCAGACGCCGAAAAATTCCAGGGAATGGTCCTTAACGTCGTATCCGAGAGTGCCGCGGATGTCCGCCTCGAGACGGGAGAGGTCGCATCGAAGGGACTCGAACGATTCGATCCTGCCGCACCCCTTGCAGACGACACGATGGCGATGTCCTCCGTCGGTGGCTGCCTCGTAGCGACGGCTCCGTTCGTGCAGCGCGACGCTCCGGACCATGCCGAGAGAAACGAGCAGGGAAAGGTTCCGGTAGACGGTGGACGCGTCGGGCTTGGGCGCCGGAAACCTGTCCAGGATCTCCTTCGACGACAGGGGGATCGGGCTTTCCGTCAGGATGCGCAGTATCTCCCCCCTGCCGCGCGTGGCAGGGTATCCCAGCTTTCGAAGCTCTTCTGCGGGCGGTCCCACGGGTTCCTCCAAGAATGCAACTATATTGCAGTTGCAAATATTTTGCAACCGGAGACGGTTGTCGAATCCTTGGATTTTCGGAATACATCTAATGTCGGATGGAGGAATCCAACAACGAAACCGTTTCCGGGAACGTGTCGGCGTGAAACGAAGGAGAGACGGCAATGCGCAGTAATGAGATCGCAACCAGGTCGTGGGTCGGAATCGTCCTGCTTTCCCTCGGGATTCTGTTGTTCGGTACGGGTACGGCGGGTGCCGGCCCGCGGATCCTCAACGTTGATTTCGGTGATGACAACGGATACTGGGTGGATCTCATCGTCCGGGAGGTACGCGTCACCCCGATCGTCGCGCACGTGGGCGACACCATCCGGTTCGAAATGGTACTGCAAAACCATGGGGACCCGGTCGACTTGACCCTACCGATCACTATCCTGGCAAACGGCAAGGAGGTGTCAGGCAAGCTGTTCTCGCTTGGTTTTTCCAAAGAACCGGGAAAGATTTACCGGGAGACGTTCCAGTGGAACACCAGCGGGGTGCCGCCGGGGGAATACCGGATCCGGGGGGATGCGTTCGTATGGGGTGACGATGACCAGTTCGACAATTCCCTCGACGTGAAGGAGTCGTTGGTCCTGCTGCCGGTCGGTGCGGCGTTTCCGGCGGGGAAGGAGGACGGGGGAACGGCCGTCGCAGTGAATTGACGGGAGAAGGGGGGCGGCCCCGGGCGGAATCTTTTCCCCCCTCCCCGCATCGAACGGGAAACGACGGGAAAGGGGGGACCAGTGAAGAAGATACTTCCGGTTGCGCTGGCGGGAGCGGTGCTGCTGTTCGCCCTGTATCATATCCGGGCGAGCGAACCGCTTGCCTATTTCGCATCATCCTCGAGCCAGATCTATATTCACGGGACTCCCGTGTGTGTGACACAGCAGGGGAAGGATATTCTGGCGCAGGTCGGGGAATGCGGTGTTCCCCGGCTTCCTCCGTATGCCGACTCCCTGGAGAGACTTCCGTTCCATGGCCGTCCGGGGATGCAGCTTCCGCCTGGGCACCCCCCGATCGACCGGGAGATGTTCCCCGGGGAAAACCGGCGCGTGCTGATCTGACCCGGGACGAGGGGAAACTGCGCAAGCGAAAGGGGGGCCTTCCGGCCCCCCCGTCGATCTATCCGGGTAACGGTATTTCCTAGAACAGGTAGGTGAATCGAAGGGTGGTGCGGTTGCCTTCGGTACGGTTCTCGGTCGACGTCTCCCACTGGGTCTTCAGGCCCGCGGAGAATTTATCGCTGAAGAAGTAGTGCAGCGCCGGGCCGACCGCGAAGACCTGCTCCTCCGAATTCGAAATGTCCCCGAAACTTCCCTCGTCCTCGGTCAGCTGCTTCAGATAGTACCCGGCCACCGCGCCCCGGAACCCCTTGAAAAACTCGTATTCGAAGGAGTAGTTGAAATGGAAGACCTGTCCGGGGGTGACTTCGGTGGAGAAGCCGTTGAACGGCGAAGGAGAGACGTCGTCGTTCTTGGTGCTGAACGTATAGTGGATCCGCCAGGAAGTGGAAAACTTCGGGGTCAGAAACCAGGTGAACGCGTAGTACGGTTCGATCACCCAGAGGTTGCTCCCCGGGTTCAGGGCATAATTCTTGTCGTACTGCCCCGTGGGCATGGTGAAGTCCAGTTCGAGCCGCTGCACGATCGGGCGCCCGAGCAGCTTCGTGTCGAGCCACTGGAGGAACGGCCCCGCCGTCAGATCGCCCAGCACGCCCGGGTTGGTGGGAAGTCCGCCTCCGTTGATGGAGACCACGGGGAGAAGGAGGTCCACTCCGATGTGGGCGCCCAGCAGCTTGTGTTTGTACACGTGTACGAGCTGGTTCATGGAAAGAACGCTGCTCACGCGCGGGAGGCCCGGAATGTCGTCGCCATTACTGTCCTTGAACTCGTCGGACTGGTACACCTGGACGTACTCGGTGAAGAAGGTGCCCACGCCGGGAACGCCGCCGTCCAGGATGTCGGTCAGACCGAGGTTGAGCGGCGGCTGGTTGAAGGCCTGGGCAGGGCTGCCGCAAAGCCCTGTCAGAACAAAGGCCATCAGGAGAAACACCGATCCCCGTTTCATCATCCCCCCTCCTTGCGTATCGTTATGCCGTTGTTCCGGCTTCCCAATACATATCCGTGGAGAATCTCGCCCGTCAACCTTTTCTTTGTTCGAATGCGTATTTTCCCCTGATACAATGGGGCGCCACGAAAGGAGGGGCCTTGGTTTTCTACACGGACCTGAGTGACGTCTATGATGCGCTCTTTCCGGTCTCCGACGCCCAGCGTGCCCTCTTCGGCCGGCTCCTCGCGTCGGGCCGTGTCCGCCGCGTCGCCGACGCCGGATGCGGCTCGGGGGCGCAGCTTCTCCC
>JBAVJZ010000062.1:0-11513 GCA_049688015.1 Candidatus Deferrimicrobiaceae bacterium | reverse complement strand
GATCAACATGATCACGGACCATCTGAAGACTCACTCAAAGGATTTCAATTCCCGTCGGGGATTGTTAAAGCTGGTTGGTCAGAGGAGGCGCCTGCTCGACTACCTGAAGTCGAAAGAGTCGCTCCGGTACAAAGCCGTCGTGGAAGCACTCGGCCTGCGTAAGTAGTCAGGGAATCCATCCGCCAGAATTCGCCCCCGCGGGGGCCATCAAGAAGGGAATAACGACAAGTGGGAAACGTGTACGAAACGGAATTGTCTGGAAGAAAATTATCCATTGAAACCGGGAAGTTGGCAAAACAAGCGGGCGGCGCTGCCGTAGTTACTTACGGGGAATCCGTTGTTCTGGTGACCGCATGCGCATCCGAAACCCCTCGTCCGGGCATCGACTTCCTTCCTCTCGTTGTGGATTACGTGGAAAAGACGTCTGCCGTTGGGAAGATCCCGGGCGGCTTCTTCAAGAGGGAAGGGAGGCTGTCCGAGTTCGAGATTCTCACCTCCCGGATGATCGACAGACCGATCCGGCCCCTCTTCCCGAAAGGGTTCTACAACGAGATCCAGGTCATCGCGACGGTCCTCTCCGCCGACAAGGTGAACGACACGGCGGTGCTCGCCATGATCGGGGCCTCCACGGCCCTTTCGCTTTCCGCGATCCCCTTCGAGGGCCCCATTGCGGGAGCCCGGGTCGGCAGGATCGACGGAGAGTTGGTTATCAACCCCGAGATCCCCGACCTGGCGCGGAGCGACATCAACATCTTCGTTGCCGGGAGCAAGGACGCGATCCTGATGGTGGAGGGAGAGGGCTCCGAGGTTCCCGAGGAGGAAATCCTCGACGCCATTCTCTTTGCGCACCGCTCCCTTACGCCCATCCTGGAGATTCAAGAGACGATGGCCCGCGAATGGGGCAAACCGAAGGTGGCCTTCGAGAAGAATGTGCTTGGCGAAGAGGATCTGCGCAAGATCGAGGATGTGGCGGCGGCAGACCTGCAGGCGGCCTACGAAATCCTGGCCAAGCAGGAGCGGCGGAAGAGAATCGAGGAGATCTCCGCGGCGACCCGTGAAGCGTTCTCCGAGGAGGAGCGTCTGGAGAAGGCGACGCTCATCGCGAGCGCCTTCAAGGAAACCGAGAAGAGGATCGTCCGCGGGAAGATCCTTTCCAAGAAACAACGGATCGACGGCCGCGGCCTCGAGGAGGTTCGGCCCATCCATTCGCAGGTCCGGGTACTCCCGCGCACCCATGGATCCGCCATCTTCACCCGGGGGGAGACCCAGGTTCTCGTCACCTCCACGCTGGGCACCTCCCAGGACGAGCAGCGGATCGATTCCCTCCTGGGCGATTCCACAAAGTCCTTCATGCTTCACTACAACTTCCCCCCCTTCAGCGTCGGGGAGGTGAAAATGCTGCGCGGCCCGGCCCGGCGCGAGGTGGGGCACGGTGCGCTCGCGGAGCGGGCGGTGTCGAAGGTCCTCCCCAGCGAGCTCGAGTTCCCCTACACCATCCGCCTCGTTGCCGAGGTTCTCGAGTCGAACGGTTCCTCGTCGATGGCCACCGTGTGTGGGGCGTCCTTGGCGTTGATGGATGCGGGAATACCCACGAAGGGTAGCGTCTCCGGCATCGCCATGGGCCTCATCAAGGACGGGGACCAGGTCGCCGTGCTTTCCGACATTCTCGGGGACGAGGACCACCTCGGGGACATGGACTTCAAGGTGGCCGGGACGGCAAGAGGGGTCACGGCAATCCAGATGGACATCAAGATCGGGGGTGTGAGCCGGGAGATCCTGCTGGAGGCTCTTCGGCAGGCCCGGGAAGGACGCCTGCACATCCTCGAAAAAATGAATTCCGTCCTCGACAAGGCACGTCCCGAATTGTCGCCGTACGCGCCCCGCATCTACGTGATGCATGTGAAACCCGATAAGATCCGTGAGATCATCGGGCCGGGAGGGAAGGTTATCCGCGGCATCCAGGAACAGACCGGCGTCAAGATCGACATCGAGGACGACGGGACCGTGAAGATCGCCGCGGTGGACGCGGAGTCCGCGAAGGCGGCCATCTCCATCATCGAGGGGATCGTGCAGGTGGCGGAGGTCGGCAAGGTCTACGAGGGGAAGGTCCGGAGGATCATGGAGTTCGGCGCGTTCGTGGAGCTTTTCCCAGGAACCGACGGGCTTCTCCACATCTCCCAGATCAGCAAGAACCGGGTACGGGCCGTTTCCGACATCTACAAGGAGGGCGACGATGTGACGGTTCGGGTCCTCGAGATCGACCGGGACGGGAAGATCCGCCTGACGCACAAGGAGTTCGAAAAGGAAGGGGAAAACCCCAACCTCGAGCCCGATACCGGCGGCCGGGACGGAGGGGAAGACGGAGCGAGCCACCCGGGGAAACGTGCCGGCGGAGGGGGGCGCGGGGGTCGCGACCGGGATTCCGGGGGCCGGAGGCAGGGGAGACGGTAGGTGCTGTCAGCGAGCGCGATGTTATGACAGTCGCGAAGACGGTCCTCGGCAACGGCGTCACCATCCTGAGCGAGAACGTACCGTACCTTCGGTCCGCTACCGTGGGGGTATGGATATCCGGGGGCAGCCGGGACGAATCCCCTCCCGAAAACGGGATCGCCCACTTCATCGAACACATGCTGTTCAAGGGGACTGCGCGCCGGCGGGCGATCGACATTTCCCGGGAGATCGAGTCGGTCGGCGGGACCATAAATGCGTACACCGACCGGGAGTACATCTTCTTCTATGCGAAGGTACTGACCAAAGATTTTCCTCTGGTCGCCGATCTTCTTTCGGACATCTACATGAACTCCCTGTTTGACGGCCAGGAGCTTGACCGCGAGAAGGACGTTATCCTCCAGGAGATTCTCATGGTCGAGGACAGTCCGGAGGACCTGCTGCACGATTTCTTCCACGCATCGTACTGGGGAGGACATCCGCTGGGGCTTCCGATCCAGGGAACGTCCGGGAACGTCGCCGCGTTTACACGCGAACGCGTCACGGAATATTTCCGGGATCGTTTCTGGCGGCGCGGGGTGATCGTTTCCGTGGTCGGGAACGTCCCGCACGAACGTGTCGTGGACGAGCTACAGAAGGTGATGGGGTCCTTTCACCTGGGGGAACGCCACGTCCCTGGGCCTGCTCCGGCCCCGCAATGCGGGGTCTTCCTGCGGGGGAGGCCGATCGAACAGATCCACCTGTGCCTGGGTGCCCCCGGGGTGTCCCGGGCGAGCGAGTGGAAATACGCGGCCCACGTCCTGAACGCTATCCTCGGCGGCAGCATGAGCAGTCGGCTTTTCCAGGAGATCCGCGAGAAGCGCGGCCTTGCGTATTCCGTTTTTTCCTCCCTCTCCTCCTACGCCGACACGGGGATCCTGAAGATCTGCGCGGGTACGACGCCCGAAAAGGCCGGGGAGGTGCTGAAAGTGACCGGAGATATCCTCTCGGACCTGACGGACGGACGGTTGTCGGAGGAGGAGGTAGCCCTGGCCAAGGAACTGATCAAGGGGAGCATGCTGCTCAGCATGGAGAGCCCCGGGTTCCGCATGACCCGGCTGGCGATGAGCGAGATGTTCCTCGGACGTTTCGAGGATCTCATGGACGAGATACGGAAGGTGGATGAGGTGACGCCGGACGGGGTCCGGGAGCTCGCGTCCAGGATGCTTCTCCGGAAACATTTTTCGCTCGCCGCCTTGGGCGACCTGGCGGATGCGCCCGCGCTTTCCTTTTGACGTATGGCGACCGATCTTTCGATCCCCGTCCGGTTTGTTCGCGAAGGCAGCAGGGATCTGTTGCCCCGCTATCAGACGGCTGGCTCCTCGGGAATGGATCTGCGGGCCGACATCGAGGGGGAGATCACCATCCCCCCTCTGGGCAGGGCGCTCATCCCGACGGGGATTTCGGCAGCGATTCCTCCCGGGGTGGAAGGCCAGGTCCGGCCCCGGAGCGGCCTGGCGATCCGCAGCGGTATCACGTGTCTGAATTCGCCCGGGACCATCGATTCCGACTTCCGGGGCGAGATTTGCGTGGTCCTGGCCAATTTCGGTGACGGGCCGTTTTCCGTCCGGCGGGGTGACCGGATAGCGCAGCTCGTCTTCACCCCCGTCGCCCGGGCGACATGGCAGGAGGTGCAAAGTCTCGAGCCGACTCCTCGGGGCGAGGGGGGATTCGGGCATACCGGGTAGGGGAGGGGCGACGTGATCGAGAGGTACACAAGGCCTGAAATGGGGAGGATCTGGAAGCCCGAAAACCGCTTCCGGATCTGGCTGACCATCGAGATCCTCGCCATGGAGGCGATGGTACGGGACGGTCTGATTCCCGCCGACGCCCTTGTGCGGGTAAAAAAGAACGCGAAGTTCGACATTCCGCGCATCGACGAGATCGAGAAACGGGTGAAGCACGATGTCATCGCCTTCCTCACCTCTGTCGCCGAGCACGTCGGGGATGATTCCCGGTTTCTTCACGTCGGGATGACCAGTTCCGACGTTCTCGACACGTCGTTCGCCGTGCAGATGCGACAGGCCCTCACGCTCCTCATCCGGGATGCGAAAAAGGTCTTCCAGATACTCAAGAAGCGTGCGTTCGAGCACAAGAGCACGGTGATGATCGGCCGCACCCACGGTATTCATGCCGAGCCAGTGACGTTCGGCCTGAAGATGGCGCTGTGGGCCGACGAGATGCGCCGGAATATCGCCCGCCTCACGCGAGCCCGGGAGGTGATCTCGGTGGGGAAACTCTCGGGGGCCGTAGGCACGTTCGCCAGCATCGATCCGTCGGTGGAAGAGTACGTCTGCCGCAAGTTGTCGTTGCGGCCTGCCCCTGTTTCGACCCAGGTGGTGCAGCGGGACCGTCATGCCGAGGTATTCGCCACGATCGCCGTCGTCGGCGCATCTCTCGAGAAGTTTGCCACCGAAATCCGGCACCTGCAAAGGACCGAGGTCCGGGAGGTGGAGGAACACTTCTCGAAAGGGCAGAAAGGGTCCTCGGCGATGCCTCACAAACGGAATCCGGTCTTGTCCGAGAACCTGTGTGGGCTCGCGCGCCTTCTCCGAGGGTACGCGCTCACCGCTCTCGAGAACGTATCCCTCTGGCACGAGCGCGATATCAGCCATTCCTCCGCGGAGCGGGTGATTGCGCCGGACGCCACCATCGTGCTCGATTTCGCCCTGACGCGTTTTCATGACATCATGGAGACGCTGGTCGTGCACCCGGAGCGGATGAAGAAAAACATTGCCGGGACGCACGGGCTTCTGTTCTCCCAACGGGTCATGCTGGCGCTCGCCGCCCGGGGCCTGTCGCGCGAACGGGCATACGAGATCGTTCAGAAGTCGGCCATGGAGGCGTGGCGGAAGGAAAAGGACCTCGCGGGGTTGTTATGGAAGGACCGGGAGGTCCGGTCTCGTATGAGCCGGGCGGAGTTCCGGGAGTTGTTTGACGGGAAGCAGTACCTGAAGCATATAGACGCCATATTCGATCGCGTGTTCTGACACGGGCCGAACGGACGCAGGTGTTCTTGCCGCGGCCTGCAGGCAGGTCGCAGATTCGTGCCGCAGGGAGGCCTTCTACCTATGGAAGCGCGCGTGCACGCCTCGATCCCGGGAATTCGGCGGAAGAAAAACGCCGGCTGCACAGACGACGGGAGATTCCGTAATACAATAGAACCTGGTGTTGCCGGAGAAGAGTTCCCCGGGATCGCCGGTGCGGCCTGGGGAAGATCCGGAGAGAACGCCCGGGAGCGGGAAGAAGCCCCGGGCCAGACCGCATGCATGGGAGAAGCGTGACAGAGATGCTGCCGGAAATACACGAAGAGTGCGGAATATTCGGTGTGTACGGCCATGCGGAGGCCGCGAACCTCGTCTACCTCGGACTTTACGCGCTCCAGCACAGGGGGCAGGAGAGTGCGGGGATCGCATCATCCGACGGCGAAGGCATTATCTTCCACAAGGAGATGGGGCTGGTCGCCGATATCTTTTCCGAGGACATTCTTGCGAGGTTGCCCGGCAATATCGCCATCGGGCACGTGCGCTACTCTACGGCCGGGACATCCGAACTGAAGAACGCACAGCCGTTTGTCGTCGATTTCGAAAGCGGCTCCATCGCCATCTCCCATAACGGGAACCTGGTCAACGCGCATCGGCTGAAGAGCGGCCTCGAGGAGGAAGGGTCGATCTTCCAGTCGACGATGGACACGGAGGTCATTGTCCACCTGATCGCCCGCTCCCGTCTCGACCGTCTCGAGGACAGGATTGTGGACGCACTGTCCCGAGTACGGGGGGCGTATTCTCTCCTCTTCCTGACCCGGGACAAGCTGATCGGGGTGCGGGACCCACACGGAATTCGGCCTCTCGTATTCGGCAAGATCAAGGGAGGGTACGTCCTCTGTTCCGAGACGTGCGCGCTGGACCTCATCGAGGGTGAAGTTCTCCGGGAAGTGGAGCCGGGCGAGATGATCGTGATCGATGAACGCGGCGCCCGTACGTCCCGCCCCTTTTTCCCCGCTCCGCCCCGGTTCTGCATCTTCGAGCATGTATATTTTTCCCGCCCCGACTCGATCTTCGGCGGATCCTCGGTCTATCAGGTCCGGAAGCGCCTCGGCCGCCAGCTTGCGATGGAGGGCCCGGCCGACGCGGACATCGTCATCCCCGTCCCCGACTCGGGCGTCCCCGCGGCGCTCGGTTTTTCCGAGGCTTCGGGCATCCCCTTCGAGATGGGCCTGATCCGAAACCACTACGTGGGGAGGACATTCATCGAGCCGCAGCAATCGATCCGGCACTTCGGGGTGAAGATCAAGCTGAATGTGGTCCGGGACGTGGTGGGCGGGAAGCGCGTTGTCGTGGTTGACGACTCGATCGTGCGCGGGACGACAGGGCGCAAGATCATAAAGATGATTCGGGACGCCGGGGCGAAGGAGATCCACGTGAGGGTCAGCTCTCCTCCCACGACCCACCCGTGCTTCTACGGAATCGACACGCCTCTGCGGCGCGATCTCATCGGGGCGACCCACACCCTGGAGGAGATCAGGACGTATCTCACATCCGACAGCCTGGCGTACCTGAGCGTCGAGGGTCTTCATGCCTGTGTCCCCAACGAGGGGAAGGGGTACTGCGACGCCTGCTTTACAGGCGACTACATGGTGCCTCTTGAAGTCCTGGACATCGAGGAGCAACTCCCGTTGTTTCGCGGATCCGTCAGGATCTGATCGCATAGCTTGGATCTCATCACGACCGGGGGCGTAACGATGGACGGCGACCGGGAGCGTTTTCTTGCCATCCTGAAGGAGAAAAGCTACGAGAGGAGGAAAGTGATCCTCTCTTCGGGACAGGAATCGGATTTCTACATCGACTGCAAGCAGGCGACGCTCGACGCCGAGGGGGCTGTCCTGACCGGGAGAATCCTCTGCGAGATGCTCGCGAAAGACGGAATGCCCGAGGCGGTGGGGGGGATCACGCTTGGGGCGGACCCGATCGTGACCGCCGTATCCCTGACCAGCGCTCTCCGGGGCACTCCGATCCCCGCCTTCATCATCCGGAAGGAACCCAAAAAACACGGCACCGCACAGTGGGTCGAGGGGGCCAAGAACCTGAAGCCCGGCATGCAGGTGGCCATCGTGGAGGACGTAGTCACCACCGGGGCATCCACCCTCCGCGCGATCGAGCGGGCCGAGGAGGTCGGACTGGTGGTCGTTCGGGTGCTCTGCATCGTAGACCGCAACGAGGGCGGGGCGGAGTTCCTTTCGGAAAAGGGCTACCGGCTTGAGCCGATGTTCCGGAAAAAGGACGTCGAAAATGCCTGAGGACCGCATGCGCCGAAAGATCTGTCTCCTCGCGGGGGCGTTCGCGGCATTCGTTTTCCTGTCCGCAGGCTGCGGGACACGTGTGATGCAGCTCTACGAAAAGGTAGTCGGGTCGAAGCGATATGCGCGCATCACCGAGGAGTTCACGCGCACACGGGAAGTGCACGACGGCCTGGAAACACGGTTTATTCTTACCTCCACCTGGCTTTCCCCCGAGTGGGTCCGGGCATTCTCGGAGGAGTATGCCAACATCTACTACCTCGACGCGGAACGGAAGAACCGGATGATCGACCGGTGGAGGAGGGAGTCCGAAACGTACGAACGGTTTTTCGTCGCCCTCTTTATCCCCGACGACCGGGCAAATGATCTCGACAAGAAAGAAACCCTGTGGAGCCTCCACCTCGTCCGGGCGGACGAGAGAGACTTTCGGCCGGTCTACGTGAAGAGGACATCCCTGCGTTCCGAGGAGGTATCGCGCTTCTTCCCCTACTCGGGCACCTGGTACCGGGCCTACGAAGTGGCGTTTCCCAAGGAGGCGGGGGAGAAAGTTGAGTCGACGATTGCTGCGCCCCGGTTCAAGCTGGTCCTCTCGGGGGTCCAGGGGCGCGCCGTGCTGGTCTGGGATTAGCCGGCTTCGTTGCCATCCCTCACCGTACCGCCGCGGATACGCCTCGGTCTGGCGCCTCGCCGGACAGGTCGCATCGGCCCTCTCGGTGCTCGGACTCTTCCGGAACGGATCCCTGGATGCCGGCGCCCGTTAAAACCAAGTGCGGCGGATGAGAGTGTCCTTCCGCCCGTGTTCCTCGTCGAGGTAGGGGTAGTCGATCGTGGAGTGCAGCCCCCGGCTTTCCTTCCGCTGTATGGCGCACCGGACGATCACTTCCGCGACAGTGCAGATGTTGCGAAGTTCCAGCAGATCCCCCGTCACCTTGAAGTTCCAGTAGTACTCCGAGATCTCCTTTTTCAGGAGTTCGATCCGGTCGAGCGCCCGTTCCAGCCTCTTGTTCGAGCGGACGATGCCGACGTAGTTCCACATCAACCGGCGGATCTCGTCCCAGTTGTGGGAGACCACGACCGCTTCGTCCGAGTCCTGTGCGTTCCCCGGGTCCCATTCCGGCACGTGGACCTTGGGGCGAGGCTTCCCGGCATACGCCTGGGCGGCCCGTGCGACCGCCCGGTCGGAGAAGACGAGGGCCTCGATTAGGGAGTTGGAGGCGAGCCGGTTGGCTCCGTGCAGGCCGGTGCACGCGCATTCCCCGATGGCGAAGAGCCGCCGCATGTCGGATTCCCCGTTCATGTCGGTCCGAACGCCGCCGCACTGGTAGTGCGCCGCGGGGACGACCGGGATCGGTTCCCTGGTGATATCGATCCCGAAGGAAAGGCACGTCTTGTATATGTTCGGGAACCGCTTCCGGATAAAGGCAGCCCCCTTGTGTGCGATGTCGAGGTAGACGCAGTCCTCCCCCGTCCGCTTCAGCTCCGCGTCGATGGCCCGCGCGACGATGTCGCGGGGTGCGAGTTCCCTCATGGGGTGCACCCCCCTCATGAACTGTCTGCCCGCCCGATTGAGCAGCCTTCCCCCTTCGCCGCGTATCGCCTCCGAGATGAGGAAGGACTTGGCGTGCGGATGGAAAAGGCAGGTGGGGTGGAACTGGACGAATTCCATGTTGGCGATCGTCGCTCCTGCGCGATACGCGATCGCGATGCCGTCCCCGGTGGCGATGTCGGGGTTGCTCGTGTACAGGTAGACCTTGCCGGATCCGCCCGTGGAAAGGATCGTGGCGTCCGCCAGAAACGTGTGGATCCTCCCGGTCTTCAGGTCGAGGACGTAGGCTCCGATGACCTCGTCTTCCTTGCGGCGCTCGAACGACTCCACCTTGTGGCGGGTGATGAGGTTGATCGCGGCATGGTTCTCGAAGATCCGGATCCGGCGGTTGGCGCGTGCCCGGGAGAGCAATGCCCTCTCTATCTCGCGTCCGGTCAGGTCCCGGGCGTGGAAGATCCGGCGCTTCGAATGTCCCCCCTCGCGGCCGAGGTCGAACTTCTCCCCCCCGACCCCGCGAGTGAACCGGACTCCCCACCCAATCAGCTCCCGGATCCTCTCGGGAGCGTCGCGGACGACCATGTCCACCACGTCGGGCTGGCAGATCCCGGCACCCGCACGGTGCGTGTCCTCGATGTGGGATTCGAACGAATCCTCGATGCTCCAGACGGTGGCGATACCGCCCTGGGCGTATTGCGTGCTGGACTCGGAGGCCTTCCCTTTTGTGATGATGGTGACCGAGCCCTTCCTGGCCGCGCGGAGCGCAAAACTCAGGCCTGCGATGCCGCTTCCGACGACCAGAAAATGGGAATGCTTTTCCATTGACCGCCTCCCGCGGAACCTCATCCTGATTGACAAGGCAAATGAGAGTCTACTAAAATGCGGAAATATGAAGTATTTACGCATATTTTTAATCATATCCGTCTTCTTATGTCCAATGGATATTTGGGGGGATATCTATCGGTATGTGGACCGTGACGGGGTCGCCCACTTCACCAACACCCCGGGCGACACGAAGGCAGATCTCTACCTCCGGGAGGCCCCCAAGCCCCCCCCTGCGCGGGGGTCTTCGGGGAGGGATAACGCCTGGATGATGGCGTACGCCGAACAGTGCTCCCGGGCGAACAACCTGCCCCCCGCCCTGATCAAGGCAATCATCAAGGCCGAATCAAACGGGGAACGGCTCGCCGTGTCGCCCAAGGGGGCGCAGGGAATGATGCAGCTCATGCCGTTCACGGCGAAGCGCTTAAACGTCAGCGACCCCTTCGATCCGATAGAGAACATCGAGGGGGGGGTAAGGTACATCAAGGAATTGCTGGGGACGTTCGGCGGGAATCTCGTCAACGCCGTGGCCGCGTACAATGCCGGCCCCGCGGCAGTTAAGAAGTATGGCGGCATTCCGCCGTACGAGGAAACCCGTCTCTATGTAAAAAGGGTGATGAATTACTACCAGCGATACCAGTCCCTCGAATGAACGGAAACAGCCGGCTCAACCCGCCCAACGTTCTTACCCTGATCCGGATTCTCACCGTTCCGATCGTCGTGCTTCTGCTGTATACCCCGGACGGACGTGACATTTCCCTGTCCCGGTCGGTGGCGGCGACAATCTTGTTCACCGTGTCGTCCTTCACCGACCTGTTCGACGGGTACATCGCGAGGCGCTACCAGATGGTCACCACCCTGGGGAAGCTGCTCGACCCGCTGGCAGACAAGCTTTTAGTCTGCGCGTCGATCGTGATGCTGATTCCTTCGGGCAGGGTGCCGGCCTGGATGGTGGTCATTATCATTGGCAGGGAGATCGGCGTCACGGCGCTTCGCGGGGTTGCTTCCACCGAGGGGCTCGTCATTGCTGCCTCCCGCCTGGGGAAGGCGAAGACGATCATTCTGTCCATCGGTGTCGGGGCCCTTATCCTCAACTACCCCGTCATGGGGATCGACGTCCACCTTCTGGGGATGCTGTTTCTGGTGCCCGGCCTGATTCTGACAGCATTGTCGGGGTTGGACTATTTCCTCAGGTTCGTCAGGGAGATCTTCAAGTAGGAGGGTGGACGGACCGGTTTCTTGACAACTCGGTGGCGATTCTCTTAGAATCGAGGTCCCGACGCGGGCGTAACTCAGTGGTAGAGTGCAACCTTGCCAAGGTTGAAGTCGCGGGTTCAAATCCCGTCGCCCGCTCCAAATAAAATC
>JBAVJZ010000061.1:0-20514 GCA_049688015.1 Candidatus Deferrimicrobiaceae bacterium | reverse complement strand
CGGCAAGATCGTGAACAAGGCCAGGTTCACACAGGCGAAAATCGCGCTGAAACATTTGCAGAAAACGGAACTCATCTATTTTACGGAACACGACAGGTACACCGACAACGTCGTCCTTATCGATTTCAACCCCGTCGACTACGACTATTACGAGATCTCCGTCACCCTCTTTGACAACGCCCTGAACTACATCGGGTACGCAACCGGCGTCAAGGCGATGGAGGGCGATCTGTGGACCATCACCCCCGACGGTGCCCCCGTGCAGGACAACGTCGCCAAGACCTTGTTCTAGAGAAACCCCCAGAAAAGATCGCCCAGGAAACGGGCCATGAGCGCGGCCGCGCACAGGTAAGGGCCGTAAGGGATGGCGGTCTTGAGTCCGTCGCTCCCCTTCCGCATGGCCACGACTCCTCCCGCCACGCCCAGCAGGGAGCCGACGAATATCGTGAACAGGGCACCCCTCCAACCCAGAAACGCGCCGACCATCGCGAGGAGCTTGATGTCGCCTCCTCCCAGCCCCTCGATCCCCGTCACCCGGTGATACGTCGCGGCGGTGACATAAAGCAATCCTCCTCCGAGAAGGGCCCCCGCAAGGGAACCCTGCCAGTGGCCTCCGGGAAGAAACGAGAGAAAAATGCCCGCTGCGAGACCTCCCAGGGACAATTCGTCGGGGATGATCCGGTGGTCGATGTCAATGAACACGATCGGGACAAGCAGCGAGAAGAAGACGAGGTCGCGAAGCAGGACGAACCCGAACCCGTCCGTCCACGCGATCAGGAGAAACCCGGCGCCACTCAGCGCCTCCACGGCGGGGTACCGCCAGGAAATCCTGCCCTTGCAGCCGGCGCACTTCCCGCGAAGAAGGAAAAAACTCACGATCGGCACGTTTTCCCATGCCCGGACGGGCCGGCCGCATGCCGGGCACCGTGATGCCGGACGTACGATCGACTCCTCGCGGGGAAGACGGTGAATGAGGACGTTGGAAAAGCTCCCCAGACACGCCCCGATAAGAAACGCGGAGATCAGGAGGAACCCGGGCATGGAAATCCTTTCCGGGAAAGAAGCTCCTCATAGAGGCGCTCCTGGGCCCGCACCATCTCCGCCTGGTGGAATTCCGCAAGGAGCCTTTCCCGCTTGTACGAGGGATCGAGACGCGATGCGCCGTTGAGAACCGACACGACACGGTCCGCCATGTCTTCCACGTCTCCCGGAGGACACAGAAACCCGTCCTTTCCGTCGTCCACGATTTCCCGGGTCCCGTCCACCGCCGTGGCCACGACCGGAACACCCGAGATCAGCGCCTGGGGCACGACCTTCGGCAACCCTTCCCACCGGGACGTGAGGAGAAAAACGTCGAATGCCCGGAGAATATCGGGGATCTCCCCGCGCCACCCCATCAGGCGGAACCGGTCGACAAGAGACGCGTTCGTCAGGGCGTGCTCCACCTCGGGACGAAGTTCCCCGTCCCCCACCATAACGAACCGGGCATTCGGCACCTCCTTCGCCACCCGACGCGCCACCTCCACGAAGTCGAGCGGGGCCTTCTGGTGCTTGAAGACCGCTACGGTGCCGACGACGGGCACATCCCCGGGAAGCCCGAGAATGCGTCGCCCCTCTTCCCGCGACCCGGAGGCGAAACGTCCCGTGTCGAATCCGCTGCGGATCAGCCGGCACCTGTCCCGGGTGAAGATTCCTTCCTCAACCCCGAGCCGGATGTTCTCCTCCGAGACGGCCACGAACATGTCCGTCCAGCGGGACGCCGCACGCTCCAGCCCCACGAAAAGCTTCCTGACCGGGGATGGCTGGCCGTCGTGAAATCCAAACCCGTGGAGAGAATGAATAACGATGTCCGCACCCGCCGCCCACGCCGCTCCCCTGCCGAGGATGCCCGCCTTGGAACTGTGTGTGTGCACGACGAGCGGCGCCCCGTCGGCCCGTCGCTTCTCCTCCCTAAGCATCGCGGTGAGGGACGCGAGCGCCCGAAGGTCGGAAAGAGGACGGATCTCGCGTACAAGGGAATTCACCCGGCGGAAGCGGCATCCGGGAATGGCTTCGGCATCGGGGTCGAGCATCCCCCCGCCACCGGACAGGAGGACCCGTTCGAACCTTTCCCGGTCGAGTTCCCTGACGGTGTACAGGGTGTTCTCCTGCGCTCCTCCCCACTCCAGAAGCGTGATGATGTGGACCACGGACGCGATGGGTCGCCACCCTTGTTCGCGGCCGATCCGCGTCATGCCGTCATCCCCGCACCGCCACGGCATCCCGGGCTGCGCGCATGCCGTCCGCCATCGACCGTTCCATCCCGTAGTAATCCCAGGCCCCGTACCTCCCCGCCAGGATCACCCCGCGACGCCGGAATTCCTTCGTGAGGCGCGCCACGGCCTTCCCCCGGGACCGGTCGAAAACGACGTATGCCGGGTCGAGCATCACCTCCCGCCGTTCCTCCACGACGCTGCCCCGACGCAGAATCCCCATCCGCCGCAGCCCGCTAAGGGCGGCGGAGACCTCGTCCTCCACCCGGACCGCCGCCCCCGGCAGGAAACTCTTTTCGACGAAGATCGAGGCGCCTCCTTCGGGCGCCGCCGTACGGTCCACGTTCGACAGAAATCCCGCCCGGAAAAACGGGTACGCCCGTTCCGGAACGTAGATCCAGTGGCCCGGCGGAGGAGGGCCTCCTGCGACACCGAAGTTTATCGCAAGAACCTTCACCCACTTCAGGGCCTTGGACGCCTCCCTCGCGACGGCCGAAAGGCCGTCGCACCTGCCCGCCAGTTCGGGAAGGGGTATCGTGGAGATCGCGGCCCGGAAGAAAATCTCCCTCCCGTCGGAGGTACGCACGGCGCTCCGGCGCAGATCCACGCGCACGATGCGGAGTCCGACCCTGACCCGGTCCCCGAGAGAATGCGCAAGTGCCCGGGGGAGCGACCCGATCCCTCCGTGGCGGGGATAGCGGAACGCGGCGTTGTACCCCATCCCCTCCCGGACTTCCCCACGGGCTCCCGCTAGCAGGTCCTCGAAACGGGGGACGGGAACGGACCATGCGGTCCACTCGGTTCCCATCTTTTCCAGGGGCGTTCGCCACATTTTCCGGTTGTAGGGGAAGAAGAAAGACCGGCACATCTCTTTCCCGAAACGACCCTTCAGCCATTGGGCGAAGTTCGTGCAGGGGACTTCCCCCTTGATCGCCTCGCGGATCCGTTCCGCGGCAAATCCCGCGAGACATCTCTTCACGAAACCTGGGTCGTGCCCCTTCAAGTTGGCCTGGAAGGGATAGGGGGTAAGCTTCCCCCGGAGCCATACCCGGGCATCCCTCGCAACTTCTTTCCAGTCGATCCCGGGAATGCGGAGAATCCAGTCCAGTGTAGCGGGGTCGGAAGAATGAAGGAAGTGACCGCTCATGTCGAAGGCATACCGGCCCGCGACGATCGACCGGCAGTGCCCCCCCGGCTCCACCTCCTTTTCCACGACGAGGCACTCCTCGCCGGTCCCCGCGAGCGCGTTCGCCGCCGCGAGCCCCGTGATCCCCCCTCCCAGAATGACAATCACGGCATCCGCCTCCTACAGATTCATGTCGACGGCCTTGAGCCAGATCCCGACGACGAGGAAACCCACAAGAATGGATCCGTACCAGTACAGGGACGAATCGGCCGTGCCGTACATCGCGACGAGTCCCACGGTGGCGGACACGGCCGCCGCGACGCTGCTGGAGAAAACCGTCTGGCCGGTCGAGAGCCTCCACTTGCGCAGGCGGAGGCTGAAGTGATCCCGGCTCCCGGCCAGGATCGACGCTCCCCTGCAGAAACGGAGATAGGAAAGGAACAGGATCTCGAATAGCGGGACCGCGAATATGGCGATCGCGGTGAGCCATCCCAAGGGGTTGCGGAGGGTGTACTCTCCTCCGATGGCCAGCCCTCCCAGGAGAAACCCGAGGAAGAGAGACCCGGTGTCGCCGAGGTAGATCTGGGCCGGAGGACGGTTGTAGTGGAGGAACCCCAGAAGGGCGCCCGCGAGCGACAGGCAAACGATGACCCCCATCTGGTTTCCCTGCAGGAGGAACACAACCGAGAGCGCGGCCGCGGATACGGTCCCCACCCCTCCCGCGAGCCCGTCCATCACGTCGATCAGATTGAAGCCGTTCGTCATCAGTAGCATCCAGAGGAAGGTCAGGGCCACACAGACCAGCGGGGGCAGAAACCCGACGCGTATCCGGATCCCCGACTTGATCATCAGGAAGACCGCGACCACCTGTATCACCAGCTTGATCCGGGGGGAAAGCCTGCCGATGTCGTCGATCAGGCCGAGCATGACCACGATGGTGGACGCGAGAAGGAGCCCCATCAGTTCGTCGCTGAATCGCAGGAAGATCGACACGGGAAAGAGAACGGCGCTGAAGACGGCCAATCCCCCCAGGTAGGGGACCGGCTCCTTCTGCCTCTTGAGCTCTCCGTCGGGTCTGTCCACGATCCCGAACCGGTGCGCGGAGTCCCGGAAGATCGGCGTCAGATAGAGGGCCAGGAGAAGCGACGCCGCAAATGAGGCAGCCGCATAAGGGAATATCGGGAACCCTCCGATTCCCGTCACTTGAAGTCCTTTCGCGAGAAGATCAGACAAGCCAGCACGAGGACGGCGGCGCAATAGGTCAGGAGGTAGCCGGCAGCCAGGGGGATCACCGCGCCGGACCGCGCAGCGCCATACACCACCTCGTTCTTCCAGTTGAAGGATTCCAGGTTGGGCAATAGATAGAACAAGGCGGCCGAGGCTGCCCGAACCAGCCCCGATGCCGACCGGCTCCCGAAGACGAGGAGGTCTTTCGATACGTGCCCGATGAGAAACATCGAGAGGGTGAAAATCGCGCTCAGCACCGGCGTGGTGAAGGAGGAGAAGAGAGAGGCGAGGCAGGTAAGCAGAACCAGCTCCATGTAGATTCCCGCCGATGCGATGAAGATGCCGACCTCGGGTGTCCCCAGGAACCCGGCGTGGATGGCAAACAGCGTCACGGCCATCACGAGGGTGGTCAGGAAGAGAGTGCCGCAGAGCCCCCCTGCCTTCCCGAGAATGAACTCCCAGCGAGGCACGGGCCTCGAAAGGACGAGGTACACGGTCTTTCTCTCCACCTCGTGGCTTACCAGGGTGATCCCGAGAAAGACCGCCATGATGACGCCGAAGATGTGGATGCAGGCAAGTCCCACGTCGGCGATGATCCTGGCAAGATCCCCCACGGACAGGTCGGCCAGGAAATAGGAAATACCGATCACGAACAGGGCGAACGCGAGGATCGCATAAAGGATTTTGTTCCGAATCGTTTCCCGGAACGTGTTGGCGGCGATCGAGAGGATCCTGCCCGCCATGCCTACCCTTCCCCTCCCTTACCGCTCTCCGGAATGCGTCGCGCCTCCGGTACCGCTTCCGCCGGGACGAGGAAGTCCCCCCCCATTCGCTCCACGTAGATATCCTCGAGGTGTCTCTTCACCGGCACGCAGGAGCGGACATGCGCTCCCGCTTCCCGGAACTTTCCGATCCATGAGTTCGCCTCCTCATAACCCGCTGCCCGCAGGAGGAGAACATTCCCCTGGGTGGAAGCCGCGCCTTCCGGAAGTCCGGCGGAGGCAAGCCATGCCTCCGGGGGAATCGGGGAAAACAGGATCTCCACGTACCGGACCCCCTCCCTCCCGACCAGCTCTTCCACCGTCCCTTCCGCAACCTTCCTCCCCCGATGCAGCATGATTACGCGATCGCAGAGGGCCTCCACGTCGGAGATGATGTGGGAGCTGAAGAATACGGTCTTTCCGGAAGACTTCATCTCCCGGATCAGGTTCCGGACCTCCATCCTCCCCATCGGGTCGAGCCCCGACATGGGTTCGTCGAGGATCACGAGCTCCGGGTCGTGAAGCAGCGCCTGGGCCAGTCCGAGCCGCTGCATCATTCCCTTTGAGTATTTCCGGATGGCGATGCCTCCCGCGTCGGAAATCCCCACCCGGGAAAGCATCTCGGCGGACCGTTCCCCGATTTCGCTGCGTCCCATTCCGTTCAGGTGCCCGCAAAGGCTCAAGAACTCCCTTCCCGTCAGGTATTCGTAGAAGTAGGGATGCTCGGGCATGAACCCGATTCGTCGCCGTGTTTCCGGCCGTTGTCCCACTTCTTCACCGAACAGCGTGATCCTCCCCGAGTCGGGGAACGCAAGGCGGTTCAGGATCTTGATCGTCGTCGTCTTCCCGGCGCCGTTGGGCCCTAGGAACCCGACGATCTCATTGCGGGTGACGGTAAAGGAGAGGTCCGAGAGCACCCGGACGCGCCTCCGCCAGAACCCGGTGGGGTAGGATTTGGAGACCCGGTCGACCGCGACCACGGAGTTGGGGGAGCTCATCGCTTCCGGAACACCTTCAGCCGCGCCGTGACGCGGTTGCTGCGGACAGTGCCATCCGGTGCCAGAATGTACGCTCCTCCGTTCGGCTCCCGGGGAATCTCCCGGATCAGCCCCTCCCGGACAAGGTCCGTGAGAGCGACGGGCAGGACTCCCCTCCGGTCCCGGTAGGCGGCCACGGCTTTCTCCAGCGCCTGAAGATCCCGTTCCACGATCACCTCCCGAACCCGACTCTGCAGGATCTCAAGCCGGGCGGGATCGGTTTCCTCGCGTATCATCCCCGTGAGAAACGAGAGTGCGGTCTCCGGAGCCCTCCCCTCCGTGAACATCCGCGAGGCAAGCAGAGGCAGGTAGGGAGGGCTTCCCGGTAGCCGGGCGGCGGCCTCAAGCGCCTTCGCGCCCTCAAGGGGATCACCAAGGGAGAAGTATTTTGTGTAGCCGATGTAGAAGGGGAAACGCCAGTCGTCCGGGTGGGATTCCATCCCCCTCCGGAGAATATCCAGCGCTTCCTGGACGTGTGAGGGGGAATCCCCGAGAATCATTCCTCCCAGGATATAGGGGACGACGAACCGAGGATCGAAGTTGCCCACGGTGCGGAGGAGGACGTAGAGCCTGTCGTAGTCCCCCGGGGCGATATTCGATGTGCCTGCGATCTGCACCGCCCCGAGCCACGCGAGATCGCCCAGGAAATTCTGGAACCCGAACGCGAACGCCGGGTTCCTGCTGATCTCGAGGAAAAGACTCCCCTTGCCGCTACGGACCTTGTCGGACCAATGGATGGCCGACCTCTCTTGTATAACCCGGGAGGATAAGAACCCAGACATTGCAAGGAGCAATGCGGGAAGAACCCACAGGACGATGGTCGTTCCTCGCAAAGCGGTTAACGTTCCCCCTTCTCTCATCGCTCCTCAGGCGATTCCACAAACCACGCCTCGACATCCTCCAGGTGAAGAGCCGCAGCGCGTCTGCGGCATTCTTCCTCTCTCGCGGACCAGCGGGATGCTGCCTCCTGCTTCGATTTCCCCGCGAAATCGGCAAGCCTAGCATATCCTCTACAGAAGTTCGGTTCAACAGAAACGGCTTTTTCCAGATCCTTCACGGCATCCTCTTTTCTCCCGAGGGACAACAGGATATCCGCCTTGTGCCAGAGGATCTCCACTCCAAAGGGGTTGAGCCGCAACGCACTGTCCGCGAGACGAAGGGACATCATCGCATCGGAGGGTTCTCCGCGGAGACGGAGCAGTTCGAAGAAAAGATGCGAGAGGCGCAGGGTGTACTTGAAATCGCGGGGGGAAAGCTCCCTTGCCCGATCCTCCCACCGGAGAGTCTCGAACATCGACTCCGGGATCTTCCGGACCTTTCCCAGGGAGGTCCGCTCCGAGAGGTACCTCCGGTAATGGACCGAGGAAAGAGCGTCCGGATAGGAGGACCGGAAAGGGTCGGCGGAGACGGCAACCGCAAAGGCCCGCTCCGCGCCGGGAAGGTCTCCCGTCCGGAGAAGTTTCTCCCCCCGGTCGTAGAAATGGACGCCGGCCAGGGTCGCAAACGTGGCTACGATCAGCGCAGCGCAGACGACCGCCCCCAGACTGCGGATCCAGGCCGGTAAAATCAAGGGCGGCGCCGGATTTCGGGGGAGGAAGGACAGGAGCATGGCGAGCATCACGGCATCCATGAAGAAAACCCCGAACACATGGAAGTTTCCGTTGAACAGGGCGTGGGCACCCGACAATACCAGTACGCTTGCCGCGCCGGCGGCCATCGGCCGCCGGTCGACCGGGATCTCCTTTCGTTTTTTCATGGCGAGGAACAGGGGATAAGCAAGAACGGCGAGGAACAGGAAAAATCCGATTGCCCCGAGACCCGACAGGACTTCCAGGTATTCGCTGTGGGCTGTTGCGGCGAACTTTCCATACCTGCGGAACGCGCCGCCCACCGGAGACTGGGTGGCGAACCAGAAGTACTTATATCCCCCGAGCCCCACCCCGAAGGGATGTTCGAGGAACGTGCGGAGAGCAGATTTCCAGATGATCCAGCGGCTGTAATTGTAAAGATCCGGACCGAAGAACCGCTCGACGACCCGGAAACCCAGCAGTGCAAAAGAAGGGATTCCGATGCCGGCCAGCAATGCCCCCCCTTTCCGGAAACCGAACCGCCCGACGAGGAGAACGCCGAACGCGGGCACGGAGGCGAGCAGCACTCCCCGGGAGCTGGCCAGGGACATCGCCGCGGCGAGAAACAGGATCCCCCCCGAACCCTCAGCCAACCGGACACGACGGGTGCCGTCGGTCCAGAGCCATCTCGAGAAGCAGAGAAGGGATGCGGCGGTGAGGAATTCGGAGAGATAGTTCGCGTTGTCGAAGGTCCCCCGGGGGCGCAGGACTCCCCCGTGGAACCGTTGGAACAGTGCGATTCCTATTTCCGCGAGAGCCAGTGCGGAGACCGCGAAAAACGTTGCGTCCCACGTCCCGCGGGGATCTTTCCGGTAGAGGAGAACCGCCCAGGCGAGAAGAACGGAAGCGAGCGCGACGTTCAACGCATGCTGGAAGGAGACCCAGAAGTAGACGGAAGACAAGGAATGCCCGAAGGCAAGGAGGACGAATCCGCCGACAAGGAGCGGATAGTGGCCGAGCGGAACCGGGTCCTTCCTGTGTCTCCAGAGAAAAAGAATGGCGGCCCCGAATCCTCCCGCCCGCAGGACCGCGAGCGGGTATTGGAGGGAGCCGCCGAACCCGAGAACCGCTACGAGCGCGAGGAAAAGAAAAAAGGCGGCATCGCTGCCGCCTCTTTTCGCAAATGCCGGGATCGGCATTACACGTCGTTGAAGTCGTTTGTCAGGATGTTCCCGTCCGTGATCGTCCAGACGTCCATGGGAGCATCGTTATCCACGTTCCCCTGGGCACCCGCCGTGAATGCGTTTTTCTCCACATTCGGGGTCGTCGGCCACGCGTCAAACGCAAGTGTTGTATCCCCCTCGTCATTCCCGATAAGAACCGGAGCAGTCGCGGCGACCAGAGAAAACCGGTATCGGCTATTCCCCACGGGAGCCCAGTTGACATCCTGCAAGTTCCCATACGAGTTATTCTCGCCGAAGTACCCCGTTTCCGCCGTGTAGATCCCTTTCAGGTTGGTCTTCGCCTCGGACTGCTTCGACTTCGCCTGGAACTTGAGGAAGTTCGGAATGGCGATTGCCGCCAGGATGCCGATGATCGCGACGACGATCATCAACTCGATCAGGGTGAAGCCTTTTCTGTTTTTCATCATGCCCTCCTCCTTGGAGATCGAATGAAATCCCTTTGCTCGTCTATCGAGCAATTCCCGTGCCACGTTATGACCCCAGATCATCGGTGTCTTCGACCATCACCCGGTCCTGCCTTATGTGCCAGGTGTCGATAATCGGATCGGAATCGATATTCCCCCATCCGTAAGCGGAAAATGATAATGCATCCGCACCGGCGGCAACGATTGCAGGCTCCGGATTCAACGCGAGGCTTTTCCCGTAATACTCGTTTCCTGCGGTGTAGGTATACCGGGCCACACCGACGGGGACCCAGCGTATTTCATCGAAACTATTGGAAAACAAGTTGTTCTCGCCGAAATACGAAATTTCGGCTTTGAAGATCGCTTCCAGGTTGGACTTTACTTCCGCGCGCCTGGTCTTGCTTACGAAGGACAGGAAATTCGGGATGGCAATGGCTGCGAGGATGGCGATGATCGCAACGACGATCATCAGTTCGATAAGGGTAAATCCCTTTTTATTTAGCACATTTCACCTCGATCCGGCAAGTGAATCGAACACGTTGCCCGGCTATAATGCAGATTACGTGCCGACTATTCGATCCCGTGCTTTTCGAGGCGGTAACGCATGGAACGGAAAGATATATTGAGGAGTTTGGCCGCTTCGGTCTTGTTCCCGCCGGTCTTTTCCAAGGCTTTGAGAAGCATCGATTTTTCGAGCCTGTCCATCTCCGCGTCGATCGATACCCCATCCCCGTCGAGAAAATCCGTGGAGAACGGGATCACGACATCCTCCCGGCTGCCCATTTTTGTCACATTCGGGGGGAGGGAGTCCAACGAAATGACATCTTTTGTCTCTATGATCGTCGCCCTCTCGAGGATGTTTTCCAGCTCCCTCACGTTTCCCGGAAAATCGTAGGAAATCAGCGCACGCATCGCCTCGCCGTCGATCCGGGGAGGCCGCTTCCCCATCTTTTCAGCGAACTTCGTCAGGAAATGACGGGCGAGAATCGGGATGTCCTCCCTTCGATCGCGCAGCCCGGGGACCACGATCTGAATGACGTTGAGCCGGAAAAAGAGATCGTCCCGGAACCGGCCTTCCTTCATCCACTCCTCGAGGTTCTGCTTGGAGGCGCAGATGATCCGGACGTCCACGGAGATGTCGTCGTTGCCGCCGATCCGACGGAAGGACCGCTCCTGGATCGCCCGCAGCAGTTTGCTCTGCATGCCGTGGGGGAGCACCCCCACCTCATCGAGAAACAGCGTCCCCCGGTGGCCCTGCTCGAACAATCCTTTTTTCTGCTGAACCGCCCCCGTGAAGGCGCCGCGCATGTGGCCGAACAGCTCGCTCTCCATCAGCGTTTCGGGGATGGCCGCGCAGTTGATGGGGACGTACGGGTACTCCCTCCGCTCGCTCCGGGAATGCAGGGCCGCGGCAACAAGCTCCTTCCCGGTCCCGCTCTCCCCCATGATCATCACGTTGGCGTTGGTGGGCGCCACCCGCTCGATCATTTCGAAGATCCGCAGCATCGGCTCGCACCGCCCGACGATCCCCTCGTACGACGATTTCTCCTGGACCTCCTCCCGGAGCGCCCGGCTCCGGATGTCGGCCGTTTCCTTGCGGGCAATCGCCTTTCGGATGAAGTCGCGCATCTGGCCGAGGTCGAACGGCTTGGTGATGGTGTCTGCCCCGAGGTTGAGCGCCTCCTTGTCGACGTAATCGTAGGCACCGAGCTTCATCGCCTCGACCGCCGACTTGTGTTCCGCGTAGGCGGTCATCACCACCACCTCGGTGGACGGATTCTTCTGGATCGCCGCACGGAGGACCTTCAGGCCGTCGTCTTCCCCGGTCATCCGCAGGTCGGTCAGGACAAGGTCGTAGACGTTTTGCCCGATGGCCTTTTTCGCCTCTTCCAGGGAAGCAGCCGTGTCAACGCGGTATCCTTCCTTCCCGAGAAAGATCTCGAGGAACTGCCGCAGACTCTGCTCGTCGTCTACTACGAGAATGTATTCCTTCACTTCCCGCTCCTTGGCGCGTCGCAGGGCATCCCTGGAGAATTACCCCGTTCCGGCGACCGGTTCTTCCTCCTTCTTCCCCTTGCACCCCTTGCGAAGACATACGATCTGGGTCTTCCCGTCTTTCCGGGTCTTCTCCGTCATCACGGGATACCCGCAGACGGGGCAGGGACCCGCAACCGGCAGGCTCCAGGAGGCAAACCGGCAATCGGGATAGCGCGAACAGCTGTAGAACATCTTCCCCGCCCGGGAGGCCCGCTCGACCATCTCCCCCTCCCCGCACTCGGGACATTTCACTCCGATCCCGTACGGGCGGCTGGCACGGCACTCGGGGTAGCCGGAACAGGCGATGTAACGGGAACCCTTCCAGCGGCGCACGATCATGGGCTTGCCGCACTTGTCGCACGTTACGCCCGCTTCCTCGTCCGGGGCGAGTTCCACACGCCCCTCGGGCGTCTCCCGGAAGTTCGCCGTATGACGGCACTCCGGGTAGTTCCGGCACGCGAGGAACTTCCCCGACCTCCCGAAACGGATCACCATCTCCCCCCCGCAGGACGGGCAGGGGATCCCCGTCGCGATGAGCTCGTCCTTGAGTTCGGGCATCGCGCTCTTCGCCCGTTCGAGTTCCTCCGAAAACGGCTGGTAGAAATCGTCGAGCGCCCTCCCCATCTCGAGTTCCCCGTCCTCGATCTGGTCGAGTTCCCCTTCCAGCTTGGCGGTGAAGGCAACATCCATCACGTTCGGGAAACTCTCCTCGAGGAGGTCCGTGACGATCTGCCCGAGCTCCGTGGGGAAGAACTTCCTTTCTTCCATCCGGACGTACCCGCGGTCCCGGATCGTCTTCACGATCGAAGCGTACGTGGAGGGCCGCCCGATTCCCTGCTCCTCCAGTTCCTTGATGAGGGAGCTCTCGGTAAACCGGGGAGGCGGCTGGGTGAAGTGCTGCGCGTCCACAAGCTCCCGTAGCGCAAGGAGCTCCCCTTCCGAAAGGTCCGGCAGGATGTTCCCCTCTCCCTTTTCCCCGTCCTTTTCCTCCTCCTGGCCCCCGGCCACCGGGTCGGTCTGTGGACCGTTCCCCTCTTCGTAGAGTTCGAGGTATCCCAGGAACCGGGGAATGGATCCCGTCGAACGGAACAGATACCCCCCGGACGGGGAATCGGCGGGTTCGCAGAGGATGTCGATGGTGGTCTGTTCGAACTCCGCGGCTGCCATCTGGGAGGCGACGAAACGGTTCCAGATCAGTTCGTACAACCGGTGCTGGTCGCGGCTCAGGATCGGCTTGACCGCAGCCGGCGGGTATTCCATCGAGGTCGGGCGAATCGCTTCGTGGGCGTCCTGCGCGGATCGCCGGTTCCGGTACGTGTGGGGGGATGGTGGCAGAAAAGCCTCGCCGTGCGCCGCCAGGATATAGTCGCGCGCGGCGCTCACCGCCTCGGTCGCCACCCGTACGGAGTCCGTCCGCATGTACGTGATGAGGCCCACGAGCCCCGCGCCGGGGACGTCGACTCCCTCGTAGAGCGACTGGGCGACCATCATCGTCCGGTAGGAAGGCATGCGAAGCTTCTTCGACCCCTCCTGCTGGAGCTTGGATGTGGTGAACGGGGGAGGCGGGGAGCGACGCCGCATCTTCTTCCTGATCTCCTGGACCCGGAACGGTCCGTTCTCGACCGCCTTGTGGAGGGCCAGGGTCTCCTCCCCGGTCCGGGGCCGCACCTTCTCTCCCCCCGCCTCCGTGAGTTTCGCGGTGAATTCGGGGGGAACGCTCCCCGCGAAGCGGGCGGTGAGCGACCAGTATTCCTCGGGAATAAAGGAGGCGATCTCCTTCTCCCTGGTCGAAATGATCTTTACGGCGACGGACTGGACCCTCCCTGCCGAGAGCCCGCGCCGGACCTTCTTCCAGAGAAGGGGACTTAAGGAGTAGCCCACGATCCGATCGAGGATGCGCCGGGCCTGCTGGGAGTCGAACTTGTTTTTGTCGAGGGGAAGGGGGGTCGCCATCCCCTGAGTGACGCCATTTTTCGTGATCTCGTGAAAGAGAACTCGCCGGACCTCGACGGGGGGAACGGCCGCCTCCGCCTTCTTCCCTTTCCGCCGTCGGGCTTCTCCGGCACGGATCGCTTCGGCGATGTGCCAGGCGATCGCCTCCCCCTCCCGATCCGGGTCGGGAGCGAGATAGACCGTCTTCACCGAGCGGGATGCGTCCAGAATCTCGGAAAGGACCTTTTTCCGGTCCCTGATGACGATGTAGTGGGGAGCAAATCCCTTTTCGACGTCCACCCCCAGCCGGCTTTTCGGGAGGTCCTTCACGTGCCCCATGGACGGCAGGACCTGGTACCCCCTCCCGAGAATCTTTTTTATCGTCCTGGCTTTCGCCGGGGATTCGACGATGATGAGCGACTTGGCCATTCTTCCTCCTGGGCAGACCCCCTACACGCGATCGTGCGCGGGCCTTCCCGATTTCGACATCTGTTTATAATAGTCCCCCCTCCGCCTTTCAAGCAATTTTCTGAACTCCATATCGAGGAGACGGGAAAGCAGTTCCGGCACGGGGACGTCGAGGGAAACGGCAATTTCGTTCATGTGCCGCTCCGAGGAGAGAAATCCGAGGATGCGTCGCTCGAGATCATCCCTTGCTTTTTCCTTCCCGCCTACCGTATCGGGGAGGCCCCCTCCTCCCCCCCAGCCAAGGGCCTGCAGCACATCCGGCGCCCCGGTTACGATTGCGGCCCCCTCCTGCAGGAGGCGGTTGCTTCCCTCCGTGTGGGGAAATGCGGGACTACCCGGGACGGCCATGACCTCCCTTCCCTGTTCGAGGGCGAACCGCGCGGTAATGAGCGCTCCGCTTCTCGCCGGCGCCTCCGCCACCACTACCGCCCTCGCCATCCCGCTGATGAGCCGGTTCCTCGCCGGGAACCGGCGAGGCAGGGGCAAGGCTCCGGGAGGAAATTCGGATACGACCGCCCCCCGGCCGAGTATGGTTTCCCTCAGCCGCCCGGCCTCGGGGGGGTACAGAATATCCACGCCGCATCCAAGGACGGCGACAGTCTCCCCCCCGGCCGCAAGCGCCCCCTCATGAGCCGAGGCGTCGATTCCGCGAGCCATCCCGCTTACCACGGTGACACCCTGAAGCGCAAGGTCGGCCGAAAGACCGCGTGCGAACTCCTTCCCGGAGTCGGTGGGCGCCCGGCTCCCGACGATCGCTACAGGATTCCCGCCGGTTGGAAGGGATCCCCGCCAGTACAGGACCAGTGGCGCGTCCGGGATGGATGACAGCAAGGCCGGGTATTCCTCGGAGCCGAGGGTCACGATTCGGGCGCCGATCCGTGCGCATGCTTCCCGCACCTCCTCCGCCTTCCTGCCGGCCTCCCGGGAGGTTGCCGCCTCGATACCCTGGTGAAGGAGGGAAACCCCCCGACGGGAAATCCCGTCCGCGAATGAGGACAGACGGTCCCGGAGCTCCCCAAGCCGGGACAGGTGACGGGCGTTGAACCCTTCCACAAGGGAGAAGCGAAGGAGTATGTCGGCGGACGACTGCTCACGCGTCATGTTGCGGGGGGGCCCTTTCTTCGGTTTCCCCCCGCCCCATCAAGACACGTGCCGCGCCTTACGAGAAAACGTCCCTCACCGGGCTTCAGCGGATGCCGGCTGCGCGATCGCACCCACCGAAATGTCCTGGGTGGATTGCGTCACGTACGCAGTGGCCGACCCCGGCAGGACCCGGACGATCACTACCATACCCACCGGAATGTGCACCTTCGCGATCTCATCCCTTCCGTACCAGGTCGTGCCGCCCCGCGTGTCATAAATGCGGTAGACATCGCCTACGGCCACGCCGGCATCGGTCCCCTGATCGAGATAGACGAAGTCGTTCGTCGACAGCGCAACCTTCGGTTCCCTCCCGGTGATGACGAATGCCTCTACGCCGCTTTTCCCGTCCTTCGGATACACCGGGGAGTAGGACGGGATTTCCTCGCGGATCAAGTCCTCGCGAGTCAGGTCCGAAAACGACTTCCGGACGACCGCGGTGACATGGCCTTCCTTCTTTCCCGTCACTTGCACGACCCCCACCAGGAACCGGACGTATCCGGAAACCGGTCTTGCGGTATGGGATTTGACCGGTCCGCGTACCCGGTACACCCCGAGAATCTGGTCTTCCGGAATCTCCTTGTCGAGAGAGAGGTATACCTTGTCCGCCTCCGAAAAGGCATCCTTGTCCTCCCATCCACCCGCAATCCTGCCGATCCCCATCGGACGATCTTTCGTAAACTCCCCGGCACGCACAAATTCCTCCGGAGGGATATTAAGAGCGGCCATAGCCGTCGGCGCCTCCGCAGTGGGTGCTGCGGCAGGCGGGACCGTGCCCTCCGGCGCCGCCACGGCAGGTTCCCCTTCCGGCGCAGGGGCGGATTTCTTCACCTCCCACCCGTACTCCCGGGGAGGAGGGGGAAACACCACGACGTTGATCCCGGGATAGATGTAATGGGGGTTCGTGATAAACCGGTTGCGCTCCCAGAGGTCGGGCCACAGCCAGGGAGACCCGAGATATTTCGCGGAGAGGTCCCAGAGCGTGTCCCCCTTGACGACGGCGTGGACGAGCCCTTCGGGGTATTCCGCCGGTTGCGCCACGCCCAGGCTCTCCTGCGCGGAAACCGCAAACGGAAAGAACAGGATCGTGCATAGGACCGCCAGAACCGAAACCCTCGTGCCCCATCGTTTCATTCTTCACCTCGCCTCGCGCCCCACCGGGGGGACACAAAATTATACATCATTTATACTAAATATCACTCCTTATGACAAAAATTACATGCCATTTTCATGAGAGTCAAGCGGATTCTTCCCGCGGGGTTTCCCGGGGGGACGGGAAATGGTTCGCGTTGCGAGACCAGATGGCGTGTGGGCGTGGGATTCCGGGTTGCCCACAGGAAGGACGATTAGGGTACGCCGGGCCACTTGAGCAGGAGAAATACCTCGCGGTTCCCCTTGGGGCCCTTCACCCGGCTTTCCGCCTCTCCCGCAACGGAAAACCCGGCGTCCCGGGCGAACTCGCCGATGTCGCGCACCGTCCGCCGCCTCTCCTCCTCGTCCCGCACCACCCCGCCCTTGCCTACCGATCCTTTGCCCGCCTCGAACTGGGGTTTGACCAGGGCAAGCACGCAGGCGCCGGGAAGCAGGAAGGCGCGCAGGGGAAGCAGAATATGCCGGAGCGAGATGAAGGAGACGTCCACCGTGGCAAGGGATACCTTCCGCGGGAGAAGGTCGGGGGGAGCGTACCGGAAATTTACCCTCTCCCTTACGACGACTCTCGGGTCGCGGCGGAGAGAGTCGTCCAGAAGGGACTCCCCCACGTCGACCGCATAGACCTGCGATGCGCCCCGTTGCAGAAGACAGTCCGTGAAACCCCCGGTAGAAGCCCCCACGTCCATCGCCACGGCTCCCGAGACGGACACTCCCAGATCCGTAAGCGCCCCGGCGAGCTTATCCCCTCCCCGCGAAACGAACGGGCGAGGCGACGGGGAAACCGAAATCTCCTGGTCGGATCCCACAAGGCTTCCGCATTTCGTAACGACCTTGCCCGCGAGGAGAACGCGGCCGGCAAGAATCAGGCCCTGCGCTTTCGCCCGGGTCTTCGAAAGACCTCTGGTCACCAGCTCCGCGTCCAATCGACTCCTCCCCTTTTTTCCGCCGGGGGAGGAGCAGCTCTTCCCGGACGCGGGATCAGACAATCTTTTCGATCCGGGACCGGATGCCGTTGAACAGCGAGGGGAGGAGGTGCCGGCCCTGGGAACAGAGACGGGCCGCCTCCGCGATCACCGCGTCATCGGTCAGGCCGTGCGCCTCGCGCAGCTCGGCTTGCGAACCGTGCTCCACGAAGGCATCCCGCACTCCGATTCGTCGGAACACCTGGGGGTGCACGTCGTGCTCCTCGAGCATTTCGAGGACGGCGCTCCCGAATCCCCCCGCGAGTACGTTTTCCTCGACTGTCAGCACCCGGCCGATGCGCTGGACGAGAGGGACGATGAGCCCGGCGTCCATGGGCTTGACGAAACGGGCATCTACCACGGCGGCCGAGATTCCCCGCCTCCGGAGTTCCTCGGCTGCGTAGAGCGACGTCGCCACGGTAGCCCCGATGGCGACGATGAGAATATCCTTCCCGACGGAAAGCAGCTCCCCCCTGCCCCAGGGAACGGGTTCCGGGTCCGCGGGAATGTCGACCCCCATGGCGGTTCCCCGCGGGTAGCGGATAGCGGCCGGTCTTCCGGCATGGACGGCGGTCCGGAGCATCCGGACCAGTTCCGCCTCGTCCCTCGGCGCCATCAGCGACATGTTCGGGATGTGGCGCAGGTACGCAAGGTCGAACAGACCCTGGTGCGTCGCCCCGTCCGCGCCGACGATTCCGCTCCGGTCGACGGCGAATACGACGGGAAGGTTCTGCAGGCAGACGTCGTGGACGATCTGGTCGTACGCACGCTGGAGGAACGTGGAGTAGACCGCCACCACGGGGATCTTCCCCTCCCGGGCAAGGCCCGCGGCAAAAGTGACCGCGTGCGACTCCGCGATGCCGACGTCGAAAAACCTGTCCGGAAAAGCCTCGCGGAACTTGACCAGGCCCGTACCTCCGCACATGGCCGCGGTGATCGCCACCACGTCGGGGTTCTCCCTGCCGATCCCCAGGATCGCGGATTCGAAGACATCCGTGTACGAGGGAAGAGTTCCCGTGCCCTCCCCGTTCCCCGTCACGGGGTCGAACCTTCCCATGCCGTGAAACCTTTCGGGGTTCTTTTCCGCCGGCGGATACCCTTTCCCTTTCGAGGTCACCACGTGGACGAGAACCGGCCCCTCGAGGTTTTCCAGGTTCTGGAAGGTCCCCACTAGATCGTCGATGTTGTGGCCGGAGATGGGGCCGACGTAGGTGATTCCCAGTTCCTCGAAAAGCAGACCCGGGACGATGAACCCCTTCGTGAGCTCCTCGGCCCGCTTCCCTATCTTCGCGAGAAGCTTCCCGTGGGGCATCGATTTGAGCAAGGCCTCGACGCGTCTTCGGAAGGATGTGTAGAACCTGCCCGTCATCAACCTGTTGAGGTAGCCCGAAAGCGCCCCGACGTTCTGGGAGATGGACCACTCGTTGTCGTTCAGGATCACGATGAGATCCCGTTTCTGGTGCCCCGCCTGGTTCAACCCCTCGAACGAGAGGCCGGAAGAGAGCGACCCGTCCCCGATCACCGCGATGACCTTGTGGTCCTCCTTCTTCAGATCCCTCGCCACCGCCAGGCCGAGCGCGGCGGAGATGGAGGTGCCGGAATGTCCTGTCCCGAAAACGTCGCACGGACTCTCCGCAATGCGCGGGAATCCGGAAATCCCGCCGTAGGTGCGCAGCGTGGGAAAGAGATCCCTCCTCCCCGTGAGGATCTTGTGGGCGTACGCCTGATGGCCGACGTCCCAGACGATCCGGTCGTCGGGGCATGAGAAGACATAATGGAGCGCGATCGTCAGCTCGACGACGCCAAGGCTCGAGGCGAGGTGCCCTCCGGTCCGGGCGACGCTGTTGACGATCGTATCGCGAATTTCCCTGGCGACCTCGGGAAGTCTGTCCTTCGGGACTTTCTTCAGGTCCTGCGGGGACTGGATCGCCGATAGATGTTCCTGCATCGTCACCTCACGATCTCCTCGTGGCCACGAGCCGGACGATATCCCGAAGGGTATCCGCCTCGCTGCCGAACGGCGAAAGAGCCTGGAGCGCTTCCCCGCGGAGGAACTCCGCCCGTTCGGTGGCGGCCGCCAATCCCCGGGCAGCCGGATAGGTCCGCTTCCCCCGCGCCCTGTCCTTGGCAACCGCCTTCCCCATCTCCTCGAAGCTTCCCGTCTCGTCCAGGATATCATCCGTGATCTGGAACAGAAGACCCAGCGCTCTCCCGTAGCGGGACAGGCTGTCCACCTGTTCCCCGTCTCCCCCGCCGAGGATGCCTCCCATCGCTGCCGAGGCGGAGAGAAGGGCCGCCGTCTTTTTCAGTTCGATCTCCTCGATTTCGGACGCCCTGGCCGTTTCGGGTCCCTTTCCCGCCGGGGGGGAAAGGTCCATCATCTGACCACCCGCCATTCCCGAAGCGCCCGCTGCGCGGGCAAGGAGCGTCGATG
The DNA here is from genome assembly GCA_049688015.1 of Candidatus Deferrimicrobiaceae bacterium. Classification (GTDB taxonomy): domain Bacteria; phylum Desulfobacterota; class Deferrimicrobia; order Deferrimicrobiales; family Deferrimicrobiaceae; genus CSP1-8. Next base: position 770 of record JBAVJZ010000061.1, on the reverse strand, counting down.
CCCGGATCGCCCTCACCGGGTCTTGATCGGCCAGCGGGGATTCTCCCATGACCCGGAACGCCTCGGTAAGGAGAGCGTCGCCCGCCAGGATGGCCGCCGCTTCCCCGAAGACCTTGTGGCAGGTCGGACGGCCCCGGCGGAAATCGTCGTCGTCCATCGCCGGCAGATCGTCGTGGATCAGCGAGTAGGTGTGGACGTACTCCACCGCGCACGCAAACGGGAGCAGATCCATCTCCTTTCCCCCCACGGCGGCCCCCGCCGAAAGGAGCATTACCGGCCGGATCCTCTTCCCTTTCGAGGTCAACGCGTATTCCATGGCGTCCCTCAGAGGAGGCGGAATGGGGCACACCTCCTCGGAGAGGAACCGGAGCATGCCTTCCTCGACGAGGGCCCGAAACCGGGCGAACTCGGCCGTGCCCGAGACGCCCCCGACCGCCGGCACGTCACTCCTCATCCCGGAGAACGTCGGACTCGTCTTCCGTCACGGCGACGAGGCCACCCGGTTTTCGCAGGAGAATCTCGATCTTCCTGTCGGCGTCATCCAGTCGCTTCTGGCAGAATGCGGACAGCCGCATTCCCTCCTCGAAGAGACGGATCGAATCCTCGAGCTTTGTCTCCCCCGACTCGAGCTTCGCGACGATGCTTTCCAGGCTCTTCAGGGCTTCCTCGAATGTGGGTTCCTTTCCCTTCGCCGTCATGGTCCCCCCAAACAATGTGTCATTATATTTCCTGCCCCGGGAAGCGGTCAACGCGAAGGAAGCGCCATCAAC
>JBAVJZ010000060.1:0-21824 GCA_049688015.1 Candidatus Deferrimicrobiaceae bacterium | reverse complement strand
TCGTCCCCTCCTTGCCCTGCGAATCTCCGGAAAACATGACCACCGTGGCAAGCGACGGAAGGTTCTTGCGGATACCCGCCACTTTGTTCCCCTGTATTTCGTCCTCGACGAATACGACCCGGGACTGCGAGTTCGCCAGAATATACTCGACCTGGTCGGGCAGGCTGGACGGGTACACCGGAACCGTGACGAACCCTCCGAGGATACCGGCGATGTCGGCAAGACACCACTCGATCTTTGTGGCGGAAATGATCGCCACCTTGTCGCCCCGGGAAAGACCCAGGGCCATCAGCCCGCTCGCCATCTCCCGCACTGCGGATCCGACCTCCCGGTAGGTCATCGGATCCCACTTCCCTTCGTGCGGGACGAGATACCGGACGGAATTCCCCCCTTCCTCGATCCGGTTCAGAAACATCCGGTTCAGCGTCCGTTCTTTCATGCCCCCCCCCCGGCGCCCGAGCAGGCCGGGACAGTCGCACTTCTCATCGCAGTCTCCTTTGGGCCCCTATCGGAAAAACGGCAGGACATCGTCAAATGGTACCATCCCCCGCCGCAACAGATCCTCCACCGAGGAGAAAACAGGCTGCGAATTCTCCTCGACGATTCGCGCAAGCCTCTCCTCCACAGGCGTATCGGAAAGGATTTCGTTCTGGACGCCGGGGGTAAACGGGAGCAGATCGAACAGGGCCATTTTCCCGGAAAACCCCGTTTCGTGGCAACGGGAACATCCGCCCGGAACGTAGAATGTGACCTCCCGGACCATCGTCCGGAGCCTTTCCCGGTGACTCTCCCCCGCGAGTTGAAACGAGGGTACGGCCGGCACGGCCCGGCGGCAATCGGGGCAAAGAAGGTTGACAAGGCGCTGGTGCATTACGAGCCGCATAACGCGCACAAGGAAAAACGGATCGATCTCCAGGGAGAACAGGGACTGGAGCGTTTGGACGAGATTTATCCCCTGCACACCGCAAAACACGGGCACGCCTCTTCTGGCGATGTGGACCAGATCAAGAAGCTCATTCGGCCCGGTGACGGACTCGATCATCAGGGCATCGGGCGCGAGCGTCTCGGCAAGGCGCGCCCACTTCCCCCCGAATCGCTTCTCGACCTCCGTTCGTTCCAGCTGGAGGTACCCGTCGTTCCGAAAACGGTGGATCTCCTCGACGGTGACGACGCGACTTCCCGCCCGGTACGATTCCCTGAGCATCGCAAAGATCGTGGTCGCCACACCCTCGGTTCCGGGGGAGGAAACGAGGCACAGACCGTCCCGCATCGAAAGAAAACGTCGGGTGACCTCGATCTGATCCGGGAGAAACCCGATGGAATCCAGCGAGATGGCCGAGCGGAGATCCGGCAGAACCTTCACGATCGCCTCGACCCCGGAGAGGCCCCGTAGAAAACTGATCCGGAAGGCACGGATCCCGGTGGCCGTTTCCAACTGGAATGTGGTTTCCAGCACGGACTCACGGCTTCCGGAAACCCCCGCCAGTTCCAGGAAGGAGCTTACGAGAGCCTCACGGAAGCGCAGCGGAAAGGAGAGAAGGAGCGATTTCCGGCTCCCCGAGTCCCCATGGACCGCAACGCTCCGGCCGGATGGGGATATCCGGACAGTGGAAATCCCGGTCTTGACGGCATGAAGGAGGATCTTCTCCGCCAGCCGCCTGACCCGGCCCCGGGCAAGCCACTCCTGGGCTTCCTGCCGGTCGATCGCTCCTCCGGACACCTCCTCGAGGGAAAGCGGAAGAGCCTCGGGGTAGAAACGTTCGAGGATGCGTGTGATCGAGCGGACCGGACAGACGACAAGCCTTACGACCAGTCCCGTCATTTCCTCGATCCGGGAGAACGCCTCCCGGCGAAACGGGTCGGCTACCGCGAGCGTGATCCGTTCGTCTTCCCGGAACACGGGAACCGCCATGTTCTCGCGTGCTACCGCCTCGGGAAGGATATCGCCGAGGGAAAGCGGCAACGCATCCGGATCGACTTCGAGGAACGGTATGCCCAGCGAATTCGCGAGGACCCACCCCCTTGCGGCGGGATCAAGGATGCCGGAAACGAGAGCCGCTTCCAGCGCCGGTACCCCTTTCCTCGTGCCGCTTGTCTTGAGTGTATTCAGCGATTCGGGGGACAGATAGCCAAGCTTGAAAAATGTGTCGAGGAGCTCGGTCTGGGAACCACGCACGTCGGCCCGCCTTTCCGCAAACCGCCCCGGGTAGTTCGGGGAGACCGGTTTATTTAGAACTTTATAAAAAAGGGGGGGGAAAGTAAAATGATTCATGTCTTGGACAAACAGGCCTTACCGGGGAAAAGGGTTGCGGATAAAGGGATTCTGGATGGTTGTCCCCCTCGTGGCATTCACTCTGGGGACAGGTGGTTGCGTCGTCACCACATCCAAGTACGAAGCCAAGACGAGGGAAGCCGACTCGCTACGGGATGCTCTGGCCTCCGCCAGCAAGGAGAAGAACTCCCTCGAGGCGAGGTACGAGGCGACCCGGAAACAGCTCTCCGATGAGGAAAAGAGAAACACGGCCCTCTCGTCGCAGAACCGGGAAATCGAGGAGGATCTCGGAAACGTCAAGGAGAAGCTCGCCTCGGTAGCCGGGAAATACGAGGGGACCCGAATCACACGGGAAGAGCTTATATCGGAACTGCTCGAAAAGGAGAAGGCGACCGGCAAGAGGATCCAGGAACTGGGCGCAACGGCCCAGCAATGCGACATGGAAAGGGAAAGACTGCAGAAGGAGGCCATCGAGCGGCAGGATACAATATCCGCCTTGGAAAAACGCGTTACGGAAACCGCCGACGGGGAGACCCTACGGCGGGAACGGGACATCCTGCTTGGCCGGATCGAACGCATCAAGGAGGAGCGCCTCCAGGAGGCAAGGCGCCGGGACCTCCGGTTCGCAGAGCTCGCTAAGACGTTTTCCGGCATTTCCTCCCGGATCGAGTCGGCGCGGGTAGGCCCCGCCATGGTCGTTCGGGTGCCAGACACGGTTCTGTTCCGGAAGGGGAAATCGAGCGTGAGCAGCGCGGGGAAGAAAGTGGTCCAGGAACTGGGAAATACGGCAACGGAGTTTCCCGCGGCGGCGATCATCGTCACGGCAGGGGAAAAGTCGAAGGCCGAAGAGATCCGGACCCTTTTGACCAAGACCCACTCCCTGCCCCGGGAACGGGTATACGCGGACGCGGGAAGCGGAACCCGGGTGACCGAACTGTTGCTTGTAATCCCCTGAGAGGGCGACGTACCGGCCGCCGAGGATCACCCGACCGGTCCGCAAACATTCCGTGAGGAGGAGTATGAGGATGGACGTTTTCAGTGCCATGAAGGGACGGCAAAGCATCCGAAAATTTCGCAAGGATCCGGTTCCGCGGGCAAAGATTCTCAGGATGGTCGAGGCGGCCACCTGGGCACCGACCGCCGGAAACGCCCAGAACGTCCGGTTCCTCGTCGTGGAGGACGCCGCCCTTCTCTCCCGGATGAAGGGGATCGTGGACGAGATCCTTTCCCTTATCACGGGGAAGGAGATCGCCCCGGACAAGATCAACTACCACAACCTTTTCGCCGCGGCGCCCGCCGCGGTCTGTGTCATCGGGAAACCGTACGAATCGGCGACAGACCGGCAACTGCGGGAGAAAGACCCGGAGAGGCACAGGATGCGGCGCTACCAAGTGAACGCGGGCCTGCAGAGCGTCGCCTCGGCCATCACCCAGTTTCTCCTTGCGGCCCATTCCCTTGGGTATGGCGCGTGCTGGATGACCGGTCCCCTCGTGGCCAAATCCGAACTCGAATCCGCCCTCTCCCTCCGCCCACCCGAGGAACTTCTCGCGGTGATCGCCTTGGGAAACCCGGATTCGCCGCCCCCGAAACCCCCCCGGAGACCACCGGAGGAGGTTACGGAGTTCCGGTAGGTCCCGTTTTCTCGATTCGAAGACGCTTGATCCGGAACTGCTCGGTTTCGGCAACCGTTACCCGGTACCCGTAGGCGAGAAATGTCACCACCCCCTCCGGGACTCCCTGGAGGCAGTCCAGCGCGAACCCCCCCGCGGTCTCGTAGGTATCACCCAGGGGGATGTCGATTCCGTACTCGTCGCGGAGGACCCGGACCGGAGTCGCCGCAGGAACCGACAGCGCCCCGTCCTTCTCCCACTCCGGCACCTCGGGAAAATCCGATCCCCCCGCCAGCCTTCCCACGATCTCCTCGAGGAGATCGTGGATCGTGATGATGCCGCAAAGCTTGCCGTGCTCGTCGATGGCGACGGCCAGGTGGACTCTCGTCCTCTGGAACTGGCGGAACAGATCCGACACCCGCATCGATTCGGGCACGTAAACGGGTTTTTCGATGAACTGCTCCCATTTCTCGTCCCCCCCCGGCCGGAGGAAGCTCCGGGAGGGAAAGATTCCCGCGATGTCCTCCCCGTCCCGGCTCAGCACGGGATACCTCGAGAAGCCGCTGTTCCCGACGGTGGCCGCCGCATCCGCGTACGCCGTTCCCTTTCGCAGGCACACGACCTCGGACCAGGGGGTCATCACCTCGTTCACCACCGTCTCTCCGAATCGCAGGACCCCCTCGATCATCCTCTCCTCCGTGGGATCGATCGTGCCGTGCTCCGCCCCCTCCTCGATCACGTCGAGAATCCCTTCCTCCGACCCGAAACGTATGTCCATGAGGGCCTCGGGGACATACCCCTCCCCGAACAGCCATCTGCCAAGACGGTCCAGAAGCCTGGCGGGACCGGCTGCCCCGCGCAGCAAGTGCAGGGACGCCTTTCCTCCGCGCCGCAGCAATCGTCGCGGGTGGGACATCGCACCCCGTGTGGAGAGGTTCTCCAGCCAGAAGAGCATGAGCAGGAAGAAAAGGACCCAACCGGCAGCCGATGCGCCCCCCGCCCAGCCACGCAAGTGGCTGAAAAGGGAAAGGGCCGCCCCGCCCGCGCAAAGTCCCGCAAGAGCCTTGCAGACCGACGCCGCGACCCAGAGGGAGAAGGGGTGACGTACCCGGGGGTCGCGAACGGCGGAGAGCAGATCGGGGGCAAGTGTCTCTCCCGCCGATACGTCTTCCGCCAGCCCCTCCTCACCGACAATCAGAAGGGAGGAACGAAGCGCGGTCATCGCAGCCCCCGCTGCAGCCAGCAGTACCGCAGCCAACGCCCAGCCCATGGGAGTCCACATAGTACTAATATATCCGATGTGATAAAATTCTGCCTCAGGGTTCCGATGAAAAACGTCGCGTATGTCTACCATCCGGACTATCTGCTCCATGCCTCTCCTTTCGAGCATCCGGAATCACCGGACCGCCTGACCGCAATCAACAAGCGTCTTGAGGACGTGGGACTTTTCGAGACGTTGGTGCCGGTTACCCCGGACTATCCGGACAACGGCGACATACTCCGCGTACACGACCCCGACTACCTGCGAACGCTGGAGTCTGCCTGCCGCCGGGGGGACCTCACTCTCGACTCCGAGGACACGTACCTGAACAGGAACTCCTACCTGATCGCCCTCCTTTCGGCGGGGGGGGCCATCGCGGGAGCGGAGGCCGTCGCTACGGGGAAGGCGGACAGGGCATTCTGCACCTTGCGCCCGCCGGGGCACCACGCCTCACGCGCCAAGGGAATGGGATTCTGTCTCCTGAACAACGCAGCGATCGCCGCCCGATCCCTCCAGGCGTTGCACGGCATCTCCCGGGTGATGATCATCGATTGGGACGTCCATCACGGGAACGGCACGCAGAGCATCTTCTGGGAGGACCCGTCGGTGTTCTACTTCAGCATCCACGAGAACCCCGCGTTCCTGTACCCCGGGACGGGGCGACGGTGGGAGACGGGAGGCGGGGCCGGAGAGGGAACGACCCTGAACTCCCCGATGCCACCCGGCGCGGGGGACGACGAGTACCGGCTGGTCTTCGAGCAGCTGCTCGCGCCCGCAGCGGAAAGATTCCGCCCCGAATTCCTTGTCCTGTCCGCCGGTTTCGACGCGCACCACGACGACCCGCTGGCCGACATGCAGCTCACGGAAGAGGGATACCGATTCCTTTCGGAGTTCACCGTCGCGCTGGCGAACCGGTACTGTGGAGGAAAGATCGTCTCGGTTCTGGAGGGCGGTTACGAAAAGGAGTCCCTCGCGCGCTGCACCGAAATCCACATCCGGGAGCTCCAGAAGAACTGACCCCGGCGATACGGAGGAGTGTTCCATGTTCGTAACCCGAAGGATGCAACGCAACGTCGTCGCGATTTCCCCGTCTGCTTCCCTGCAGGATGCTCGACGCCTGATGCGGGGGCAGAATGTTCGCCAGCTTCCGGTTACCGCCGAGGACAACAAGCTCGTCGGCGTCTTGTCGGACCGTGACATCCGGGAAGCCATGCTTCCGGTGAGGCTCCTCCCCGGCTCTTCGGAGAAGGAGATGGAGAAGATGCTGGCGAGCACCTTCGTGGAAAAGGTCATGACCCGTAAGGTGATCACCGCCACGGTCAACGATTCCCTCGAGGATGCGATCACACTGCTGCATGATTTCCGGGTCAACTCTCTCCCCGTGCTGGACGACGAGGGCAGGGTGGCCGGGATCATCACGAGAACGGACGTCCTCAAGGCGTTCATCGAGGCGCTGGGGATAGGCGAGATCAGCAGCCGCCTGGAAGTCGTGGTCCCCGATATCCCGGGCTCCCTTGTCGGGGTCATGACCATCATCAAATCCTTCCACGTGAATATCACGAGTATCCTGACCACCGGCCACATCGAGCCGGACAAGCGTGCCGTCTTCTTCCGTATTGCCACCCTCAACGTGGGGCCGATCCGGAAGGCTCTCCAGGAGGCGGGGTACCATATCCTCAACCCCGGGGATTTCCGCCCGTGAAAGCGATGTTGCTGAGGGAGAGAGGGCCGATCGAGACCTCTCCCCTCCTCATGGCGGATCTTCCGGACCCATCTCCCGGGGCCGGCGAGATCCGGGTGAGGATTTCCGCGTGCGGGATCTGCCGGACGGACCTGCACATCATCGAGGGAGATCTCCCCCCCCTCCGGTCCCCCGTAATTCCGGGCCATCAGATTGTAGGGACGGTGGACGCTTGCGGGGACGGGGCGGGCCGGTTTCCCCGCGGAAGCCGTGTAGGAATCGCGTGGCTTGCGAGAACTTGCGGGGAATGCCCCTACTGCGCCGCGGGCAGGGAAAACCTGTGCGACCGGCCGTGGTTCACGGGGTACCACCGCGACGGAGGATTCGCCGAGTACGCGGTCGTGCCGGAGATGTTCGCTTATCCCCTCCCCTCCGCCTTCCGGGATGCCGATGCCGCCCCGCTCTTATGCGCGGGGATCATCGGGTTCCGCGCCCTGCAAAGGGCCGACCTCCCCCGCGGGGGAACGCTGGCGATTTACGGCTTCGGGTCGTCCGCCCATATCGTGATCCAGCTCGCGCTGCACCGGGGGTGTTCCGTCTTCGTGTGCACTCGCGGGAAGGAGCACCGGGCACTCGCGAAACGGATGGGGGCGTTATGGGCGGGGGAAAACCCGGAGGAGATGCCTACGCACGCCGATTCGGCCATCCTGTTCGCCCCCGCGGGGGAACTGGTTCCGCGGGCGCTGAAATATCTGAAAAAGGGGGGGACCCTGTCGCTCGCGGGCATCCACATGAGCGACGTCCCCGCGATGAAATACGAGGAGTGCCTGTTCCACGAAAAGAACCTCCGAAGCGTCACGGCCAATACGCGCCAGGACGGGGAGGACCTGCTACAGGAGGCGGCGGAGATCCCCCTCCGCCCGAAGGTCACCCTCTTCCCCCTCAAGGAGGCCAACCATGCTCTCCAGATGCTCAAGGCGGACAGGCTCCAGGGAACGGGCGTCCTGGTGGTGGGGGGATGATCCTCCCGGCCCGCCAAAACCCTAGCCCGCATATCTCACCGGGCTCCGTCGCGAGGGGGTGGAGACGGGCGTGGATACAAGGCGCGCGAACTTCGGGCACCGCAGACGTAGTTGACACTACGTCGAGGAGCACGAAGGAGCGCAACGCAGTAGGCATGCCCGTATCCGCCGCCGCAGTAGGAGGCTGACGAGATATGCGGGCTAACCTTTCCCCTCCTTCCGCAGAATCCCCTCCCCGGCGAGGATGCCGTTGAGCGCGGCGCCGACGATTCCCCGGGATTTTCCCACGCCATCACCGGCCACGAAGAGGTTCGGGACATTCGTCTCGAGATAGCTGTCCGTGGAATACTTCGTGTCGTAGAATTTGATCTCCGGCACGTATACCGTCGTGGAAGGGTGCGCTACTCCCGGAATGACGCGTGCGAGAAGCAGCAGGCTCTCTCTCAGGTTGTCGACGATGCGCCCGGGGTAGGCATAGGAGATGTCCCCCGGCGTCACGCCCGGCCCCAGGGGAAGGGTCGGGGTCATCTTGTCGTAGCCGAGAGCGGCCGAGTGGAACGTCTCTGCCTTTGAGCGTTTCCCTTCCGTCAGGTCCCCCCACCGCTGGACGACGAGGCTGTCTCCTCCGCCCCAGAAGTTGGCGAACTCCATCACCTTCCGCCCCATCTCCGTCGTGTCCTGGATCGGTTCGGTCATCGAGACGGTGTTGAGAATCGCGAAATTGCTGTTCGGCATCTTTTTCTTCTTCAGCGCATCCCCGTTCACCAGCCGGTACCCGTTCCTCATTTCGACCCGGACCCTTCCGCCCGGGTTGGTGCAGAAGGTCCGTGTCCGGTCCCCGTGGGTCGGGGTGACGAACAGGAACTTGGGATCGTACAGGACCTGCGTAATCTCTTCATACACGGCGCGGGCCACCTCGACCCGGCACCCGATGTCGATGGCCCCGTACCGGGTTCTTGCTCCGATCCCGCGGGCGACCTCCCGGAACCAGTAGGCGCCCTCCCTGCCCGGGGCCGCCAATACGTACCGGGAGAGGAATTCCCCCTTCGCGCTTTGCACGAGGAACGTTCCGTCGTCACGCAGCCGGATGTCTGTGATCCGCGTCCGGAGCGAGAAGACGACCCCTTTCCCGGCGAGGGACTCGGTCATCCGGGCGACGACGCGATGGGCAAGATCGGTCCCCATGTGCCTCTGCTTCGCGGGAAGGAGAGTGATGTCCCAAAGCCCCTTGGCGGTCCTGTGCCGCACCCAGGAGACCCGGTCCAGCCACCCCCCGATCCGCAAGGCGTCCACTCCATAAAGGGTGCGGTCGGCCCCGTGCGAAAGAAACTCCTCGTCGATCTCGGCGATCCGCTCTTCGGCGTCGGCTTCCGACATGCCCAGCTCGGAGAGGTCGATACCGATGCGGGGGGAGAGGTTCAGTTTGCCGTCGGTCATCGCTCCGGCCCCGCCGGTGCGGCCCTTCTCCTCCAGTACGAGCACGCGCAGCTTCCCGGCCAGCGCCCGTGCGGCAAAAAGTCCGGCGGGGCCCGCCCCGACGATAACGACATCCCAGACGGCAGAGTGATCAGCGGGCAAGGATTCCCTCAGCGCGCGCTATGCGCGGCCCGGCGGAGATCCGGAACGGAAAAGGGGAGAAGCCCCGGCGCTTGAGGACCTCCTCCATCGCCTCCCGGTCCTCCGGCTCGCGAAGCAGACCGAACACCATCCCTCCCCCCCCGGCACCGCAGAGCTTTGCCCCCGACACCCGCCTGCGGAATTCGGGCGAGGAAAACAGCCCGTCCACCGCACGCAAGGAGATGCCCTGCGCGATCGTCCTTCGGATCCCCCACTCCCGCGCGATGGCCCGCCCGACCCTGTCGATTTCCCCCGCGGACAAGGCCTCCCACGCCTCCCGCGCAGCCTGCCCGATATTGCGGAATTTCCGGAGGGCCTCGGGATTCCCGTCGATCGCCCCCCGGATCATCCTCCAGTTCAGCCCCGCGGAGAAGTGGGACTTCCCCGTGCTTGCCAAGAACCCGTGCGCCTCGAGCTTCCGCCCTGCAGGGCTCTTCGGTGCGATCCTCGCCGCCTCCGTCCGCCCCGGCAGGTAGCGGATACCCTGGATTCCGCCGCGCAGGGCGGCGATGTGGTCCTGGGATCCGGTGAGGTTCCGGAGATGGGCGGCCTCGATCTCCATCGCCACCCGCGCGAGTTCCCTCCAGCTCCTCCGCCCTCCAAGGTGGCAGCCCATCGCCAGCATGGTGGCGACCAGAAGGGCGGATGACGCCCCGATCCCGGAACCGACGGGGGCCTCGTTCCGGAACCGGAGCTCGATCCCGGTCTGTGGCGGAAAGTGCCGCAGGGCCCTGGCGACCAGTCCTAATGCCCCTCTCGTCGAAAATCCGTGCGTGTCAAGGGCTTCCGCCCGGTGGGAGAAATGATCGGAAACCAGGCGGGCGGCCCCCCGAACGGGATGGACCGAGACGACGCTGGCGACACAGATCGCCGCGTTGACCGTCATCGCCCCCGGAACGAGAAGATAGATCGGAAAAATGTCGAGTGTTCCCCCCGCAAGGTCGACCCGGTTGGGCACCACCACCTGGACCAGAGGGTTTCTTCCCCGGCGTTTGGATCCGGCCATGACTCCCCTTCGGCGCGATGCGCCGTTCAGGTTTTATCTTACACGGCGGCGGAAGAAGGGAAAGGCGTCATTTCTTCCTTTACGTCCCGACGCGCCCCCCTGTATAAGGGATAAAAACACCCGATTCGCCCACCTTCGGAAAGGAGGCCCCCGATGCCACGCGTCAAGATCCGCTGGTTCGGACATTCCGGTTTTTCCCTCCAGGACCCCTCCGGAAAGACCGTCCTGATAGACCCGTGGTTCCAGGGGAACCCGACCGCTCCCTCCGGGCCGGAGGACGTGAGGAAAGCGGAGTTCCTGCTCCTCACACACGACCACTTCGATCACGCGGCCGACGCCGCCACGCTTGCCCGCCAGACCGGTGCCCTCGTGGTCGGGATTTTCGAGCTGATCGGCGACCTGAAAGCGAAGGGGGTCCCCGAGTCCCAGCTTCTGCACGGCGGGATCGGAATGAACGTTGGCGGCACGGTAGTCCTCGACGGCTTTTCGCTCACCATGACGGAGGCGAAACACTCCTGCACGCTCGGCGCGCCCGTGGGGTACGTTATTCAGACCCCCTCCGGCCTGACCGTTTACCACTCGGGGGACACGGGCATCTTCGCCGGCATGGCGCTCCTCGGCGAACTCTATCCCATCGATGTGGCACTCCTGCCGATCGGTTCGGTCTTCACGATGGATTACCGGCAGGCGGCGAAGGCGGCGGAACTGCTTAAGGCGAAGACGGTCATCCCGATGCACTTCGGAACGTTTCCGATCCTGGAACCGAATGCGGACCGTTTCGTCGCGGAGATGAAAAAAACCGCCCCCGGGACACGGGTCGTCGTCCTCGCCCCGGGGGAAGAGATTTCCCTCTGATCAGCCGATTCGTTCCGTCACCGCCGCCATGAGAAGGGGAAAGAGGATCTCGTGGGGCCCGATCAGGTGAAATCCTTTCCCGCCGTTCCGGGTGGGACGCAGCACGACGTTGACATCCGGACGGTACAGCTTCTGGAAATCCATGTTCACGGTGGTGATTCGGGAAAGGGGCTTCCCGAGGTTCCGGACGATCGACACGGCCTTGAGAAAGACCTCCGGGAGGACCACGGCCGACCCGACGTTCAGATACACCCCCCCCTGCAGGCGTGCGACCAGTCCGCAGAAGGAACGGAAATCCCGAAGCGACGCCTCCCCCATCAACGCGCCGTCCGCCTCCGGGTGCATGTGCGTGATGTCCGTGCCGATGCAGACGTGGACGGTCACCGGGACCCCCCGTTTCCACGCCCCGGCAAGTAGGGAACGACCTCGGTGGGGAGCGCGGGACGTGGCAAGAGCCTTCCCGACGGCTGCCCCGAAGCCAAGTCCCTCCCCGGACCCGGAGACCAGCGCGGAATGAATGAACTGGGCTGTTTCGCGGGCCATCCCGAAGGATCCGTCCGCCAGCTGGGATTCCACATCCTCCGATGTCTTCCCGGCCAGGGCGAGCTCCACGTCGTGAATCACCCCCGCGCCGTTCATCGCGACCCCGTCGAAGATTTGTTTCGATAGCCCCTGCAGCAGAAGGGGGGAAAGTCCCACCTTGATGAAATGGGCCCCGATTCCGAGCAGGACGGGCGCATCCCGACGTTTCGCCCGGACCACAGCGTCGACCACCGCGCGGAAATCCTTCGCCGCCAGGTAATCGGGGAGCCCGGCGAGAAACGCGCCGAAGGACATTCCTTTCCGGACGGGGGTCGCAAATCCGCGGAAGGAGACCTTGCTTTTTCGGGAATGGAGGGACGTGCGTCGGAGCCGGGAGAGATCGAGCTCCCTCATCGCTTCCCGACCTCGCGGAACAGCAAGGTATCCGTGAGATCGCACAGGATATGTCCCACCACCATGTGTGCCTCCTGGATCCTCGGGGTAACCTTGGAGGGAATGCACAGGGCGATATCCGCGAGGGAGGCCGCCTTCCCCCCGTCCCCCACGAGCACAATCGTGATCAGCCCCTGTCTTTTCGCCACCCGTAACGCCTTGAGCACGTTCTGGGAGTTCCCGCTCGTGCTGATCCCGAACGCGATATCCCCCTTCTTGCCCAGGGCCTTGACCTGCTTGCTGAACACCTCGTCGAAGGAGTAATCGTTCGATATGCTGGTAAGAATGGAAGTGTCCGTGGTGAGGGCGATGGCGGGAAGAGGCGGCCGCTCGATCTGGAACCGGTTCATGAACTCGGCCGCGATATGCTGGGCGTCCGCGGCGCTCCCCCCGTTGCCGAAGAGAAGAACCTTTTTCCCCGCCTTGAAGGCCTCCGCGATCGTCTTCGCCGCCTCCAGGATGTCGCCGGTCATCGTCTCGATCATCCGGAGGCGCAGTTCCACCCCCTCCTTCAGCATCTTTTCGATCGATTCTTTCACTCGGGATCCCCTCCGGAATGGTAGAGAAAATCTAATCGCGTTTCGCCGGGAGTGTCAAGGAACCTGAAAGAGCGCACTTTCCTTTTGGGGAAGAACCAAGGTAGCATGGATCGCATCTAAATTTTCCCGGCAAGAGGCGTTTCTTGGAAAACGTGATCGACAGGATCCTGAACGGGTCAAAAACCGTAGCCGTCGTGGGACTTTCGGATAAAACCGACCGACCGAGCCACGTCGTTGCGCACTATCTTCGGGAAAGGGGATACCGGATCATTCCGGTAAATCCCAACGTACTTACGGTGATGGGAGAGATATCCTACGGATCCCTGTCGGAAATTCCGGGCGAGATCGACCTCGTCGACGTTTTCCGGAGATCGGAGTATGTGCCAGAGATCGCGGATGAGGCGATCCGGGTCGGAGCTAAATTCTTCTGGATGCAGGAGGACGTCGTAAACGAGCAGGCCCGGAAGAAGCTCGTCGATGCGGGGATTCCCGTGGTGATGGACCGTTGCTTGAAGAAGGAGATTGAAAAACGGGGGAGGTAGTCATATCAAATTGCCCGGCCCCGCGATCCGGGGAACCCCTTTCGCCGACCGGCATCCCCCGGCGCGCCTGCGGGAGAGGGGAACGGGCACGGAGGAAACGATGGCGGGAAGCATAGTGGAACTCAACAGCGGGAATTTCAAAACAACGGTCGATACCGGCCCCACCCCGGTGCTTGTCGACTTCTGGGCCCCCTGGTGCGGCCCGTGCAAGGTCATCGCGCCCATTCTCGAAGAAGTGGCGAAGGAATTCGAGGGAAAGGTGCGGGTGGCCAAGCTGAACGTGGACGACAGCCCGGACATCGCATCGCAGTTCGGTGTGCGCGGGATCCCCACCCTCATCCTGTTCAAGGAGGGGCAGATCAAAGGGCAGATGGTCGGAGTCAACCCCAAGAACAACATTATCCAGCTGATCCAGAAAAACCTTTGATTTGACCGGAAAACGGGACCCAGGGGGGGGCAGAAAGCGCGCGACGAAAGCTCTCTTCCTCGCGGCGTTTCTTTGCCTTTTCGCAGGGTGCGGAGCAAAGAGCATCACAACCGGTTCCATCCCCTTTCCCACGGAGAAACCGGTCCTGCGCACCGAAGGAGGGAAGGAGACGGCGGCTCTTCCTCCGTCTCCCGAACCCGTCCACCTGGTGTTTTTCGATTCCCCCTGGTGCCCGCAATGCGGCGAAGCATGGGACGCCATCGGTTCCGCCGCCTCGACGTTTCCTCCCGGATCCGTTCACGTGTACCGGATCCGCTTCGAACAGGAAAGGATCTACACGGAAGAAGGCAGCCGGGAAGTTCCCCCCCTGTCAAGCACATCCACGCCGGCCGGGGCCCCCTCTCCGCCCGATTCGTCACCGATCCCCGTAACGACCCTTGAGGCGCTCCCCGGACCGTTCCGGGAACAGCTCCGGGTCGGCCAGGTGCCCGTTCTCCTGCTCCTGGACGAAAACGGCAGGGTCGAAAAACGGTGGATCGGCTACTCTCCCTCCCTGCACGACTCGCTGGCGGAGGAAGTCAGACGGATAACGACTTCTCCTTCCCCGTCTGGAAAGTGAACCGCGTCCGGGAAAGGTTGGCGAGAATCCCCAGCGCCATCATGTTCGTGAGCATCGAGGAGCCGCCGTAGCTGACGAAGGGAAGAGGTATCCCGACCACCGGGAACAGACCGCACACCATCGCAATATTGATCACGATATGCGCGAGGAAATAGGAGGCAAGCCCCCCGCACGCGAAGGATGCAAAGCGGTCCTGGGACTGGGAGGCGAGGTAATACATCCGGTAGACCAGCGCGAGAAAGAGGAGTAGCAGGACCATCGAGCCGACGAAGCCCCATTCCTCGGAGAACACGGCAAAGGCGAAGTCGGTATGCTGCTCGGGGAGAAACCGGAGCGATCCCTGGGTCCCCTGGAGATACCCTTTCCCCAGCAGCCCCCCCGATCCCACGGCAATCTTGGACTGGATGACGTGGTAGCCGGCCCCCAGGGGATCCCTTCCGGGGTCGAGGAAGGTGAGCACCCTCTGCTTCTGGTAATTTTTCATCAGGAACCAGAGACCGGGAACCGCCACCGCTCCCGCTGCCCCCACGAGCATGAACACCTTGGCCCGGACGCAGGCGATCACCATCATGGCGGCGAGTATAATCAGAAACACCCCCGCGGTCCCCAGATCGGGCTGCAGCGCCACGAGCAGGAACGGAATCAGCGTGATTCCCACCGCCGGCGCCAGGTCGCGGAACCCGATCCCTTCGTAGCTGTACCGCCGGGAAAAGTAGCTCGCAAGAGCGAGGATGAGGGCGATCTTGGCGAATTCCGAAGGCTGGAAGGTGAAGATGCCGAGGGACAGCCACCGCTGGGCACCTCCCCGGACCTTGCCGACGAGGAGGACCACCAAAAGAACAGCGACAACGGCAAAAAAGACATACCAGGCAACCTCCTCGATGAATCCCCCGCTGAGGAAGCAGAAAAGGAAAAAAACGGTCATCCCGAGCAGGATCCAGATCATCTGCTTGTAGAAAACGGGGATTCCGGAAGACGGGAAGACCCTCGTCCCGCTGTACACGTTCAGAAGCCCCGCGCCGCACAGGGCGAGGACCAGGAGGAAAACGGGCCAGTCGACCCGTACGAACTTTTTCCGGACGTTCATTGGTCTGCCCTCTTCTCCGCGTCCTGCTTCAACCGGAAAAACTCCTGCATCACCGCCTTGACCAGGGGGGCGGCCGCCGATCCCCCGTGCCCGCCGTGTTCCACCAGCGCCACGACACTGATCTCGGGATCCTGGACAGGGGCAAAGCCTATGAACCAGGCGTGGTCCCGTATTTCATAGGGAAGATCCTCGGTCTTGATCATCTTCCCTTTGATGGTGACTATCTGCGCCGTCCCGGTTTTTCCCCCGACAACGATCCCGGGCAGTCGGGCTGCCCCTCCCGTCCCGTGATCGTTGACCACCCCTGCCAGCGCACGCCGTATAACCTCCACGTTGTTGGGGTCCCACGGAAGCTCCCTCTGCAGGACGGGAGGAAACTCCTCCGATGTGCCGTCCATCCGGACCACCCGGCTTACCAGGCGGGGGCGCATCACCTTCCCGCCTGTCGCGATCGCCGCGTAGGCCGACAACATCCCCAGCGGAGTGACGTGGATCGCGCCCTGTCCGATGCCGAGAAGGAGACTTTCGTAACTGTGCCACCGGCTCTTCATCACTTCGCGCTTCCAGAACGTGTCGGGAACCAGGCCGGATTTCTCCCCCGGCAATTCCACCCCGGTCAGGACACCGAGGCCGACGCCCCGTTCCAGGGAGGCGACGCGGTCCGGGTCGAGCTTCAGACCCAGGGTGTAGAAATAGACGTCGCAGGACTGCACGATGGCCTTGTACATGTCCACCCATCCGTGCCCCTCCTTTTTCCAGCAGCGGAACGTCCGGTCGCCGAACGTGAGGAACCCCTCGCACCGGACAAGCGCTTTCGGGTTCTGTATCCCCGTCTCCAGCGAGGTGAGCGCCAGAAAGGGCTTCACCGTCGATCCGGGCGCGTATGTCCCCTGCAGGCCCTTGTTCTGGAGGGGGGTTCCCGGATCCGCAATCAGCCGCGCCCATTCCTCGTTCCGGAATCCCCGGGAAAAGGCGTTCGGATCGAACGCCGGCGCCGAGACGAAGGCGAGAATATCTCCGGTCTTCGGTACCATCGCGATCACGACGCCCGCCCGGTTCCCCATCGCCTTGTACGCCGTCATCTGCATGTCCGCATCGATCGTGGTCTGGACGGTTCCCCCGGTTCGCGGGGGGACTTCGTTCACCAGCCGCTTGTCGCGGCCGGCGGCGTCCACCTCCACCTGCCGCCCCCCGTTCACCCCGCGAAGCACGTCGTCCCTCGATTTTTCGAGCCCGTACTTGCCCACGATGTCCCCCAGCGAAAGATCTTCCCCATTCGCCGCCGCCAGTTCCTTCTCGCTCGCTTCCCCCACGTACCCCAGGACATGTGCGAATTCCGGCCCGAACGGATAGCTCCGTTTCGCTTCCACCAGGATGGAAAACCCGGGAAGAGCTTCCCGGTTGAACTCGACCACCGACACCTGTTCGAACCGCAGGTCGCGGGCAACCGTGATGCTCCGGTAAGGGTTCGCCTCCTTCGCCTTGAGAATCTTCTCGCGGATCTCCCCGGGATCGAACTCCAACACCTCCGAAAGGAGCTGAAGCTCCCCATCGAGGTCCCCCACGTCCACCGGGGTGACGATAAGATCGTAGGACCCCTCGGTCACGCCGATCAAGGCCCCTTTCCTGTCGAGGATGGTGCCTCGGGGGGCCCGTACAACCCGGATCCGTATCCGGTTGTTCTCGGAAAGTGTCTGATATTCCTCGTATTTCACCACCTGGAGCCAATAGAGGCGCCCCAGGAGCAGGAAAAACAGGGCCAGCCCGACGCCCTGAAGGATGCGGACCCTCGATGCGATCCAGGGGTCCTGTTCCCGCTTCCGGATTCTCCCCTTCATTCCTGTATCCGCTGCCATCGCCCCGAGAGGTCCATAAAGAGGAAGACGGCGAGAAGCGATGTCCACGCGATCCGGACCGCCTCCTCCGCCCCCCAGAGAAAGGAGAACGGGTTCCCCCCTCCCTCCAGGACCAGCAGGAGGACCACGGAGATCGACTCGGCAGCGAGAAGCCCTCCGACGATCAGCAGAATGAAGATTTCGGCTCGGAGGAAGATACGACGGCCGATATCGCTCGCGGCGAAATAGACCGCCATCGAGGCGAGAAAAAACGAGCCCGGCGGGCCGGAAATCGTCACCTCGCGGAACAGCGCGGGGGGGAGGGCGACGAGGACCCCGAGCGGACCGGAAAGGAACAATCCGGAGTAGACAATCGCAAGGAACGAAAAATCCGGCAGGAGAAACCATGGGAGGAACCCGGAGAGCAGCCACACGTTCAACGCCGACCCGGCGAACGAAAGCGCGAGGAGCACGAGAAAGGGCCTCACGGATTCCCTCCCCGAAACGGAATCGCGGGACGGGACAGTACGACAAGGACCTCTTCCACGGACTGGATGTTCACCGCGCTCACCACACGGATGTTCAGGAACAGCCCGTCGCGGGGACGGTCCACGCTCACCACGGTGCCCAGCAGGGTTCCCTTCGGCATGCTCCCGTCGAACCCCGAAAAGAGAATCCGGTCGCCCGGGACCACGTCCTGGGTCTGGGAGACGTACTTCAACCGGCAGAGATTTCCTCCCATTCCCTCCGCGATCGCACGGACCCGCGTGCGCTCGACGATCACGTCCGCGGCGAAGCGGCTGTCCGTCAGGAGGAGGACTTCCGAAAGATCCGGGTAGGTCCGGTGAATGCGCCCGACCGCGCCTGCGGGGGTGACAACCGCCATCCCCGTCTCCAGTCCCTCCCCGGTGCCGCTGTCGATGAATATTCCCTGGAACCAGGGGGACACGTCGTGCCCGACGACGCGGGCGCCGACCAACTGCTTCTCCCGGGTCTTTGAGAATCGCAGCAGCTCCTCGAGGCGCCGGTTCTCCAGTACCGAATCGCGACTCTCCTTGAGCTTTTCTTGCAGCGCCGCCACTTCCTCTCGGAGTTTCGTGTTGTCCCGGGATGTGTCCACCAGCTCGATATACCCCGACCACACGGAGGAAACTCTCTGCCGGAGGAAATCGACCGACTCGTAAACGGGGCGGAACAGGGAGGTCGCCACCCCTCCTGCGAACTGATCCAGGGGAAGCCCGGGGGGACGCACGAAGAACTGGATCGCGGCCACCAGAAGGACGACCACGAGAAGAATGCGCCACCACTTTCGCAGGAAATTTACCACCATCAGCCGATCTTCCCGGCGGGGACTACGCGCAAACCCTGCTTATCGGAGGGCAACCTGACGGAGCAGGTCCAGTTCATCGAGGGCTTTCCCCGACCCGAGCACGACGCAGGACAGGGGATCCTCGGCGACGGTCACCGGAAGTCCCGTCTCTTCCCGAAGCAGGACATCCAGGTTCCGGAGAAGGGCACCGCCGCCTGCCAGTACGATTCCCCGCTCGTAAATGTCGCCGGCGAGTTCCGGAGGGGTCTCCTCGAAAACCCCCTTCACCGCGTCCACGATCACCCGAACGGTTTCGGAAAGGGCCTCCCGCACCTCATCGGCGCTCAGGATCAGCGCCTTGGGGACGCCGCTCACCATGTCAAGGCCCTTCACCTCGACGGTATCCTCGTAGCCGGGGAAGGCGTTTCCGATGGTCACCTTGATGTATTCGGCGGTAGGATCGCCGATGAGCAGATTGTATTTCCGTTTCACGTACTGCAGGATCGCCTCGTCCATCTTGTCCCCGGCAACGCGGACAGAGTAGCTCTGGACGATCCCGCCCAGGGAGATCACGGCGACTTCGGTTGTCCCTCCCCCGATGTCGACGATCATGTTCCCGGAAGGCTCCGTGATCGGGAGGCCGGCGCCGATGGCCGCAGCCAGGGGTTCCTCGATCAGGTAAACCTCCCGGGCCCCCGCGCTCTGTGCGGACTCCCGGACGGCGCGCCTCTCCACCTCGGTGCACCCGTAAGGCACGCAGATGATGATCCGGGGGCGGACAAGGGTCCGGTGCTTGTGTGCCTTGCGGATGAAGTAGCGCAGCATCGCCTCGGTCACCTCGAAGTCGGCGATCACCCCGTCCTTGATGGGGCGAATGGCGATGATGTTCCCCGGCGTCCGCCCGATCATCCGCTTCGCCTCGATCCCGACGGCGAGGACCTTCTTGGCGCCCCGGCGATCCCGGTGCACGGCCACGGCCGAAGGTTCCGAGCAGATGATGCCTTCGCCCTTGACGTACACAAGGGTCGTCGCTGTTCCAAGGTCGATCGCAAGGTCGTTCGAGAACAGACCGAGAAATCTGTTGATGAGCATCGGTTTCCTCCGTCATTCCCGTTCCCGTCCCGGGACACACGGGTAACGCCGTATCTTAGCAAGGCAATCCCCCCATTGCAAACATTTGGACGGAAGCGGCGGATCCGGTTGCATTTCCTGGAAGAAGCGGAGTAGAGTAAAATGTTTTTATCCGACGTATTCATCCCGACGGGAGAAATCACCGCCATGCTCGACGTGCTTCGCCGGAACGCCGGCTCCTGGGCCATCAAGGGAATCCTCACATTCATCGCGCTCACCTTCATCTGGTGGGGAGTGGGTTCGTACTCCCAGAGCAAGCGCGACGTGGCCGCCACGGTCGGCGAGGAAAAAATCTCCATGGCGGAACTCGCCGAGGCGCAAGCGGGGCTGGAGAAAACGTACCGCGACGTTTACGGGAGTGCGTTCACTCCGGAGATGGCCAAGACGCTCAACCTCCGCAAGCAGGCGCTGGACAGCCTCGTCCGCCAGAAGCTGATGCTCGCCGAGGCGGCCGCGATGGGCCTTGCCGCGACCAACGAAGAGGTGCAGCGGGAAATCGCGGCGACCCCGGCGTTTCAGGTAAACGGCGTATTCCAGGAGGACCGGTACCGGAGCATTCTCTCCTACAACCAGGTTTCCCCGGCCGAGTACGAGGCATCCAAGAAGGAGGAGATCACGATCCGGAAGTTGGAGGGCCTGTTCTCCGCCTCCGCCCGGGTCTCCGACAGCGAGGCGCACGACCTCTTCGACCTGACGTTCCGGAAGATCCGGCTGCTCGTGGTCACCTCCGACCCGGCGAAGGTCAGGGGAATCGCTTCCGCGACGGAGGGCGAAATCGCGGCGAAATACGAGCAGACCAAGGAGAGCTACCGGGTCCCCGCCCGCGTCAAGCTTCTCGTTGCCGGGTTTTCCCCGGAGACGTTCGCCCGCAAGGAAGATCCCTCCGCGGAGGAGATCCAGGCGTTCTACGAGGGAAACACCGAAATGTTCCGGACCGAGGAGTCCCGTCTGGTTTACCCCGTGATCATCCCCTATGCGGCCGGCACCAAGGAGGCGGCCCGGAAAAAGGCGGAGGAGGTGGCCGCGGAAGCAAGGAAGGGGAAAACCCGCTTCGAGGAGATCGCAAAGAAGCTGTCGCGGGGCAAGGGAGGGGCAACCTGGGTCACGCGACGGGAGATGCAACCCGAGCTTGCCGACATCGTCTTCTCCGCACCGGTGGACGACGTCGTCGGTCCCGTGGACACCGGGAACGGTTTCGCCATCGTCCGCGTCAATCAGATCAAGTTTCCCGAAAACCTTCCCCTGGAACGGGTCCGGGACCGGGTGATAACGTTGCTCAAACGCGAGAAGGGAAGGGACACGGCGGTCATCCGGGCCTATGAGGCGCACGCGAAAGCGATGGAGTCGCAGGACCTGGAGGCGGCGTGCGCGCCGTTCGGCGTCACCCTCCGGGAGACCGGTTGGACAAGCGACGGGAAAGGCACCGACGTACCCCCCGCGGTCGTCCAGGATGCGCTGCTTCTTACGGCAGGCGAGATCGGGCCGGTCAAGACGGTCGGGGACACGCACTACCTTTTCCGTGTCACCGCCAAGGAGAATTCCCGCATTCCGCCCCTGTCGGATGTGCGCACCCGGGTCGCCGCCGCCGTCGAGAAGGAGAAACGGAATGCCGCGGCACGGGAGGAACTCGAAAACGTCCTTGCGGACGCCAAAATGGCGTCCGACCTGAAACGCATTGCGACGCGGGCCGGCCTGGCCGTTACGACCACCCCCTTCTTCGCACCGATTTCCGGATCCCTTCCCGGGGTCCTCGCATCGGCGGGGGATATCCGAAAGGAGCTGCTCGGTCTTTCCCCGAAATCTCCCGTTATCCCCAAAATCTTGCCCGCCGGAGCGAATTTCCTCTCCATCGCTCTCGTCGCGGAACAGCCCGTGGGACCGGAGGAATGGAAAACCGAAAAGAATTCCTTTATCCAGGGGCTTGCGGAGCGGAAACGATTGGGCGCCGTCGATGCGTTCCTCGCCGAGCGCATGAAACAGGCCAAGCTGACGATCAACCCCGAAGCGCTCAAGTAAACGTTCCCTCCGAATACGCC
>JBAVJZ010000059.1:0-5954 GCA_049688015.1 Candidatus Deferrimicrobiaceae bacterium | reverse complement strand
CTTCCCGGGGATCAGCCTCCATGTGGACAGCGGGCTGTATGAGGCTTCGGTGCATGCGGACCTCTCCTGCACGGACTGCCACGAGGATGTCAAGGAACTGCCGCACACGGCCCGCCTCAAGCCGGTCGACTGTTCCGGCTGCCACACCGAGGAGGCGGCCGTATACGCGAAAAGCCGGCACGTGGCGGGGTACAACAAGATGGCGGTGGGGATGGAAGCCCCCCGCTGCTCGGATTGCCACGGGGCGCATGCGATTTCCAAAACGACTCTGTCCACCTCACCGGTCTACTTCCGGAACATCGCCGCGACATGCACGAGGTGCCACGGAAACAGGGAGGTCAACGAGCAGGGGGGGATCGCCATCCCCGGCGCCGCGAGGATGTACGAGAAGAGCATACACAACATCGCGATCGTGGAAAAAGGGTTGAACAAATCCGCCTCGTGTGTCGACTGCCACGGGGCGCACGACCTCAAGGACCGTTTCGATCCGCAATCTCCCATCTACCGGGCGAACATCCCCGAGACATGCGGGAAATGCCACTACGGCGTATTCACGATTTTCCGCGAGAGTGTGCACGGGGTCGCGTTCTACCGGGGCGTCCCGGATGCTCCCGGCTGCACCGACTGCCACGGGGAGCACGAAATCCGCCAGGCGTCGGATCCCCGGTCCTCCGTATCCTTCATGGTCGTTTCGGAAAAGACGTGCCCCTCCTGTCACGGAGCGGAGAAGCTTGCCTCCCGGTACGGCGTCGAGACCAGCAAGGTCAAGGGGTACCGGGATAGCTTCCACGGCCTCTCCCAGCGGCTGGGGGACCGGACCGTGGCGAACTGCTCCTCCTGCCACGGGGTGCACGAGATCTTCTCGACGGCCGACCCGCGCTCCACGGTGAACCCGCAGAACCTGCCGGTGACCTGCGGGCAGTGCCACCCCAACGCGGGGGTGAACTTCGCCAAGGGGAACATCCACGCCGGCCCGGGCGGAGCCGGGGGTTCCATCAAGTCCTTGGTGAAGAGTGTCTACATCTGGCTGATCGTCATCGTCATCGGAGGGATGGTCGTCCACAATGGCGCCGACTACATACGGAAGATGCAGGCCCTCTACCGGGAGAGGACGGAAAAGTGGTCGGACCCCGGGTACGAGCGGCTGAACCGCTCCGAGCGGATCCAGCATTTTCTGACGCTTTCGAGTTTCTTCGTGCTCGTGATCACCGGGTTCGCCCTCAAATTCAAATGGTCGATCCCGTTTCTCCCGGACGTCACGAATGTCTCCCTGCGGGGGAACGGGCACCGGGCCGCCGCGATCGTGATGGTGGGGACCTCCCTCTATCATGTCTTCTATGCCGTTTTCACGGCCCGCGGGCGGGACCAGCTGGCCCATATGATGCCCCGGTGGCAGGATGCCCTGGACATCGTGTCGATGCTCCGATACTTCGCGGGGCTTTCCGATCACAGGCCGAAGTTCGGCCGGTACGGCTACGTGGAGAAGGCCGAGTATCTCGCCCTCGTGTGGGGAACGATCGTGATGGTCGTCACCGGGTTCATGCTCTGGTTCGAGAACGAGACCCTGAAGCAGATCCCGATGTGGGGGCTGGACGTTGCCACCCTGGTCCACTACTACGAGGCGATCCTGGCCACCCTGGCCATCTTTGTATGGCACCTGTACTACGTGATCGTCAACCCGGACTTCGCCCCCATGTCGTTCACCTGGATCGACGGTAAGCTCTCCCGCCACCACATGGAGCACGAGCATCCCCTCGAACTCGAGGAGATCGCCGAGAGGGAGCGGCGCGGGGAAGCCGTGCCGGGACCGGCCATCCGGCCGACGGAGGAGAAATGAAACCGCTGCGATCGTTCCTTATTGCCGCACTCCTGGCAGCCGCGGGAGTCGCGCTTGCCACGACGGCGGGTGCGGGTCCCACGGTCGGAGATTGCCAGGAATGCCACGGGGACAAGACGATCGAGAAGTCCCTTCCCGACGGGAGGACGCTGTCGCTGTTCGTCGACGAAAACTCGTTCCGCGAGTCGGTCCACGGCAAGGCCGCGTGCACCGCGTGCCACACGGACGCAACGGTTCCGCACGGAAAGCTGGCGGCGGTAGCGTGCGGAAGGTGCCACGCCGACGCGCAGAAGTCGTACTCCCAGAGCACCCACGGGATCGCGCACGCGAAGGGGGTGAAAGACGTCCCGGGGTGCGAGGATTGCCACGGCAAGCACGACATCCGCAAGGTGCAGGATCCCAAGGCGCGCACGTTCCGGCTGAACATCGTCGGGGTCTGCCTGGGGTGCCACGAGGACAGGGTGATCGAGGAGAAGTACGGGCTCCCCGACCAGAAGGTGATGGAGGCATACAGGAACAGCGTGCACGGAATGGCCTCGAAGAAATCGGGTCTATTGGGCGCCGCGGTCTGCCCGGACTGCCACGGGAATCACATGATCGTCCCGGGGGACCAGCCCCGTTCCGCCACCCACCGGCAGAACATCCCGACGCTATGCGGGAAGTGCCACTCCGGCATTCTGGAGGAGTACGAGCTCTCCGTGCACGGAAAGGGGATGCGCGCCGGGATCGCGGAATCCCCGGTGTGCACCGACTGCCACGGCGAGCACACGATCACGAAGATCACCGACCCCCGGTCGAAGGTCTACGTGATGAACATCCCCAAGACCTGCACGGCGTGCCACGAGAACGAAGCGATCTCCACTCGGTACGCCTTGCCGAAGAAGCGTTTCTCCACCTATATGGACTCGTTTCACGGAGTCGCCCTCGAGTACGGGATGACCAAGGCGGCGAACTGCGCCTCGTGCCACGGGTTTCATAAAATTCTTCCGTCGTCGGACCCCGCTTCAACGGTCAACAAGGCGAATCTTCCGAAAACCTGCGGCAAGTGCCATCCCAACGCGGGGGTGAACTTCGCCAAGGGGGATATCCACGTGGAGGTGACCGCGCAGAAGGCGATGGGCGTCTTCGCGGTGCGCGTCTTCTACACGATCTTCATCGGCGTGCTCATTATCCTGTTCGTCCTGCACGTGGGAATGGACCTTCTGGGAAGACGCAGGCGCCTGGAAAAGAAGCCGGAAGAGAAGAAGGAGTGACAACGATGAGCGAAGAATCCCGGGGCCCGGTGTACGTGGAGCGGATGTCGGTCCTGTTCCGCATACAGCACCTGTTGCTGATGATCTCCCTCCTGATCCTCGCCGTAACCGGTTTCGCGCTGATGTACCACGAAAACTGGCTGGCGCAGGTCCTGATCCGCCTCGAGGGAGGGATGCTGTACCGGGGGATCATCCACCGGGCCGCGGCGGTCTTCCTGATGGCCCAGCTGGTCTACCACGCCTTCTACATGCTCATTTCCCGCGAGGGAAAACGGGAGCTGAAGGAAATCTGGCTCACCCGGCGGGATTTCGACGATTTCCTCCAGGCGATGCGCTTCAATCTCGGGATGGGCAACGAATACCCGCGCTTCGGGAAGTACGGGTACAAGGAGAAGTTCCAGTACTGGGGCGCCACGGCGGGGGTCTTCCTCATCTCCGTGACCGGGTTGATCCTCTGGGCGGAGACCTTCTCGATGCGGTTCCTCCCCAAGTTCGTCCTGGACCTGACCCTGATCATTCACGGGTACCAGGGGCTGCTCATTTTCGTTATCCTTCTGTTCTGGCACCTCTACATCGTACACCTGCACCCGTCCGTATTTCCGATGAACCGGGCCTGGCTGACCGGGAAAGTGGACGCCGAGTGGATTCGGGAGGAGCACCCGCTCGAATATGAAAAACTCAAAGGGGAAGGGGTAGTATGAGGGGGAAGGTTTTCGCAGCATGGGTCATCATCGTCCTGGGGATCTGCGCCCAGGGGTTGTTCTCCCCCGCGGAAGCCAGAATTTCGCTGGAAAAGTGCACGCTGTGCCACGGCAAGCCGGAGTTCCGGAAGATCCTCGTCGACGGGCAGATCCGTGACCTGTTCGCGACGGAGGACAGCCTTAAAGGGTCGGTTCACGAGAAGAAAGCGTGCGTGGATTGCCACTTCGACGTGAGCGAGATACCCCACCGCCAGCGGCCCAAGCGCGTGACCTGCACCCACTGCCACTACAAGGGGAACGCGGAAGGGGCCCCGCAGTCGGACGCCTACCTGGAGTATTTCGGGTCGGTCCACGGTGTGGCGATCGCAAAGGGGAACACGAAGGCTCCGCTGTGCCAGGATTGCCACGGGAGCCACAACATCCGCAAGGCGAAGGATCCGGCATCGGCGGTTTCCCACGGGAATGTCGCGGAGACGTGCGGACGGTGCCACATCAAGATCTACGCCAAGTACAAGACCTCGATCCACGGCGTGGCGGTATCCAAGGGGATCATGGACGCCCCTTCGTGCACCGGCTGCCACGGCGAGCACAAGATTTACGGCCACCTGGATCCCAAGTCCACGGTGTACGCGACCCACGTAGCGGCCCAGTGCTCGACGTGCCACGCCTCCGTTACGATCATGAGCAAGTTCGGCATCGAGACCGAACAGGTGGCCACGTACAAGAACTCGTTCCACGGCGTGGCGGGGCAGTTCGGCTCCCGGACGGTGGCCAACTGCGCCTCCTGCCACGGCGTGCACGACATCCGCCCGCCCGAGGACCCGCTCTCGATGGTCAACCCGAAAAACGTTCCCACCACCTGCGGGAAGTGCCACCCGGGAGCGAACCCCAACTTCGCCGTGGGGAAGATGCACGTCGACGCCCACAAGAAGGAGTCCGGGATCATCTATTACACGGCCCTGTTTTTCAAATACCTCACCATCGCCACCATGCTCGCCCTCATCGTGCACATCTTCCTCGACATGTACGGGCGGACCCGGAGGCTTCGCGGCGAAAAGTAGGGATTCTGCGGCCAACGGGGGATAACCTACCAGCGGGAGAGGAATCGAATGTCGATGAACGAGAAAAAGGATCCGAAGCAGGAAACACTGGAAGGAGAGATTGAGGCGGCCATCGCCGGGGAGACGGCCGGCCTCGACCCTTCCGAAGCGGAGAAGATCCGGGAAAAGGTCCTCGCCCGCGTTCTCGAGGAGGTGGAGCGGGAAAAACGGATCCGGACGGCGGCGGAACGCCGGGAGGAAGCGCGGAGGCGCCGGGAGGAGAAGCGGCGGGAAAAGCACCACGAGGAAGGCGAGATGTTCCAGCGGTTCAACAAGAACTTCCGCTTCCAGCATATGGTGATGTTCACATCGGTCATCCTCCTCATCATTACCGGGATGCCGATCAAGTTCCCCGACTTCGTGCTCTCCCGGTACCTGGTGAATCTGTGGGGGGGGATCCACAACTCCACGATGGTGCACCGGTTCGGCGCGGGTATGCTCATCTACTTCATGGTGCACCACCTCTTCTACACGGTCTTCTCCCGGCAGGGCAGGCGGGATTTCGTCCTCCTGATCCCCACCCCCAAGGACGCAAGGGACGCGGCGCAGAACATCCGGCATTTCCTGGGAAAAAACCCGGATAAGCCCCGGTTCGGGCGGTTCAGCTACATCGAGAAATTCGACTACTGGGCCGTCTACTGGGGGTGCGTCATCATGATCGGCTCGGGACTCTTCCTCTGGTTCGAGGGGATCGTCCTCAAATATTTCCCGAAGTACGTGCTGGACGTCGCCCACGAGATGCACAGCGATGAAGCGATGCTCGCGACGCTGGCCATCGTCATCTGGCATTTCTACAACGTCCACTTCAACCCCGACCGGTTCCCCGGAACGCTTTTGTGGTGGCACGGGCAGATCTCGGAGCATGAGATGAAGGAGGAGCATCCGCTCGAATACGACGAGATCATGGCGAAACGGTCGAAACAGGAGTCGGCGGAGGTGCCCAACCGATGAAAGAGATGTTTCTTTCCTGGTGGGACCTCGTCGTGAAAAACCGGAAGCCGCTCCTGGCCATCGGGGGCGTCGTCCTGGGGATCCTGATCGTCTTCAACGGGGCCTTCTTCGT
>JBAVJZ010000058.1:0-9487 GCA_049688015.1 Candidatus Deferrimicrobiaceae bacterium | reverse complement strand
CCCGGGATGATCACTGAAACAGATGCCTGATGCGCTTCGATGGGAGAAAATCAATATTGGGAAGGGGGTCAGGTGTGCAATGCTTCTACATCGCCATATTGAACTCCTCCGTGAGTCGAATTGATATTTTATAAAATACCGTTTTATGTTTGGGGCGGTCAAGTCCCAACCAAGCCTGACCACGCTTTTTACGGTACTTGTGGTTGGAAACGGGTCAACCGGCTCCTGGGGGTGAAAAGGGGGTTCTTCGGATGTCCCGTTGACGCCGGAAACCCCTTGCTATACATGATGGAATGAGAGGGGATACGGGTCTGCCGGATGCGCACGAGAAGAAAATTGCCGGGGCGCGCGATCATCGGCATCGTTGCGATAGCCCCCCTTTTCTTTGCTTCTCCCTCGTCCGGCGCATCCGGCTGGTGATCTTACATGATCTGTGGGTTCATTCCTTGCGGTCGAGAAACCATTCGATCAATCGGCGGGCGATCGTCCCGTGACGCGGGACCTCCAGGCGGGCGATCTCGTCGGCGTCGAACCAGCCGGCGCGGATGATCTCCTTCTCCTCGATCGCCAGGTCGCCTCCGGCGTGTTCGGCGGTGAACCCCACCATCAACTGGTGGGGGAACGGCCACGGTTGGCTGCCGAAGTACCGGAGGTTCGTCACATCGATGCCGACCTCCTCTCGCACCTCCCGACGCACGCACTCCTCGAAGGTTTCCCCCGGTTCGACGAACCCGGCGAGGACGCTGTAGAACGCGGAAGGGAAGCGGCGTGCCTGGGCGAGGAGGATCTTCCGATCCCGCACCACGGCGACGATGACGGCCGGCGCAACGCGGGGGAAAAAGTGCATCCCGCAACCCGGACAAGTCCTTGCCCGCTCACCGTCCAGCGGTTGGGTCGGCCCGCCGCATTTCCCGCAGTACAGGTGTGTGCGTTCCCAGTCCATGATCTGGTAGGCCCGCCCCGCCAGGGAGAACAGGGGGTCCGGGAGTGTTCCCAGAAGGGAACGCAGGCCGCGAAAGGTCGTGCCGTCCGGTTCGACCGGTTCCGTCAACTCGCCGCCGTAACAGGGAACTCCGTCCAGGGTCCCAAGGAATTGCGTCCGCATGGGCCGAAGACCGCGCACACCGGGTGGCTGGCCGTGCGGCACGGCGACCGCATCCCCGCAGGTTTCGACCAGCAGCCGATCGCCATGGAACAGGAACCACCACGCTTCGGGGGTCGTCTCCGGGGGAGGTGTCACGGCGGGGATGAAATGCACTCTTGATCCTTTCCGGTGGAAGTCTGCGGGGAATCCGCCCGGGATCGCCGCATGGACGGGAAATACCATCCCTCGGCCGATTCCTTACGGAACTGCATTTTATTCCCTCTGGTAAGAGAGATCCGCGGAACCTGCGGTTTCGTCGGACATGCTTTGACCGCCTCTTGGGGGAAGCGGAATTTCGAGGCGGCAAGTAGATGCTATCTCGAATCGTTCGCGGGACGTAGGGCATCGCATCAATACTAAACGGACGGCAACCTTGTACGACAATCCCCTAACCAGAAGGAGGAGCAATTATGGCACGGAAATACATCGATTGCCGCGACCACCCCAGCGAAGTGAAATGCACCGTGGCGCTTTCGGCAGACTCCGAGGAGGAACTGATGCAAGCCGTGATCGAGCACGCGAAATCGGTGCACAAGTACCAGATTACTCCCGAGTTCAAGGACATGATCCGGAAGGGGATTAAGGCGGGAAGCCCGCCCGCGTAACGCCCTCCAGGACGGGGTAACCGGATACCGGGGGGCATGGTATCACCGGTACGTTTATTCGGTGAAGTGCCCCCCAGGTATTCCTAATGTCCGTCGAAATACCCCGTCCGCGATCCGGTAACTCCACAGAAAAGGGAAAGGAGTTTCCGGGCATGTGGCATGAATGGATCGGTTCCTTCCTGCCCAACCACTGGAAATTCCGGTGGCGCTATTGGTTCCGGCAGACTCCCTGGGATACGCAAGTCACCCCGCCCGAGGTGATGGATTTCATCGCCCGGACCCCGCCTGGAAAAGCGTTGGATCTTGGATGCGGCACGGGTACCAATGCCGTCACCCTGGCGAGGCACGGATGGCGGGTCACAGGCGTCGATTTCATACCCCAAGCGATTCTCGCCGCTCGCGCCAAGGCCGCCCGGAGCGGATTTGCGATCGATTTTCTTGTCGCAGGCGTCACCGACCTTTTCGCCCTGTCCGGTCCTTTCGACTACGCCCTGGACATCGGCTGCCTGCATGCCCTGAAAGCGGAAGATCGGATGCGATATGCCGAAAACCTGTCCCGATTGCTGCGGCCGCAGGCCTGGTACATGCTCTACGCGTGGCTGCCGAGACAACGGGAAGGCCGAGGTGCAGGCATCTCCACCAAAGAGGTCGAATCCTTGCTGGGATCGGATCTCTCCCTGGTCCGGACGGTGATCGGGGAAGAGCGAGGTACTCCCTCCGCGTGGTACTGGTTTCAACGGCGTTGAAGAGGGGGGAGAACCGTGGGGGTTCGCATCCTGCCCCATTTTCCGATTCACGTGTTCTTTCCAGTGTTCCCTGTTAAGATTGGGGGAAATCGAAATCGGGGGGTGTTTCGTGGGCATTCTGCAAGGCAGGAAAGGGGTGATCCTGGGCGTCGCCAACGAGAAATCGATCGCATGGGGCGTGGCCAGGTCCTGTCACCGCGAGGGGGCCGAGCTCGGGTTCAACTATCTCGGCGAGTCGCTGAAGAAACGGGTTCATCCCCTGGCGGAGTCGATCCAGTCGAGCTTCGTCGAACCGCTCGACGTCGGCGACGACGCCCAGCTCGACGATTTCTTCGCCAAGGTCGAGGCCCGTTGGGGGCGGCTCGACTTCATCGTGCACTCCATCGCCTTTGCCAACAGGGAATCGATGAAAGGCAAATTCCGGGATACCTCGCGTGCCGATTTCCATCTCGCGCTGGATATTTCCGCCTACTCCTTCATTGGCTGCGCCCGGCGGGCGGCCCGGTTGATGCGACCGGGGGGGGCCATGGTGACGATGAGCTACCTCGGGGCGATGCGCGCCGTGCCGAACTACAACGTGATGGGCGTGGCGAAGGCCGCCCTCGAAGCGGCGACCCGTTACCTGGCCCACGATCTCGGGTCGGAAGGGATCCGCGTCAACGCCGTCTCGGCCGGGCCGATCCGTACACTGGCCGCCTCCGGCGTGGGCGATATCCGCAAACTGATGGAGAAGAGCGCCCGTGGCGCCTCGCTCCGACGGAACGTGACGCAGGACGAGGTGGGGAACGCCGCCGTGTATCTCCTTTCGGACTTGGCTTCCGGCGTGACCGGCGAAGTGCACTACGTCGACGCGGGGTTCAACATCGGCGCCGGCGACCCGGGCCTCGAACCGGCCCCATTGGGCTCCCCCTCCCCCTCGTCCTAAAGCGTTTGACGGGACAGCACAGCAGATATCCCCGTGCGGAAACACACGCGGGGAGGAAGGGATCCTTTCGGGAGTTTCCCTGTTCAGGGGGAATGCAATGAATCTCTACCGGATGTTGCTCGAACGGGCTGCGGAAAACCGGCCGCTGCGCGTCGGCTTGATCGGCGCAGGCAAGTTCGGTTCGATGTACCTGGCCCAGGCAAAACACACGCCGGGCATTCATATTGCCGGCGTTGCCGATCTGTCGCCGGATCGCGCCCGGAGCTCGCTCGCCCGGACGGGCTGGCCGGCAAACCGGTATGCCGCGACCTCCTTCCCGGCAGCGGTGCGGAGCGGCACGACGTTCCTTACCGAAGATGCGCAGGCCCTGCTCGCAGCGCCCGGGATCGATATCGTCATCGAGGCCACCGGCGACCCGGCTGCCGGCATCCGGCACGCACTCGGCGCTTTTGCGCATCGCAAGCATGTGGTGATGGTGAATGTAGAGGCCGATGCGCTGGCCGGCCCGCTGCTGTCGAGAAAAGCGGCAGAGGCCGGTGTCGTCTACTCGCTTGCCTACGGTGATCAGCCGGCGCTGATCTGCGAAATGGTCGACTGGTGCCGTGCGGCCGGCTTCGAAGTCGTTGCCGCGGGCAAGGGAACGAAGTATCTTCCGGTATACCATACGTCGACACCGGATACGGTCTGGCCGTATTACGGATTTTCGCCGGAAACGGTTGCCGCCGGCGACTTCAACGCGCAGATGTTCAATTCATTTCTCGATGGTACGAAGAGCGCGATCGAAATGGCCGCGGTCGCGAATGCCACAGGGCTTACTCCGGACCCGGAAGGTCTGCATTTTCCGCCATGCGGCGTTGATGATCTGCCGCGGCTGCTGTGTCCGCGAGAGGATGGCGGCCGGCTGCATCACGCCGGCCAGGTGGAAGTGATCTCGAGCCTGGAACGGGACGGCAGGCCGGTGTTCCGCGACCTGCGCTGGGGCGTCTATGTCACGTTCCGCGCGGGGAGCCCGCAGGGGGAAGATTACGTCCGCCGTTGTTTCCGTGAATACGGCTTCAGCACCGACCCGTCGGGCCGCTACTCTGCACTGTACAAGCCCTACCATGCGATCGGCCTCGAACTCGGCATCAGCGTCGCCTCGGTCGGCCTGCGTAACGAAGCCACCGGTGCCGCTATCGACTGGCGCGGCGATGTCGTCGCGACCGCGAAACGTAGGCTCGTTGCCGGAGAAACGCTTGACGGCGAAGGGGGGTACACGGTCTACGGCAAGCTGCTGCCGGCCGAACTGTCGGTGCGTACGGGCGGACTGCCGCTCGGTCTTGCCCACGGCATCAAACTCAAGCGCGAGATCTCCGCGCATGGACAGCTGAGCTGGGATGATGTCGAATACAATGCGGCCGATCCCGCGGTCGTCTTCCGCAAGGAAATGGAACGCACGTTCGGTTGAGTCACTGTGTCAATGTCCCCGTTGCCACGGAAGGGTGCTCCTCGCAAACTCCCCCTGACCGCGAACGAGATGGAAGATGAACGATCCCAGGCAGAAGCGGCCGAAAACGAGTGCGGCGAGCGCTCCCAGCATCAATGCCTCCAGGATAGAAGCCGAGGGTCCAGCCGAAAAGGAGCGATCCTCCGATCGCCAGGGCGAAGGAACCGGCCATGCCTTGCGAAAACCGGCGGGGTGCCGGCGCCGCGGACAGTCGAAGCGCCGCCGGCCGTGCGCCGAAGGTGCGGTTGTAGAGGGCGTCGAAGGGGTTCCACCGGGGAAACAGTGCGCTCCACCAGAGAACTCCTGACAATGCCAGGAAGATCGCGGGCGACTGGAGCAGGACCGCAGCGAGCACCACGGTTCCGACAATCCGTGGCTGGAACATGAGCGCGGATAACCGCAGGGGACAGCTTTCGGCCGGGGGCGCGGACAACCCCTGTTGAAGAATGAAATTCCGCTCGGCGTGGTAGTTCTTCCCATTCCCTTCCATATCATTTCTCCTGTTCCTTTTCAGTAAGATGAACCGGTTCAAGCCGCTGTTTCGCATCCCTTGAAATTGCGAACGTCTATGGATTGACCTGCCGCCTTAGAATGGTCCGGAATGGGTTGATGCCGTTACCGTTACGGTCGCGCCCGGTCCGGTGAGAATATCGGTAGCCGGGACAAGAAGATATCAGTCTAAATCCTCTTTGAACCTGGGCAGTTGGGCAAAGGTTCCGCGTACAGGATCACCTATTCCGTGATCGACAACCAGGCGATAACCGCTACGGTGCTGCGTGGTAGGCTCAGGGAGTTCTTCCAGGAATACGGGGGCCGGCGGGAGCTTTTCGGTGGAAATGGGAGCTTTGTATGGCGCAGGGACCGCCCGGGTGGGAGAGGTCAGGGTGGTGGGGAATCCCGTGTGGGTTCGAGCGACCTGGCAGACCGCAAACCTCGCGCCCTGCGAGGACCTACAGTGCGATCTCGGGGGGAAAGCCGCCAGCGTAGCGCGGCGGGGTGCTTCTGCGGGAGAAGTGACGGTCAGCGGGGAGGATACTCCGCGGGAGCTCCCGTGGGCTCCCCCGGGAATATCGGGATCACGCGGGCCGACCCGTCGGGGTTTCGCATCAGCTTGACCCGATCCCCGAACTGGACCGGCGGGTCGATCCCCTGCACCAGGGAAAGGGTCTGCCCGCTGTCCAACCGTACGGTGACTTCGAGGCCGGGCTGCTTCGTGACGGCCTCTTCCGCCACCGCTCCCCCCGCCGCACCGGCGATCGCGCCGCCGACCACGGCGATGGTGGTACCGGCGCCCCTTCCGATGCCACTTCCCAATGCGCCGCCGAGCGCGCCGCCCGCAAGGGCGCCGACCCCGGATTTCGTCCCCTCGATCTGGACTTGCCGGACTTCCAAGACCTTCCCGTACTCGACCGTCTGGACCTTCTGGGCCCGCTCGCGGGAGTAGGTGTTCCCCGACATGCTACCCGCACAACCCGTAAGAGCAAGGACAGACACGATAGCCACAGTTTTCCACACGACGTTCATCGCGGCCTCTCCTGAAATCAAATGGAAATCTGCATACCATGCTACCACGGAACGAGCATGCCGCTTCGCGAATTTCCCGTGATATCTGCCCGGGGGCGAATCGCTCGCGTGGGCGGGACATGGCTAGGGGATATGGAGTGGGCTTTTGTATTGAACACCCCGACGGGAGATTTCTCCTTCTACTACGAGGGTGTAGAGCTGACACGCCAATGACAGGTCGGGCGTTCCAAAAAACAGGTGTCTTTCCGTGAAAAAGGGGGCCGATTATTGCGGCCCCCTGCTGTTTTTGTTCCGACAAACTCCCCGATTTCATACCAACTGGTTACTTCTTCAGCTTCGTGAACTTCGCTCCCTTCAAGGAGATGTCCGCCATCAAGCCCTTTGTGTCGAAAACGAATCCGACAACCGGATTCCGTGCCGTGGTGGTGTCGATGTTGCCCCCGGCTCCTACATTGACCATCGCGACGTTCGCGTCGACCCCGGCCTCCCATCCCTCGCTCCCCTGGAACTGCTTCAGCGCCTCCTCGGTCATGAAAGCGATGATGATATCCTGGGACTGGCCGCCGAACGTGAGCCCGAAGGACCCGGCGACGAGGTTGTAGTACCCATTCGTTTTTCCCCCGACCCGCAGTGCCCCTTCTCCGTATTGCCCGCCGACGAAGAATCCCGCTTTAACGACATTCGGCATCACGAGAAGACCCTTCGCCCCCTTGGCGAACTCCTTCGCCCCTTTCACCTGCTTGTAAAACCGCTCCAGGCAGACGTCGACGCTCGTGTCGATCTCCCGGGGCGACTTGGCAAACGACGCCCCTGCGGGGATCGTCGCAAGCAGGATAGCCCCCAGGATTGTGCACAGGGCGTATCGCATTCCCCCGACCCGAACCGTACCAGTCCGTTCTCTCATCCGCTTGACCTCCTCTACGTGCGTTTTCCCCGGCAGGTGGGAGCGAGGGTGCCACCGCGGGATGGTTTGCCTTCGCTTCGACCCGTATCCGGGACTTCTCATGTTCCTTGCGGGCCTCCTGCGTTCCCGCCCCGATGATCCCGATCCGCATCCTGCTTCATCCGTGTACCAGGATTCTATCCCAAGATGTGGAATTCTTATCTTGGATGCAGGAACCGGGCCCGGAGAATCAGAAATATCTTTCTCTCGCGCCCAATGGGAGGGGGACGTCCGCAGAAACGAAATCCATTCGTGTACACTCGTATGGTGAGGCACCCCAGCGGGAGGGGAGGACTATTGACAAAACAGATCCCTGCCATCTTCATCGGACACGGCAACCCGATGAACGCATTGCTGGATAACGCATATACGCGAGGTTGGGCGGCTATCGGCAGGGAAGTCCCGCGGCCGACCACCGTCCTCTCCATCTCCGCCCACTGGTACATCCCCGGGACTTCGGTGACGGCGATGAGCTCTCCCCGAACGATCCACGATTTCGGCGGCTTTCCGAAGGAACTGTACCGGATCAACTACCCGGCGCCGGGCGATCCGGCTCTTGCGGATCGTGTCCGGAGCTTGCTTGCGCCGATCTCCGTCAGCCCCGACAGCAGCTGGGGGCTGGATCACGGGACATGGACCGTGCTGCGTCATGTGTTCCCCCGGGCCGACATTCCGGTAGTGCAGCTAAGCATCGACGGGCGCCAACCGGCGGCATACCACTATGAAGTCGGGAAACGACTTGCGCCGCTGCGCGACGAAGGGGTCTTGATTCTCGGAAGCGGCAATCTCGTTCACAACCTGCACGCCTATTCGTGGGGGCGTCATGGGGCGGAACCCTTCGAATGGGCCGTGCGATTCGAAAGAAAAGCCCGCGAACTATTACTTGCGGGCGACGACGGACCGCTGGTTGCCTACGAGACGATTGGAGACGACGCGGCGCTGGCCATTCCCACGCCCGATCACTATCTGCCTCTGATTTATGTGATCGCTCTCCGGCGGGATGGAGACCCGATCCGTTTTCCGGTCGAGGGAGTGGACGGCGGCTCGGTGTCCATGCTCGCTGTTTGGATGGGATGAGCCCGGGGCGGCTGTTGACGAACGCGGTGATGGAATTATTAACGCCTCAGGCCTGCCGTGCTATTGTCTTTTTATATCAATGATTGGGTCCCAACCCCTCCTTCGCGAGAACGATACGGTCAGGAAGCCCCGCAGTGTCCGGCAGCCGCCTATGGATAACCTGTCGCTCAACGGCCAATGGCAATTGTCATGCATCCGGAAATGTCATAGCCAAAAGAGGAGGGATGCCGAAATGGATCTGACGCGCAGGATCGTTCTATTACTGGTCATGGTGATCTTTGGATTCTCCCTCATCGAATGGGCTCATGCAGACATGGCTGCCCCGAAAAAACATGCTGCGGGTTTCGACATGAAGCAGGTGGATCGGGGGCGCTATCTGTCGATGGTTTCCGGGTGCAACGACTGCCACACACCGGGATACCTGCTTTCGGAGGGAAAGGTTGCGGAAAATCTGTGGCTCACGGGTGACCGGTTCGGATGGCGCGGGCCATGGGGAACGACGTACGCGGCCAACTTACGGCTTTTCGGCAATTCGATGACGGAGGCTCAATGGGTGGCGGCCGCGCGAACCCTCAAGACCAGACCGCCGATGCCGTGGTTCAATCTGAACAAGATGCATGCGGAGGATTTGAAGGCCATCTATCAATTCATCCGATACCTTGGTCCGGACGGGGAGGCCGCTCCGGCGTACGTGCCGCCGGATCAGGAACCGAAAACCCCTTATGCATTATTTCCCTCCCCTCCCAAAGGGTATCGTAAATAGGGCAAGAAATGGTTTAGATATTTACCGAACGGTTGGAGGGGGCACTGAAGAGCAGGTGCCCCCCCATCCGTTGTAAACAAAGGCCTTGCGAGATTCTCGCGAGTGATGCGTCAGCTATGCTTGATGAACGTCCCCGCGGAGTACTCCTCAAAGGCGATCCGGAGCTCCTCCCGGGAGTTCATGACGATGGGCCCGTACCAGGCCACCCGCTCGCCGATCGGCTTCCCCGACGCGAGGAGGAATCGCACCGGGGTTTCCTCGGTGGAGACGGTCA
>JBAVJZ010000057.1:0-3890 GCA_049688015.1 Candidatus Deferrimicrobiaceae bacterium | reverse complement strand
TACCGAACCGCCGCGATCTTCCCCTCGACGCCGCGCACCCCGAACCCGCCCGGCACCAGGATGCCGTCCACCCCCTTGAGAAGCGCCTCCGCTCCCTGCCGCTCCACTTCCTCGGAATCCACGTAGCGATGGAGAACCCGCACGGTATGGGCGATCCCGCCGTGCGTCAGGGCTTCGTTCAGGCTCTTGTACGACTCCTTCAGATTGACGTATTTGCCCACGATGGCGATCGTCACCTCGCCCAGCGGGTTCTTCCACTTCTCCACCACGCTGGTCCAGGGCTCGAGACGGGGTTCGCCCGCCCAGATGTTCAACATCTCCATGATTTTGTCGTCGAGCCCTTCCTGGCGGAAGACGAGCGGCACTTCGTAGATCAGGTCGACATCCCGGGCGGTGATGACCGCGTCCTCGGTGACGTTGCAGAACAATGCGATCTTCGCCTTGATCTCCTTTGGCAACGCCCGGTCCGTGCGGCACAGAAGGACGTCGGGCTGGATGCCGATCGATCGGAGTTCCTTCACGCTGTGCTGGGTCGGTTTCGTCTTCAGCTCCCCCGCGGTCTTTATGAGGGGAACGAGCGTGACGTGGACGTAGAGGACGTTTTCCTTCCCGCGATCGGTCCGTACCTGCCGGATGGCCTCGAGGAACGGCAGGCTCTCGATGTCGCCTACGGTCCCGCCGACTTCGATGATGGCCAGATCATATCCTTGCGCCGCCGCGTAGATCACCCGCTTGATCTCATCGGTGATGTGCGGGATGACCTGCACCGTGCCCCCCAGATAGTCCCCGCGTCGCTCCTTGTTGATCACGGAATGGTAAATTCTTCCCGTGGTGCAGTTGTTCTTTTTGCCCATCCGGGTCGACGTGTAGCGCTCGTAGTGGCCCAGGTCGAGATCGGTCTCGGCCCCGTCATCGGTCACGTAGACCTCCCCGTGCTGAAACGGGTTCATCGTGCCCGGATCGACATTGATGTACGGGTCGAGCTTGAGCATCGTGATCCGCAGCCCCCTCGCTTCCAGAAGAGCCCCGATGGAGGCGGCGGCAAGCCCCTTCCCGAGAGAGGAAACCACCCCCCCCGTCACGAAAATGTACTTCGGTTTTACGGTTTTTTCCGGGCGCATATCCTCCGCTCCACCGCATGAAGATCCTCGAGGGTGTCCACACCCACCGAGTCGATACCTACGTCAAGGACGCGGATCTTCCCCCCGCTCTGCAGGACGCGGAGCTGTTCCAGACACTCCGCCTCCTCCAGCAGGCTTGGGGGAAGGTTCGAAAGGCGGAGCAGGAAGTCCTTCCGATACCCGTAGATCCCGAGGTGCTTCCGGAAGGTGCCGGACCCGGCATTCCGGTAATGGGGAATGGGCGCCCGGGAGAAGTACAGGGCGTCTCCGCGGTCGTCGACCACCACCTTGACAACGGAGGGGAGGAGGAACTCCTCCGGATCCTCCCGGACGACGGCAGCCGTTGCCATCGAGACCGCCGGGTCCGAAAGGAGAGGGCCGGCAACGGCGTCGATCACCGACGGGTCCATCATCGGCTCGTCGCCCTGCAGGTTAATGATGATCTCCTCCGAAAGCCCCCGCGCCGTCTCGGCCACACGGTCCGTTCCGGAAACACACGCGGATGATGTCATCCGCGCCTCCCCGCCGAACCCACACACGGCGCCGGCGACCCTCTCGTCGTCCGTGGCCACGATCACGCGCGTTGCGCACTTCGAATTCCTTGCGTTTTCCCAAACATACCATATCATCGGGCGACCGTCTATTTGGGCCAGCGGCTTCCCCGGCAGGCGGCTGGCACCGTATCTCGCCGGGATGACCACCGCGACGCCGGGGGAGGAAGCCGTCATGGAAACATGGGAAGCCTCCGGAGACCCTCGTCCTCCGGATAGCCCATCATGAGGTTGAAGCACTGGACGGCGGCACCCGAGGCGCCCTTACCCAGGTTGTCGATCGCGGAAACGGCGATCACGCGTCGGGTTTTCCCGTCGAACCGGACGGCGACGTCGCAGAAGTTGCTCCCGGAGACATCCTTCGTCGAGGGAAGGACGTCCGGCGGGCAGAGACGCACGAACGGCTCCTTCCCGTAATGCTTCCGGTAGGCCTTTTCCACGTCCTTCGCCGCGACCTTCCTTCGCGCCGTCGCGAAGCATGTCGCGAGAATCCCCCGAACCATGGGAAGGAGATGCGGAACAAAGGTCACCGCCACGTTTCTCCCGGCGGCAAGCGAAAGTTCCTGGTCCATCTCCGGGTTGTGCCGGTGCATGGGAAGTCCGTACGGACGCACCCCGCCCTCGACCTCCGGATAATGAAAGCCGGGACGTAGCCCCCACCCCCCCCCCGACACCCCGGTCTTGCAATCCGCGACGATCCCTTCCGCATCGACCAGTCCTTCCGCAAGCAGCGGGAAGAGAGCCAGGATCACCGCCGTGGGAAAGCAGCCGGGAACGGCCGCCAGCCGGGTCTTCCGGAGAGCGTTCCGGTAGATTTCGGGAAGACCGTATACCGCCTGCCGGCAAAGGTCGGGAAAATCATGCCGGACCCCGTAGACGGACTCGTACAGCGGGATGCTCCGGAAGCGGAAATCGGCCGACAGGTCGATAACCCGTGCTCCCCGCGGGAGGATCTCCGCAGCCACGGGGGCGGATACGGTGTGCGGGAGGGCGAGGAATACCGCATCCACGTCTTCCGTGCGCACCTGCCCCATCTTTCCGAAGGCGACCTTCGGAAGCCTCCCGCGGAAGGGTGCGAACGCCCGGTCCACCGGAAGGTCGGAGTACTGCTCGGAGGTAAGAACCGTGATCTTCACTCCGGGGTGCGACAGCAGCAAACGGATGAGTTCGAACCCGGTGTACCCCGTCGCCCCGTATACGGCCACCCTGGTCATGGACACCGCCTTCCCGCTCATACTATCGTATCCTCCGTGCGGGACCGGTCCCGCTCTTCCCCGGGGGTCCCGGGGGACCCCGCATAAATGAAAAAGGGGAAGGCGCCACCGGCCTTCCCCTTCCGAAACCGTTCGCTGGGCGAAAAGCCCTTCGCGCTCACCGCTTGGAAAACTGGAACCGTTTCCGCGCCCCCGGCCGGCCGTACTTTTTCCGTTCCTTGACACGCGCGTCCCTCGTCAGGAAGCCCGCTCGCTTCAGCATGGACCGGAGCTCGGGATTTTCGATCTGCAGCGCCTTGGCGATCCCGTACTTGAGCGAGTCGGCCTGGGATGCAGGCCCGCCACCCGTGACGTTGACTTCCACGTCCACGCTCTGCCGCTTCCCCGTGAGGACCAGCGGCTGCACCGCCGCGGCTCGAAGGGCCAGCACGGGGAAGTACTCCTCGAACTCGCGGCCGTTCACAAGGATGCGTCCGTTGCCCGGTCTCACGTAGACCCGCGAGATGGAAGTTTTCCGCTTGCCCGTTGCATAGATCTTCGCCTGTGCCATACGTTTACGCCCTCTCCTTTTCGTTCACGGCCAGCGGCCTCGGCTGCTGGGCCTCGTGGGGATGGTTTGGGCCGGCGTAGACCTTGAGCTTCGTGAACAACCGGTCCCCCAGCCGGGATTTGGGAAGCATCCCGCGCACCGCCCACTCGATAATGCGCTCGGGGTGCTTCGAAGCGAGGACCTTTCCCGCCGTGGTCTCCTTCAGGCCCCCGATGTACCCCGAGTGCCGGTAATACGACTTGTCGGTCACCTTGTTGCCGGTGAGCTTCACCTTGTCCGCGTTGACGACGATGACAAAATCGCCGATGTCCGCGTTGGGCGTATAGGTGGGCTTGTGCTTGCCCCGCAATACCGACGCCACCCGCGTGGCGAGCCGGCCGAGCACCTGGTTCTGCGCGTCCACCACGTGCCAATCCTGGTTCGCATCATCTCTCGTAAAGAAAACCGTCGTTTT
>JBAVJZ010000056.1:0-18347 GCA_049688015.1 Candidatus Deferrimicrobiaceae bacterium | reverse complement strand
CATTTTCTCATAGTCCGGGACAGGCCAAAAGACCGTGGACAGAGGTCTGTTCGTCGTCGACGCCTTCCGAATCGTCAATCGGGGGAACCCGGACCTTCCGCGACCGGGATTACCCGCGGGACGCCGTCAGGTTCCGGTCGAGGCTATAGGCCGCGCTGATCAGACCCAGGTGGGTAAATGCCTGGGGATAGTTGCCCAAATGCTCCCCGCTCGGTCCCAGCTCCTCCGAGAAGAGCCCCAGGTGGTTTGCATACCCGAGCATCTTTTCGAAGAAAAACCGCGCCTTCTGGACCTGCCCGGCGCGGGAAAGACACTCTACGTACCAGAAAGAGCACATGGTGAATGTCCCCTCCCCGCCCGGGAGACCGTCGGGGGACCCGCCGGCAGTCTGGTA
The DNA here is from genome assembly GCA_049688015.1 of Candidatus Deferrimicrobiaceae bacterium. Taxonomy (GTDB): domain Bacteria; phylum Desulfobacterota; class Deferrimicrobia; order Deferrimicrobiales; family Deferrimicrobiaceae; genus CSP1-8. The sequence goes on along the minus strand of JBAVJZ010000056.1, from coordinate 17,953 downwards.
CCGATAGACGTGTGAATCCTCGACAAGATCCTCTTCTATCGCCCTCAAGGTGGAGAGCCACCGGGGATCCGTGGGGCCCAGAAACTTCACAAGGGGCATCAGCAGGTTCGCGGCGTCGAGCACGGTGGCGCCTTTCGACTGTACGAACGCCTTTCTCCGGGAGTCCCAGAAGTTCCCGAAGATATCCTTGTAGATCGTGTCCCTGGCCTTGTGCCACCGGTCGTACGGGGCGGGGAGGGACCGTTTCCGGGCAAGCCGGACACCCCGGTCGATCGCTACCCAGCACATGAGGCGGGAATAAAGAAACTCCTTACGACCTGACCGGATCTCCCAGATCCCCTCGTCCTTCTTCCGCCAGTTCCTGCACACCCAGTCGATCAGACGGACGAGATTCGACCAGAGATCGTAATTGATCGGCTCGCCGTACTTGTCGTACAGGTAGACCGAATCCATGAGCTCGCCGTAGATATCCAGCTGGAGCTGGTCGTACGCGCCGTTCCCGATCCGTACCGGAGAGGATTTCCGGTACCCCTCGAGGTGGGGAAGGATCTCCTCGGCAAGTTCGTGCCGGCCGTCGATTCCATACATGGTCTGCAGCGATCCGTCGGGACAGAGCTCCCCGCAGCGCGCCTCGATCCAGCGCATGAACGCTGCCGACTCCTCCGTGTATCCCAGGCGTATCAGGGCATACAGGGTGAAGGAGGCGTCGCGGATCCACGTGTACCGGTAATCCCAGTTGCGCTCTCCTCCGATCTGCTCCGGAAGACCGAACGTCGGGGCGGCGACGATCGAACCGGCGGAATGGGAAGTCAGGAGTTTCAGCGTGAGGGCGGACCGGTTCACCATCTCGCGCCACCGCCCCTGGTAGTTCGAACGGGCCACCCACCGACGCCAGAAGTTGAGCGTCTCCTTGAACGCGCGGGATACGTAGTCTTCCCCCCGAGAGGGGGACTCATCACTCCCCCGCGCCTCCTCTAGAACGAAGAAGGCGCTCTCTCCCGCACGAAGCGTAAACTCGGCGGTGACCGCCCCTTTCTCCGTCCGAAGCGGGATGTCCGAGCGGAGTCGAAGCGCCTGCAGCCCTTTTCCGTCGGGATGGAAAACGGCCCCCCCCTTCCCCACCTCCACCCGGTGCGTTCGACGCCCGTAGTCGAACCGGGGATCGCACACCATGCGGAAATGAATCTCCCCTCGAACGGTCTTCACCCGGCGGACGAGGTCGTGCCAGTGCTCCGAGTCCTCCTCGATCGCCATGAAATCCGATATCTCGGCAACACCTTTATCCGAAAGGAACCGGGAAAGGAGGATATTGGAGTCGGGAAGATAGAGCTGCTTCTGTCGTGCATCGTCGAGAACGGGAGCGATGCGGAACCGTCCTCCTTTCTCCTGGTCGAGGATCGCGGCGAAGATCGTCGGGGAGTCGAAATTCGGGAAACACATGAAGTCGATCGACCCGTCCATACCGACGAGAGCGATCGTGTGCAGGTCCCCGATGACACCGTAATTTTCGATCGGCTGGTAGTTCATACTCTTCTCCTTACGGGTTTTAGGCAGCCCGGGAGATCCGAGGGAAGCCCGAACGGGGAATATCGTTTTTCCATGGGTAACATCGCGGTTTCGGGCGGAATCGCCCTGACAGGCCCCGACGCCGCGTTCCCCTTTAGACGATCCGTCGGTATCGATAGTGTCAATAAACGGAAGAAACGTTCCCGATGGAGCGACAGGGATTCTATCCGGGCCGGATCCCGGAACGGGTGGTGGTACTTCAATCCTTCTCCTGCTGTGCCTCCAGGGTGGAGCAGACCCCGTCACGCGTCCGGTAATAGAGGGTAAACCGGAGGTCGCGGGACGGCGGGTGGAGTTCGTACATCTTCTTCGCGACGTCTTCCGGACGGCTGATCGGTTCCCACCTCGCGTTGGTGTTCGGACGAACGAACCGGCCGCTTAACAGGAGGCGGAAGAACATGATGTCGCACAACATTCCCTCGAGCCATGGCACCCAGTTCTCGTAGCCGGCGATCCACTTGATGTAGGGCGAGTGATCCAGCAGAACCTGTGCCGTCTTTCGATTGGCGAAGTCGCACGCGCCGAAAAATATTCCGTCGTAGCTGGTAAGAGGGGCGACGATATTCTTGAGCCTGGTCCGGCTGATATCCTTGACGGCGCTGATCGCCTTCCGTTTCCCGTGGCACCCGACGTAGGCGATCTTGGCCCTGCTGTCCACTCCCTGGTCGTACCGGGAAAGGGCGTCCTTCAACCCTTGCGCGTTCTGAAATACAGTGTAGCTGAACAGCGCGTCATGTCCGGGACGGTCCAGGCGATACCCGTTGCGTCTCGCGTAGGTCTCTTCCGTATCCCGCTTCAACTGCTCGAAGAACGGCTTGACCGTTTCCGCGTGATACTGATCCCATTGCGCCTCGAACACCTTGATGACATATCTGTACCCGTTCCTCGTCCGCATGGTAACTCCCCTGCTACGGCTCCTCGTAAAGAATCGGCCGACAGCGTCCCGCGAAAAAAGACTGGACCCGCGATCGTAGTCCTTTCGATGTTGACGATTCGGAGATCTTCGGAGGCTTCGCCGGTTGTATCTATTATACGACAACAGGACCGAAGAAAAATAAGGAGAAATATAATTTATCATGCATATGAATACACTAAACGGGTTACTTATTCGTAATTACTCTGCCTGCGGGGACAACCATCCCCAACCATGTAATTATTTAATTTGTATGACGTTTTTATCTTTCCCAGAGAAAGGGGAGATTATTTATCTATTATTATATCAATAACTTGCATAGTTAATTTGATTAATTGCATTTAACAACATATTCATTTTATTATGTAAAAATATAATATTATTTAAATTTTCCCTTTCCTGTCAGGCCGGCATTGCTCCGACGATCTCTTCGGGGCGTAAAACAGACGTTCCCCTCAACGGGGATTGATGGGGCCCAGATCGAACGTCCGGAGATCGAAGGAATTGGCATAGGAAGAGTCCGGGTTGGCCCAGGTGACGGGTTCGCTCTGTTCCGCAGTCTTTACCATGAGTTGATCGCAACTCAGGTCCACCGTTTTCAGATTCCGATATTCGCTCCAGCAATCCGGGTTCGTCGCCGTGTCCTTTACGACGACGACCAAGGTGTACCCTTCCCGTTCCGCAGCCTGGTACTGGGGTTTCATGAGGAAATTCTTCTCGCACGTCTTCATTGCTCCGTACAGCGACCCGGCCCGGAAGATCGGGAAAACCGAGAAGTAGTTTCGCCCCCCCATGTTCACCTTGCCGCGGATGACGATCACCGAGTCTTTCGGGGGAATCGTTGCCAGAAGTTCGTCCGTCGTCTCTTTGGATGTGACGATTGTCGGTTCGATACCCGTGGGAGGGGGCCTGTCGGAGGGTGACTTGAGGTACGCGGGAAGACCGGCGGGCCCCCGGCCGTCCTGGGCATACGCGGAGAAAGGTGTGGAAAAGATACAGATGGCGGTGATCATCATCGTTATCGTGACGCCTGCTTGCTTCATACGTCCTCCCTGCGCTATCGTCGCGGCGGAGCCGCCTTGATATCGACCCCGGTAACGTTCCTGGTGCCCGTTCCTTCCCGCCGGCGTTCCGCAACGGTTTTCCTCTCGGGTGACGCCGCATAGGTGACCCCCCGGATATTCCTTCTCCCGCTCCGGGACGCGGCGATGGCGGGAAGATCCATTCGTCCGGCCGGCGCCGGATCTGCCGCGGAAAAGTCCATCCCCTTCACCTCTTTCCTGCCCGTTCCGACAACCGGTACGGAAGGGGGAACCGCGATCGGACCCGTGTGCTTTCCCGCTATCGAACTCCCCGGGAGGGCCACGTCGAAGTTGATTTTCCAGACGACCCGCTTTCCCGCACCTGTGGCGGGAACTTCCTCCTTCTGCACTTCCGTTTCCACAGGAGGGGGTTTCGGGACCGACGCCTCCTGCTTCGCACCGTCCGGCGGCGTTTTCGTTACCCGCGGCGGGAGGACGGGTTCCCGCAGGAATCGGGACACCGTTTCGTCCGATTTCACGCCGGAGACGCAGCATCCGTCCTCGACAGGCGGGGGGACACCGTTCTTCAGCCAGCATCCTTCCAATCGACCCTCCACTCCTGCCCTGACATAGGTATAGGATTTACATTGGGGATTCTGAGCACAAGCCTCCTGGCACGCCTGCATGCCTCCCTGAAGCCAAAGGATCTTGAAGTCCGATCCGGGTCGATCGACATTCGGTTCCACCCAGGCCGGTTCCGGGGGAGTCGTCTCCCCGTCCTTTGCGTGAACGACCGTTGCGGAGAACAGGGAAAGTGCCATCCCGGCCAGAGCACAGACAAAAAATGGTGATGGAATCTTTCCCATTGCGGATACTCCTTTTTAAACCATCGCCCGTCGGGCGTCAACGACGGTCCGCGGTTACTCCCCCGGACTTTCGTGCGGGAGTTTCCCCTGCCCTTGCGAACGTTTCTCCCGAATATTATCCTACAAATAGTGGGTCTGTTCCCCTGCTCCTGCCGGTCAGGTCGCGAAAACAATCGATCGCCGGACCGCGGAACGGAATCGCGTCGAGGAGGAATGGAAGATCGTGTACAACATAGCGCACGCAGCCGGTCAGGCCGTGCTGTCCCTGCCGAAAGAGAGAAAGGCGTAGCGATTCGCCGGGTCACGGGTACCAGTCCGCCCGGGACAAGGGCAGACCGCTTCTCCCTCCGTCGGGCTTGACGAAAAGAGACTGGTATACGTTGTAGACCCCCATCCGGAACCGGTAGGCCGCCGCGTTCAGGTATAGTCGCCACACGCGGCAGGTAACCTCGTCCGTGGCGCGCCTCGCTTCCTCGTACCGGGCCTCGAGGCGGCGAATCCAGTGGCGGAGCGTGAAGAGGTAATGCTCCCGCAGGCTCTCCACGTCCCGGACTTCAAAACCGCAACTCTCGGCGGCACGCAAGGTGGCGCTGACGGGAATGAGGTCGCCATCCGGGAAGACGTAATGGTCCGAAAAATACGGCCCGGGAGGGATCGACAGACTCGCATGCCGTGCGATTCCATGGTTGAGAAAAACACCCCCGGGTCGAAGCAGACGCCAGGCCCGGCCGAAGTACTCCGTCATGCGGGATTCCCCCACGTGCTCGAACATCCCCACGCTGGCGATCTTGTCGAAGTGCTCCGGGGCGTCGACCTCCCGGTAATCCTTTACTTCCACCCGGCAGCGGCCCGTCAGGCCCTCCTCCCGGATGCGCGCGGCGGCCAGTTGCGCCTGAGGCCTGCTGAGCGTGATTCCGACCGCCTCCACTCCCCTGGTTTTCGCTGCATATACGATTAGCCCCCCCCATCCGCAGCCGATGTCCAGCAGGCGCTCCCCATGGCGAAGGCGAAGTTTCCGGCAGATATAGTCCAGCTTTCCCTCCTGGGCTGCTTCCAGCTCCTCCCCCGGTTCGGTGAAATACGCCGAGGAATAGACCATTCGGCGATCCAGCCAGAGGGCGAAGAAATCGTTGGACACGTCGTAGTGATACCTCACGGCTTCCCTGTCGCGCCCCGGGGAATGGGGTGCTCCCGACAAACCGTCGGCCCTTCTGCCCGCGAGAGGACGGTCGTCGGACGGCAGCTTCACCATTTGCCTCGCGCAGAAGAGCCGATCGGCAACCCCCAGACGCAGACCGCCAAGATATTCCTCAAGCGCAAACGCCGACTCGAAATCTCCCTCGACGTCGAAATCCCCGTGTATATAGCTTTCGCCGAGCGAAAGATCGGATATCCGGGAGAACATCCGGCGAAACGCCCCAGGACGATTGATCACCAGGGTGAAAACCGGTTTCCGCCCCGTTTCGGGCTTGTAAACCGTCCCGTCCCACAGACGGACGGCAAAATTTCTTGGATGGCAATCGGCAAAAAGGATGTGGAGAATGCTCAGACCGGTCTGGACGAAACGATCGGGAATGACCGGGGTCGATTCCGGCATCGCTGGCTCCTTCCCTCTCCCTGCGTCACTTTGTTTCCGGACGGTAAAGGTCTTTCAGCTTTTCCAGGTTTTCCTTTCCCTTCGCATCCCCGCTGTCCGCCGCCATGCGAAACCACTTCGCCGCTTCGGCATAGTCCTTCGGCAACCCCCTGCCCGTTGCGTACATCACCCCGAGGTTGTTCTGGGCATGGGGATCTCCCTGGTCGGCGGCTTTCCGGATCCATTTTGCCGCTTCCTCGTCATTCCGTGTCACCCCTTCTCCGTTTGCGTACATCCACCCAAGTTCCTTCTGGGCCTCCGCATACCCCTGTTCCGCCGACTTATGGATCCATCTCGCCGCTTCGGCCGGATCCCGACGGACTCCCTGTCCATCCGCGTACATCGTCCCGAGGGCATATTGCGCTTCGGGGGAGTCCTTCTCCGCCACGGACGCGAGCCAGACGAGGGCACCTGCGTCACCATGTTGCGCGGCCTGCCGGAACCACCGCAACGCTTTCGATGGGTCCCGACGCACGCCCACTCCGTAGGCGTATGCCCTCCCGAGGCTGCTTTGCGCCTTCGGGTTTCCCCGTTCCGCGGCCTTTCGGTACCATTCTATTGCTTGCGCGCGGTCGCGCGGGACACCGAGACCGTTGGCATGCAGAACGCCGATGCCGTACAGGGCTTCGGCATTTCCCTGTTCCGCAGCCTTCCGGTACCACAACAACGCCTCGGCGTAATCCTGCTGATCGAATGCGTATGCATCCCCGAGACTTGCCTGTGCCTCCGGATTCCCCTGTTCCGCCGCCTTCCGGTACCATTTCATCGCTTCCGCCGGATCCCGGGGGACGCCTCGTCCCGCTTCATACAGATCCCCCAGGCGGTACTGGGCAAGAGGGTCCCCCTTCTCCGAAGCATCTTTGAGGCACCGGAAGAACGCCGCGTCATCACGGGAGACCTTTTCGCACCCGGGGTATGCCGGCCCCTCGCTCCTGCCGCCATGCCTCTCCGCGAAAACCGGGTCCGCCCCCCCGGCGATCGACGGCACTCCCGCCATCAGGAGCAGAAGTATCGCCGCGCACAAGGGCGTTTTTCCGGATCGCCCCTTTTCCCCGTATACAGAAAGCACCTGGCCCATTTCCCTCTCTCCATTGATCCTTGTCGGGATGACGCCGCCGGCCACTACCATGATGGTAGCAATTGCAAAATGCAATGAGAAGCGGAAGGAGGTGGGACGCGGAGACCGAGATTGACATCACCAGGGCATTCGGCCTATGCTCTCTCGGTATATTTGTCGGTATACAGAATACAGCCGGGCCCACCCCATCCTTGCGCGCCCGGCCCTCAGCAGGAAATCCATGTCTCCAAGGAGCGGGTTATGCAGATAACCTCGGAGTGGCGGGCGCCCCCTGTCCTTCCCGGGAATGGTTTCCCGATACACCCGTATCGGGGGGGAAAACAAAATCACGAAAAAGGGATGGGACCATGCAGATTCTCTCCAATACCGTAGGCAGAAAGATCCTGATGGCGGTGAGCGGACTTTTCATGCTCTTCTTCGTCATCGTCCATCTGCTGGGAAACTCCACCATCTTCTTCGGCCCGAACGCGCTCAACACCTATGCCGAGAAACTGCACAGCCTGGGCCCGCTGGTCTGGGCGTTCCGGGCCTTCATGCTTGCCATGCTCGGCATACACGTCGTCTTTGGCGTGCTGCTGACCCTCGAAAACTGGTCGGCGAATCCCGATAAATACGCCGTAAACAGAAAGGTCAAAGCCAACTTCTCCAGCGAGACGATGATCTGGACGGGGGCGCTCCTCTTCGCCTTCCTCGTCTATCACCTCCTGCAGTTCACCCTCCGCGTCACCCCCGACATCATCCCCGCGGCGGTCGCAAAACGGCCGGGAGACGTCTACTCCATGGTGGTCGCCAGCTTCCGTCACATGGCGATCGCCCTGCTCTACGTCGGGGCCATGGTGGTCCTCTTCCTCCACCTGCAGCACGGGATCCAGAGCTTCCTCCAGACCCTCGGGTGGAACAACGAGCAGACCCTGCCCCGGTTCACCGCGCTTGGAAAGGTGATCTCGGCGCTGTTCCTCCTGGGGTACAGCGCCATTCCCGTTCTCATACTCGTCGGTTTTTTGACCAAATAGGGGGTCCCAAGTGATACTCGACGGAAAATGTCCGACAGGACCAATCGAAAAAACGTGGGACAGGCACCGCTTTGAAATGAAGCTTGTGAATCCCGCGAACAAACGAAAGTACAAGATCCTGGTGGTCGGGACCGGACTGGCCGGCGCCTCCGCCGCCGCGTCGCTCGGCGAGCTGGGATACAACGTGGAGGCCTTCTGCTACCAGGACAGCCCCCGTCGCGCCCACAGCATCGCGGCGCAGGGCGGCATCAACGCGGCCAAGAACTACCCCAACGACAGCGACAGCATCTACCGCCTCTTCTACGACACCGTGAAAGGCGGCGACTTCCGTTCCCGCGAGGCGGACGTGTGGCGGCTCGCCCAGGTGAGCAACAACATCATCGACCAGTGCGTCGCCCAGGGCGTGCCCTTCGCCCGGGATTACGCCGGCTACCTGGACAACCGCTCCTTCGGCGGCGCCCAGGTGTCCCGGACCTTCTTCGCGCGGGGGCAGACCGGACAACAGCTTCTCCTGGGTGCCTATTCGGCCCTTTCGCGCCAGGTCAAGGCGGGAACGGTTACGATGTTCCCCCGCACCGAAATGCTCGATCTCGTGATCGTGGACGGGGAGGCGAAGGGAATCACGGTACGCGATCTCGTCACCGGGGAAATCCGCTGCCACGTGGGCGATGCGGTCCTCTTGTGCACGGGGGGCTATGTGAACGTCTTCTACCTTTCCACGAATGCCATGGGTTGCAGCGTCACCGCCATCTGGAAGGCCTACAAGAAGGGAGCATTCTTCGCCAATCCGTGCTACACGCAGATCCACCCCACCTGCATTCCGCAGGCGGGCGACTACCAGTCGAAGCTGACGCTCATGTCCGAGTCGCTCCGGAACGACGGCCGGATCTGGGTACCCAAGAACAAGGGTGACAAGCGATCACCCGATGCGATCCCCGAGGAGGAGCGAGACTACTACCTCGAACGGAAGTATCCGAGTTTCGGGAACCTGGCTCCGCGCGACATCGCCTCCCGCGCGGCGAAGGAACAATGCGACGACGGCCGGGGCGTCGGTCCGGGAGGACGCGGTGTCTTCCTCGACTTCCGGGACTCCATCGCGCGTCTCGGGGAGGAGACGATTCGCGAGCGGTACGGAAACCTCTTCGAGATGTACGAGCGGATCACCGACGAGAATGGGTACAAGGTGCCGATGCGCATTTACCCGGCACCCCACTACGTAATGGGAGGCCTGTGGGTCGACTACAACCTGATGAGCAACGTTCCCGGCCTCTTCGTCCTGGGCGAGGCCAATTTCTCCGTCCACGGGGCGAACCGCCTCGGCGCCAGCGCCCTCATGCAGGGGCTGGCCGACGGCTATTTCATCATTCCGTACACCGTGGCGCATTACCTCGCACAATGCAAACCCGGGAAGGTCACGTCGGACCACGCCGAGTGCATAAAGTCGATCGAGGAGGTCAAGAACTCCGCCAAGAAGCTCCTCTCCATCAACGGGCGAAGGACGGTCACGGAGTTCATGCGCGAGTTGGGCACCCTCATGTGGGACAAGGTCGGGATGGCCCGCAGCAAGGAGGGTCTCACCGAGACCATCATGAAGATCCCCGAGATCCGGGAAGAATTCTGGAAAAATCTGCGGGTGACCGGCAACGGTTCGGAGATCAACCAGCAGCTGGAGAACGCGGGGCGCACGGCGGATTTTCTGGAGTTCGCCGAGCTGCTCTGCCGCGACGCCCTCCACCGGAACGAATCGTGCGGAGGCCACTTCCGGGTGGAATACCAGTACGAGGACGGAGAGGCCAGGCGCGACGACAAGAACTTCTGCTATTCGGCCGCGTGGGAGTTCCGGGGGGTCGACAACGAGCCCGAACTCCACAAGGAGCCGCTGGAATTCAAGGAAGTCCACCTCGCGGTAAGGAGTTACAAATAATGAGCCAACACGACGAACACAAGACGATGACCCTCAAGCTGATCGTCTGGCGCCAGAGCGGACCGGGGGAACCGGGACGGTTCGAGACCCTGACGGCCCGCAACATCACCGAACATCACTCCTTTCTCGAAATGCTCGACGTCGTGAACGAGGACCTCATACGGGAAGGGAAGGAGCCGATCGTTTTCGACCACGACTGCCGGGAAGGAATCTGCGGGGTCTGCTCGCAGGTCATCAACGGCCTGGCTCACGGCGGCCAGGAGCGTACCACCGTCTGCCAGCTCCACATGCGAAAGTTCAAGGACGGGGATACCATCTACATCGAGCCGTGGCGGGCCCGTGCGTTCCCCATCCTCAAGGACCTGATGGTGGACAGGGGGGCGCTCGACACGATCATCCAGGCCGGAGGCTACATCTCGACCCACACCGGAGGGGCGCCCGACGCGAACGCCATCCCCGTCCCCAAGCCGGACGCCGAATATTCGATGGACGCCGCCGAGTGCATCGGATGCGGCGCCTGCGTGGCGGCTTGTCCGAACGGAGCCGCCATGCTCTTCGCGGGGGCCAAGGTATCCCAGATGGCCGCCCTGCCCCAGGGGAAGGTGGAAGCAAAGGAAAGAGTCCTGGCGATGATCAAGACGATGCAGGAATGCGGGTTCGGGAACTGCACGAACCACTACGAGTGCCAGGCCGCCTGCCCGAAAGACATCCACGTGAAGTTCATCGCGCGGCTCAACCGGGAATACCTGAAAGCCCTGATCGGCTAGAAATTCCCGTTTCCGGGGATCAAACCACGTGCGGGCAGGGACCTATGGCGTCCCTGCCTTTTTTCTTTTTGGCCGTTCTTCCCGCCTCCCATCCTTCCCCGGCAGCAGATCCCGCTTCGTCGCATACTCTCTGCGCTATGTCCCTTGCCACTTCCAGTCGCGGATTTCGGGCATGTCGATCCCGTACTTCCTAATGTAGAGTTTGTGTTCTATCAGCCTGTCCCGGACCGCCTGTTTGGCATAGGCGGCACGCACTCCCAGCTTGGGCACGCGATTGACCACGTCCTCGACGAGGTGGAAGCGGTCCGAATCGTTCAACACGAGCATGTCGAACGGTGTCGTCGTCGTCCCCTCCTCCTTGTATCCGCGAACGTGCATGTTCCCGTGGCCGCGGCGCCGGTAGGTCAGCCGGTGGATCAGCCAGGGGTAGCCGTGGTACGCAAATATGATCGGCTTGTCCGTGGTGAACAGGGTATCGAACTCGAAATCGGTCAGGCCGTGCGGATGTTCCTCCCGGGGTTGGAGTTTCGTCAGATCCACGATGTTGATCACGCGGACCTTCAGTTCCGGCGCGTGCCTCCGCAGGATATCCACGGCCGCCAGCGTTTCGATGGTGGGGGAATCGCCGCAGCATGCCATCACCACGTCGGGCTCCGAACCTTTGTCGTTGCTCGCCCATTCCCAGATCCCGATCCCCGCGGTGCAGTGCTTGACCGCCGCATCCATGTCGAGCCATTGGGGCTGGGGCTGTTTTCCCGCAACGATGACATTGACGTAGTTGCGACTCCGCAGGCAGTGGTTTGTCACGGAAAGCAGCGTATTGGCGTCGGGGGGAAAATAGACCCGGATCACCTCGGCCTTCTTGTTCACGACATGGTCGATGAATCCGGGATCCTGGTGGCTGAACCCGTTATGATCCTGCCGCCACACATGGGAGGTAAGCAGGTAGTTAAGCGAGGCGATCGGCCGTCTCCAGGGGATTTCGCTCCGTGTGGTCTTGAGCCATTTGGCGTGCTGGTTGAACATGGAATCGACGACATGGATGAAGGCTTCGTAGGAGGTGAACAGCCCGTGCCTCCCGGTGAGGAGGTACCCCTCCAGCCAACCCTGGCAGGTGTGCTCGCTCAGGATCTCCATCACGCGGCCGTCCGGGGAAAGATGATCGTCCTCAGGGATCGTTCCCTCCATCCACGTCCGATTGGTCACCTCGAACAGGGCGCCCAGGCGGTTCGAGGCGATCTCGTCGGGACCGAAGACGCGAAAGTTCCCTCTCTCCAAATTCCGCTTCATCACGTCCCGAAGGAAGCGGCCCATCACCCGGGTTGCCTCCTCGATGACCCGACCCGGTTTCGGCACCTTTACGGCATACTCCCGGAAGTCCGGCATCTTCAGTTCCTTGAGAAGGATGCCCCCGTTCGCGTGCGGGTTGTCACTCATCCTCCGATGTCCCCTGGGAGCCAGATCCCTCAACTCCGGGATCAACCTGCCGTCCCTGTCGAAGAGCTCATCGGGCCGGTAGCTCTTCATCCATTTCTCCAGCAGTTTCACGTGCCCCGGCTTCTCGGCCATCTCGGCAAACGGAACCTGGTGGGATCGCCAGAAATCCTCGGTCTTCTTGCCGTCCACTTCCTTCGGCCCGGTCCACCCCTTGGGCGTCCTTAGGATGATCATCGGCCACCGGGGACGTTTCGCTTTCCCCTTGCCCCGCGCCGTCCGCTGGATCGAACGGATCTCCCCGACGACCGTATCCAGTGTATCCGCCATCTTCTGGTGCACTTTCGGGGGATCTGCGCCTTCCACCAAATACGGGTTGTACCCGTATCCCACGAAAAGACTTTTCAACTCGCCGGGGTCCATCCGCGCCAGGATCGTCGGATTGGCGATCTTGTATCCGTTGAGATGGAGAATGGGAAGAACCGCCCCGTCGCGAACGGGATTGAGGAACTTGTTGGAATGCCAGGAAGCGGCCAGGGGCCCCGATTCGGCTTCGCCGTCTCCCACGACGCAGGCCACGACAAGGTCCGGATTGTCAAACGCCGCACCGTAGGCATGGGAGACGGCGTACCCCAGCTCTCCGCCTTCGTGAATCGACCCGGGGGTCTCGGGCGCGACGTGGCTCGGGATGCCGCCGGGGAAGGAAAACTGCTTGAAGAGCTTTCTCATCCCTTCTTCGTCCTCGGAGATGTTCGGGTAGACCTCGCTGTACGTCCCTTCCAGGTAGGCATTGGCCACCAGTGCAGGGCCGCCGTGGCCGGGACCGGCGATGTAGATCATGTCGAGATCGTACTCCCGGATGATCCGGTTCAGGTGGACGTAGATGAAATTCAGACCGGGGGTCGTCCCCCAGTGCCCGAGCAGCCTGGGCTTGACGTGTTCCAGCGTAAGAGGCTTTCGGAGAAGGGGGTTGTCGTACAGATAGATCTGGCCGACGGAAAGGTAGTTCGCAGCACGCCAGTAAGCGTTCATCGCTTCCTGTTCTTTTCCGGAAAGCTTCCTTCCCATCACTCTCCCCTCCTTTCCATCGCTTGATTCGATCATTCCGAAAATTGAAGATCGCGTACTACGGGAACCCCGACGGAAAGCCCCACCTCCTCCCCGAAATGTTCAATGGTAAGTCGGATCCCCGCCAACAACTGGTAGGTAACCTGCTCCGTATCCCTGTCGAAGTTCACCTCGAGCAACTGCCCCCGGACCTGCAGCCTGAAGCGGAATCCCTTCGTTTTCGCTTTCCTGGGGAGTCTCGGGCGGAAACTCAGGCGCCCGTAGTAATCCCTCATCCCGGCGAATCCATGGACGAATGCCATCCAGGTGCCTCCGATGGACGCGATGTGCAATCCGTCCCGGACGTTGCCGGCGATGTCACGGAGGTCGACCAGCGCGGCATACCGGGCATACCGGGCTGCTTTCTCCAGGGCGCCTGTCTCGCAGGCCAAGATGCACTGGATGCAGGCGGAAAGAGAGGAATCCCCGGTCGTCAGGGGATCGTAAAAATCGAAGTTTCGCTTCTTCTGTTCTTCCGTGAACTCGTTTCCCAGGAGGAACATGGCCAGGACCACGTCCGCCTGCTTGATGACCTGGCGCCGGTAGATGACCAGCGGGTGGTGGTACAGAAGCAGAGGATACTTTTCCCGGGGCGTGTTCTCGAAATCCCAGCGCTCCCGTTCCAGGAAGCTGTCGTCCTGCAGATGGATGCCCTTCTCCTCGTCGTAGGGGACGAACATCCTGTCCGCTGCATTCTTCCACTCCGCGACCTCGGTCATCGCGAGTCCAGTCCTGTCCGCCAGCGCCCGGAAGGTCCCCGGATCCTTCTCCCGAAGAGTTTCCACCGTTTCCGCAGCGAAGCGCAGATTGTTCCGTGCCATCAGGTTGGTGAACGCGTTGTTGTTGACGACGGTGTTGTATTCGTCCGGGCCGGTCACGCCGTTGATGCAGAACTGCCCCTCCCTGAACTCCGAAAAGAATCCGAGGTCCAGCCAGAGCCGGGCGGTCTCCACCAGCATCTCCGCCCCCTCGCGGTACAGGAATGTCTCGTCCCCCGTCACCTCGACGTACTTTTTCAGTCCGTGCATGATGTCCGCGTTGATGTGATATTGTGCCGTCCCCGCCGCGTAATAGGCGGACGCCTCGTCCCCGTTGATCGTCCTCCAGGGGAACAGCGCCCCCTTCTGGTTCACCTCCCTGGCGCGCTTTCTCGCCTTGTCCAGCATGCTGTACCGGAACAGGAGCATGTTTCTTGCGATGCGGGGCTCCGTATAGATAAGGAACGGCAGAACGTAGATCTCCGCGTCCCAGAAATAATGACCCTCGTATCCTTCGCCTGTCAGTCCCTTGGCGGGAATGCCCGCTCCCTCCGCCCTGGCTGTCGCCTGGCAGATCTGGTACAGGTTGAACCGGATGATCTGCTGGAGTTCCGGATCGCCGCGCACTTCCAAGTCGCTGCGGAGCCAGAATGCGTCCATGAATGTCCGTTGCTCGGTCAGGAGGTCCTCGAACCCGTGGGCCACTGCGCGGTCGAGCGTCCGCCCGGCCCGGTCCATCAGCTCGAAAGGTAATGTACTTCTTGAAGTATGGTATGTTATGTATTTGATAAGACGAATAGGTATTTCAGGTTTTGCGTCGATCGAATACACGATTCTGCCCGCCCCGTCCGCATGCTCCACCGTCTGCGAATAGGGGCATTCCGTCTGGATCACGTGATCGACGCCCGAGGCAAGCGCCATCTTGCTGTGCATTGTCTGCAGTCCCCACACGATGCGGCCGTCCCGGGCCCTGACCTCCGCGGGCGTGAACACTTTCCCGCTGAACGTCCGCCCTCTTCGGGGATCCTCGTCTCCCTCCTCGCGGTTCCCGGGAAGGACCATCTCGGACGAAATCACGACGGGAGCTTCCGCGTTTCGCACCGTCACTTCGTAGGAAATGGCGGCCAGGTGGCGGTGCCGGAAGGAGACGAGTCTTCGGGATTCCACCGAGATCCTCTTTCCGGAGGGCATTTCCCACAGCACCTTCCGGTCGAGCGTGCCCTGCCTCATATCGAGACTGCGCTCGAAACCCAGCAGGTTGGCCGTGGGGAGGTAGAAAGGCTCGTCGTCCACGTACAGCCGGATCAACCTGGCGTCGGGCACGTTCACGATGCTCTGTCCCGTCTTGGCAAACCCGTACGCCTTCTCCGGGTAGACGATCGGCCACGACTCGTAGAACGCGTTGATGTACGTGCCGTTCATATAAGCGGGAGCTCCTTCCTCGAAGCTTCCCCGGATGCCGAAATACCCGTTGGCTGTCGAGAAAAGGGTCTCGGCGGCCTCCAGGAAGGAGGGTTCGAACCGGGATTCCACAAACCGCCATTCTTCCCGGGGATAGATGTACTCCGGCGGGTTGATCCGTTCCTCGTAGATCATCGTCCGGTCACCTCCCGGCGAAATATCAGAGGAGTTCGCCCAGATCCTTGACGACGATATCGGCTCCGCTTTGCCGGAGGGAATCAGGGTCGCCCGTCCGGTCCACGCCGACCACCAGGCCGAATCCGCCGGCGCGACCTGCCTGGACCCCGGAGATGGCATCCTCCACGACCACGGCCCGTTCCGGCGCAACGCCCAGTCGCTCTGCGGCGGCCAGAAAAGTGGCAGGCTCGGGTTTCCCGGGCAACCGGAGCCGTTCGGCAACCTCCCCGTCCACTACCTGGTCGAACAGATCCGACATGCGGGCCGCCTCGAGCACTGCCTTGCAGTTTTTGCTCGCCGACACCACCGCGGTCCGGAGACCCCTGCTGCGGACCAGTTCGACGAGCTTTACGCTCCCTTCGTACACGTCGACCCCGTCCGCCTCGAGCATATCCTGGACCATTGCTTCTTTCCGGTTCCCCAGACCGCATATCGTCCCGCTGCCGGGAGGCTCGTCCGGGGTTCCTTCCGGGAGCTCGATCCCCCGGGATCCGAGAAAACTTCGCACCCCTTCGTATCGAAGCTTTCCGTCAACGTACCGCTTGTAATCCTCCACGATGTCGAATGGCGTCGTGGGTTCGCCCGTGGCCGCGGCCCGTTCCGCAAGAAATTCGTCGAACAGTCTTTTCCAGCACGTGGCGTGCATCTTCGCGGTCGCCGTGAGCACCCCGTCCAGGTCGAACAGGACGGCGTCGAACCTGCCGGAAGAGAGGGGATTCATCATTCGGCTCCTTTCGGGTCCTCCCAGTCGCCATGGGGCGCGATCAGCTCGTTCGCCCCGGTCGGCCCCCACGATCCGGGTTCATATTCCTGGGGAAGATCCGGCAGGTTCAGAATCGGCTCGACGATCCGCCAGGCGGCCTCCACCCCGTCCTGCCTGTTGAAAAGCAGGCCGTTGCCCGCCATCGCCTCGCTGAGAAGGTTCCCGTAGGGGCCCATCTCCTCTCCGGCGGGGAGGCGGGAGATGACCAGCTCGACCGTTTCCCCCTGGGGGCCCTGGAGCCCTCTCCCGACGAATACGTTGGCTCCTATGGCAATGGCCACATCGGGCCCCAGGCGGAACCTCACGTAATTCCCCTTCCCGTATTCGAACGTCCTCCCGGAAAAGACCTTTTGGGGCGGCTGTCGAAGTTCGACGACCACCTCGGTCGCCGTCACCGGCAGGCACTTGCCTGCCCGGATGTAAAACGTCACCCCTTCCCACCGCCAGGTATCGATGAACAGGCGGATCGCGGCAAATGTCTCCACCCGGGAGCCGGGAGCAACGCCCTCCTCGTTGCGGTAACCGATATACTGCCCGCGCGCCAGGTCCTCCCTGCTGAGCGGACGTACCGATTTCAGGACCTTCACGATTTCATCGCGCATCGCATCGTCGTCCCCCCCGATGGGCGGTTCCATCGTCAGCAGACCGACGACCTGGAGCATGTGGTTCTGTATGACGTCTCGGATCGCCCCCGCTTCCTCGTAGAAACGACCGCGCCCGGAGACCCCGAAGCTCTCGGCCATGGTGATCTCCACGCTTTGCACGAAGTTCCGATTCCAGAACGGTTCGAGGAAGGTATTGGCGAACCGGAAAAACAGGATGTTCAGGACCGACAACTTTCCGAGGTAGTGATCGATCCGGAAGACCGACGATTCGTCGAACACTTCATGCAGTACGGAATTGAGCGCCCGGGCCGACTCCAGATCTCTCCCAAAGGGTTTTTCGACGATGACCCGGGCGCCCTTCGCGCAGCCCGACTTCCCCAGTCCCTGCACCACGGGGGAGAACATGCTGGGAGGGATCGCAAGATAGTGCGCCGGGTTCTCCGACCTCCCCAGCTCCTTTCTGAGCTGCGTGAAGGTACCCTCGCCGCGGTAGTCGCCGTCCACGTACCGGAGAAGGGACAACAGCCTTTCGGACGCTTCCCGGTTGCCACCTCCATGCTCTTCCAGGCTTTTCCTGGCCCTTTCCCGAAGCTGCTCGATTCCCCAGCCGGCCTTGGCGACCCCGATGACCGGAACATCGAGGGCTCCGCGCCGGATCATTTCTTGTAGCGCCGGGAATATCTTCTTGTAGGCGAGGTCCCCGGTTGCCCCGAAAAAGACGAGCGCATCCGATCTCCTGTCCATCACCTCACCCGTTTTCCCGTGGACATCATCCGTTCGGCGAGGGAAGGTTCACTCTCGCCGGTGATCATCGATGAGCGGAAATGTGTTGCCATATATAATATTCTGGACCTGAGCAAGGA
>JBAVJZ010000055.1:0-22047 GCA_049688015.1 Candidatus Deferrimicrobiaceae bacterium | reverse complement strand
CTTCCCTCGCCATCGCGATCGCTGTCTCGCTCTCGGTGACCGTGTCCATCGCAGCACTGAGAAGCGGTATGTTCAGCCGGATTCCCGGCGTGAGGGTAATGGATATGTCCACGTCCTTCGGGAGCACTTTCGACTCCGCGGGGAGGAGGAGCACATCGTCAAATGTCAACCCTTCCTGCATGACTTTCCCGTTCATTACCGTTCTCCCTTTCCGTTCGCGATCCCCTTGAGAATCCCTTCCAGGAGACCCGAATCGCTTATGTGAAGGTTTGTCATTCCGAACCGCGTAAGCGCCGTGACCGCTTGCATCACCCCTGGTACGATATACCGCTCCCGCCCCTTCTCCATCCCGGGCAGCCGAAGGCGCTGCCGTTCCGTCATTTTCGCAAGACGCGCCTCCCATCGCCGGACGGCGGCAAGCCGCATCCGGAATCCATCGATCCTTTCCGGCCGGTATTCCTTCATCCCCATCTCGAGGGCGGCGAGTGTCGTAAACGTCCCCGCCGTGCCTATCATTCTCTGGAAGGTCCGCCGTCTCCACCCCCGGGTCCCGGCGAAAATCCGCTCCGTCAGAAAGAATCCGATATTTTTCAATTCCGCGGAAAGCGGCGGATCCGACAGCCGGAAGGAACCGAGAAGGACGACGACCCCGATCGGCAGGCTGATCGAG
The DNA here is from genome assembly GCA_049688015.1 of Candidatus Deferrimicrobiaceae bacterium. GTDB lineage: Bacteria > Desulfobacterota > Deferrimicrobia > Deferrimicrobiales > Deferrimicrobiaceae > CSP1-8. The sequence continues at coordinate 21,377 of JBAVJZ010000055.1, read as the reverse complement.
TCCCTTTCTCCCGTTCCCGCAACAAATTCCGTGCTCCCCCCCCCGATGTCCATGACCACGGTGCCATCCCGATCATCCGCCCGACTCGCCGCCCCTTCCCAGGTGAGACGGGCCTCTTCCCGCGCCGTGATGATCTCCACCGATATTCCCGCGCCTTCCGATGCGAGAAGAAACGTACCCCGGTTCGACGCTTCACGAAGCCCTGCCGTTCCGCACGCACGATACCGTTTTACTCCCAGGGCATCCATCTCTTTGCGAAAATCCCGCAAGACCGCAACCGATTCACGGAACTCCCGGTCGCCGATTCCGCCGGTCTCCCTGAGGGATTTCCCCAGTCCCGTGATCCAACGCCGCCTGACAACGGGGCGCAAGCCCCCCCTGTCCCGGGACGCTACAAGCATCCGGACGGTGTTGGTACCGATGTCAATCGCTGCGAAACGTCTCATCCGGGGAGACACCCCTCTTCCGTTCGGGAGAAATGACCTTATCCTCCCGTTCCATTACCCCGATGATGCTGGCACCGAACAGAAAGGCCGCGGCAAAGAGGTATGCGACGATTATAAAGCATACGATCCCAAACAGGGAGCCGTAAATTACGTTCAACTTGCTGAATTTCTTGATATAAAAAGTAAATCCGAATTTTATCCCGTGAATGAGGACGATAAAGAGCGAACTCCCCGCCAGGGCGTTCCTCCAGCGCACCCGGATCGGTGACAGGTATCGGTAGCTTGCCGCCCCCCCGGCGAAGAGAATCCCTAGCAGTGCGACGTCGGCGATCGTCTTGAGCAGCAGATGAAAGGCCGAGTCCAGCCCTCCGGGCATGCCGCTCGTGATGACGGTCAGTCCCTGCCACAGGGGAGGGACGAGAATCGCGGAGAACGCCAGAACGGTGAGTACCAGGACCATCGCGGCGTGGGACGCCGCCCGGCGCCAGAACCGCTTCTTATCCCCGATCTCCATCATGACCGACAACGATGTGTGCACGGCCTCTGTGGCCGAGAAGGAAGACAGGACCAGGAGCAGGAATCCGAGGATTCCGAACGTCGCCCCGGAAGCGAAAAGCCCCTTCAGGGTCGGTACCAGGATCTGGGCCCCGTATGGAAACGTGTTTTTCAGCAGCTCGGTCAGTGCCGCGAACGGAAGGTCTTTCGTGCCGAGGATTAGGGACGTTGCGGCGAATACCAGGAACAGGACGGGGATGGCGGATAAAAGCAGGTTGAAGGCCACGGAGGCGCTGTAGACCATCCCGTGCCTCCGGAAAAACCCGGACGCCCCTTCCCGTGTGATCTTCAACACCCTCCCAAGACGGGAGGTCATCGCTCGCGGTACACGATTCGAACGGGTGACCCCTTGAATCCGAACCGGTCCCTGATCTTGTTTTGGAGATATCTCGTGTAGGAATCCGGGATCCCTCCACGGTCCTTTACGAATACGGCGAAGGAGGGAGGCATGATGCCGACCTGGGTGATGTAGAAGGCCCGGTTCCTGGTCTTTTTCGAGGGTATGGGGATGGAATAGAGAATAGTGGCGACCTTGCGGTTGAGCGTCGATGTCGGGATCCGTTTCCGGAAACTCCCGTATGCCTCCTCGATTTTCTTGAAGAGAAGGGGGAAGCCCTTCCCGGTAACCGATCCCGTCGGCAGCACCGTCGCGAAGGATGCGTACCCCAGCCCCTCCCGGATTTTCCGGATTCCCTGGCGGCGCTCTTCCTCCCCGTTCCAGAGATCGGCCTTGTTCGCCGCCACGACCACCGCGCGCTCCTCCAGGAGGATATACCTCAGGATCTGCTGGTCCTGGTGGGACAACCCCGCCGGCCCGTCCATCATCAGTACCGCGATGTCGCACCGCTTGAGAGAGTCGAGGCTCTTGATCACAGAGAACTTCTCGAGAACGGTCTCGGTCTTTCTCTTCGCCCGGATCCCCGCGGTATCTATGAACTGGTACTTCTTGTCCCCGTAAACGACCAACACGTCCACCGCGTCGCGGGTGGTCCCCGGTATCTCCGAGGCGATCACCCGGTCGTATCCGACGAGCGTGTTGATGAGCGTGGATTTCCCCACGTTCGGGCGGCCAAGGACGGCGACGCGCGCGACGGTTTCCTCCGGTTCGTGCTCTTCGGGGACGGAGTCGGGAATCAGCAGGACGATCGCGTCTACCAGCTCGGACACCCCCGTCCCGTGTTCCGCCGAGATCGGGTACACGGTGCCCACGGAAAGTTCATGGAACTGCGCGACCATCTCCTGCCCTTCCCGCGTGTCCACCTTGTTCGCCGCGAGGAAAAACCGCTTCTCCCGCTCCCGAAGCATTGTGGCAATCTCCTTGTCGAGGGGCAGGATCCCGTCCCGCGCATCCACGAGGAAAATGACCGCGTCGGACTCGTAGACGGCCCGAAGCACCTGTCCGCGTACCTTGGAGAGAATATCCCCTCGCTCCCCCGACAGGTACCCGCCGGTATCCACGATGCGGAATCTCTTGCCATCGTGCTCCGCCGGGAGGGAGACAAGATCGCGCGTCACGCCGGGCTCCCCGTAGGTTATCGCCCGGCGTTTCCCCGTGATCCGGTTGAAAAGGGTGGACTTCCCCACGTTCGGACGCCCTACGAGGGAGACCGTGAACAGGGAACTATGCATATCCAAGCCGCCGCAGCATCGTTTCCTTCCGACTCCAGTCCTTTTCGACTTTTACAAACAGATCCAAGTATACCCGCTCGCCGGTCTCTTTCTCCAGTTCCTGTCTCGCCGCGGTCCCGATGGTCCGCAGCATCTGCCCTCCCCGCCCGATCACCATCCCCTTCTGCGATTCCCGCTCCACGAAGATTTCCGCCCGTATCCGGGTCAGATTCTTCTCCGGGTCTTCCCGGTACTCCTCGATGGACACGGCGACGCTGTAGGGCAATTCGTCGGAGAGGAACGCGAACAGCTTTTCCCGCAGGATCTCCTTGGCGATGAACCGCATGGGGAGGTCGGTCAGCTCATCTTCGGGGTAATAGTGGGGACCCTCCGGAAGGATACCGAAGAGATGCGTAAGGAACTCCTCCACCCCGATCCCCTTCGTGGCCGAGATCAGAAACCCCCGGGAGTACATCCCCTTCTCCATGAGTTCTCTTCTCCGCCTGTCCGCCGCGGTCTCCCCGATCCGGTCCACCTTGTTGACAGCGAGTATCCGGGGGACGGAGACGCGTTCGAGCACTCCGCGTACGAGCCGTTCCTCTTCCCCTGTCCCCATGGGGCGGTCGTCCACGATATGCACGACCACGTCCGCCTCGCCTGCGATCCGCTCCGCGGTGCGGACCATATATTGGTTGAGCGCCCGTTTCGGCCGGTGGATGCCCGGGCTGTCGAGAAAGATGATCTGTCCGCGGGGGTCGGTGAAGATGCCGGCGATCCGGTCCCGGGTGGTCTGGGGCTTGGCGGTGACGATCGCGACGCGGGCCCCGATAATGCGATTCAGAAGGGTCGATTTGCCGACGTTCGGTCTCCCGAGGAGCGCGACGAATCCGGATCGCCTCCCTTTCCCCGGTTCCTTTCCGTTACCGCTTAACGGCATCATTCCTCAGCGGGTATCCCCTTATCCGCGGATAGCAGGGAAAGGATGCGATCGGCCGCTTCCATTTCCGCCTCTTTCTTCGTTTTTCCCGTACCCTTCTCCTCCCGGCCGTCCCACAGTCTCGCGGCCACGAGGAACGTCTGTTCATGGGGAGGACCTTCGGCGGACAGGAGCCGGTATTTCGGGAGAGGCACACGGTGTTTCTGGCACCACTCCTGCAGCCGGCTTTTCGCGTCGAACCCGGCGATAAGAGGTTCCATTTCCTTCCCTGCCCAGAAGTGATCGATCACAAACCTCTTGGCCGCATCGTACCCTCCGTCCAGGAAGATCGCCCCCGTTATCGCTTCCACTACGTCAGCCACCATCTTCCGGGTCACACCTCCTCCCGTCTCCCTGACGGAGGCGTCGATCCGCAACGTTTCGTGGACTCCGATCGCTTGCCCGACGCGTACGAGATTCCGGTTGTTGATCAATGCGGAACGAGTCTTCGAGAGCGTGCCTTCTTCCGCGGCGGGAAAGGTACGGTACATCTCTTCCGCGATGCACAGGTTGAGGACCGCGTCGCCCAGATATTCGAGTCGCTGGTACGACCTTCTCGTTTCCCCTTCCGCCGTGGAGGCATGCCGGAGCGCCTCCTCCAGCAGGTCCCGGGTCCGGAACCGGTACCCGATTTTCGTTTCAAGAAGATTCATGACGTTCCTGCCCGACCGGGAGGTGCGACCATCAGGAGCGGGTACCGGCCAGCTTACCGTCCCGTACGTTTTCCACGACGACCCGGTGGATCTCCCCGACATCGGATGGTGCGCCCGGGAAGACGACCACCGCGTAGTTCCCCGACCGCCCCGTCAATTCTCCCTGAGCGCGGTCCTCCGTTTCGGCAAGGACGTCGGCCGTATTTCCGACCTGTCGGGACAGGAACGCATTTCGCATCCGGGCGTCAAGGGAAAGAAGCGCTGAGACCCTTCGTTTCTTCTCGACGGGGGATACATCGTCGGGGAAGCGGGCGCTCTCGGTCCCGGGACGTGCCGAGTAGGGAAAAACATGCATATAGGTCACTGGGGAGTCCGCAAGAAACGAAACGGTTTCCGCGAAGTCCCCGGCCGTTTCCCCCGGGAATCCTGCGATGACGTCGGTCCCCAGGGAAAGCCCGGGAATCCGTGATGCCGCTTCGGAGACGGCTTTTCCGTAACCGGCGGACCCATACGGCCGCCGCATCCTTGCAAGCGTCCGGTCGGACCCGCTCTGCAGGGGAACGTGAAGGTGTGCGCACACGCGAGGCTCGCCCGCGATCGTATCGATGAGCGGCAGGGTAAGCTCTCCGGGTTCGATAGAGCTGAGCCGGATGCGCGCACGGGATGTCTCTCTTAGTAGTCGCACGACGAGCCCGGCAAGCGCGTCTTTTCTCCGAAAATCGTCCCCGTACAGGCCGATATGGATCCCCGTCAGGACAAGTTCGCGTGCCCCGTCGGCTTCCGCGACGACCGCTCTCGCGATGACCTCCCCTTCCGGCATGGAACGGCTTCTTCCGCGGGCAAGAGGCACCACGCAGTACGCGCAGGAAGAATCACACCCGTCCTGGATCTTGAGGAATGTCCGCCTGTGCCCCAACAGCAGGTCCGCACCGTAATCGGACAGACCGACGGGCTTCCCGGCCCGTTTCCCGGAGACCTCCCGCAGGATTCCGGCGAGGGTTCCCTCCCCGTTTCCCTGCGATTCCCGGGGGAAGCTCCCCACCCAGTGGTCCACTTCCGGGATCTTTCCCCTGTCCGGGAGGGACATCTGCGCGTAGCATCCCGCCAGGATGACGGTCGAACAGGGGTTTTCCCGGCGGGCCTTCCTCGCGAGAGACCGGCTGTCCCGGTCGGCCCGGTGCGTGACGGTGCAGGTGTTGATGATCACGACGTCGGCGGGAGAGGCCGGGGATACGACCTCGTACCCCTCGGCGGCGGCCAGTCGGACGACGGAAGCGGAGTCGGCGAAGTTCGCCTTGCAGCCGAGAGTCAGGACCTTGAGGCGTTTTCCCATTCGATCCAGCCGCCTCCCAGGACCTCTTTCCCGTCGTACAGGACGAGGGCCTGTCCCGGGGTAACGCTTCGTTGCGGGGAGTCGAAGGCTACCCGGAGACGGTCCCCTTCCACCCGGACGGTAGCCCCCTCCCCCGGATGCCGGTACCGCACCTTGGCGATTGCGCGGAACTCCCGCGCGGGTGGAGCGCCGGAAACGAAGGAAACGCGGCCGACGGTGGCAAAGGGCGAGAGCGTGTCGTCCTCCGTCCCGAGGACGATTTCGTTCTTCTCGGCGTCGATCGCGACAACGTACAGCGGCTCCTTCGCCGCGATCCCGAGCCCCTTACGCTGGCCGACCGTATACCGGAGGACTCCCTTATGGGTGCCAAGTACGTTTCCGCCCCTGTCGAGAAATAGCCCTTCCTGCTCCTGGATCCCGCTCCGGTTCAGAAACTCGGCGTACGAATCGTCGGTGACGAAACAGATGTCCTGGCTTTCCCGCTTCTCGAACACGAGAAGTCCCGCCTCCGAGGCGATACTGCGGACCTCGTGCTTCTGCATCTCCCCGACGGGAAAGTAGATCCGGCGGAGGCGTTCCGACTCCAGGGAGAAGAGGAAGTAGGACTGGTCCTTGGAATCGTCGGGGGCGCAGAACAGCCGGCATCGGCCCGACGGTTCCCGACGGATGACCGCGTAATGCCCGGTCGCCACTCCCTCGGCGCCGAGCTCGTCCGCTTTTCTCAGCAGGGCCCGGAACTTCAAGTGCTCGTTGCACAGGATGCAGGGATTCGGCGTCCTCCCGGTGGCATATTCCCGGACGAAAGGATCGATCACCTCGCGGCGGAACTCGTCGCGCAGGTTGAGCACGTAGTACGGTATGTTCAGGGCGTCGCATACCCTCCGGGCGTCGTAGAGGTCGTCGAGCGAGCAGCAGGTGCCGGCGCGGTCCTTCGTAACCTTCGAAAAGTCATAGAGGTCCATCGAGATGCCGATAACCTCCCACCCCTCCCGTTGCAGGAGAAGGGCGGCGACCGAGGAATCGACGCCGCCGGAAAGCGCCGCCAGGATCCTCTTTCCCTTCATCGCGCCTTCGCCTCCTTCGGGCTCGTATAGAGCGGGGACAGGGCCCGAAGCTTGTTTACGACCGTCTCTATGGCGTCAACGGCATAATCGACGTCTTCCTCGGTGTTCCCCCGTCCCAGGCTGAAGCGCAGCGCCCCCTGGGCGTCCGTCGGGTCGGCGCCCATGGCCAGAAGAATCGGCGATGCTTCCAGCGACCCCGATGTACAGGCGGAACCCGAGGAGCAGGCAATGCCCATCATGTCGAGGTTCAAAAGCATTGCCTCCCCCTCCACGAACCGGAAGGAAATATTGACGGTATTGGGGAGCCTTTGCGTCGGATGCCCGTTCAGGACAAGCTCGGGGATCCGCCCGAACAGACCCTTCTCGAACCTGTCGCGCAGCCGGCGGGTTTCGGCGACCTCTTCCTTCATCCCCTCCTTCAGGATCTGGAACGATTTCCCCATGGCGACGATGCCCGCTACGTTCTCGGTTCCGCCCCGGCGGCCCCGCTCCTGGTGGCCCCCGTGGGTTATCGCCTCGATCTCGACCCCCTTGCGTACGATGAGTCCTCCCGTCCCTTTCAGGGCGTTGACCTTGTGTCCGGAAAAGGTGAGCAGGTCCACGGGGAGCGTTCCGAAGTCGATCGGGATCTTTCCCGCGGCCTGCACGGCATCGGTGTGCATGACGACACCGGCTTCCCGGGCAATCGCCCCGATTTCGGGAACCGGCATGATGTCCCCGGTTTCGTTGTTCGCGTACATGACCGAGACAAGGATCGTATCCCCGGCAAGGGCGTCCCGGATCGAATCCGGTTCGACGATCCCGTACCGGTTCACCGGAACGTATGTCACGCGGAACCCCTGCGTCTCAAGGAACCGGCAGGTGTTGATCACCGCGGGGTGCTCGACCTGCGAGGTGATGATGTGCTTTCCCGCGTTCCCTTTCCTGTACGCGATCCCCTTGACGGCGAGATTGTCGCTTTCGGTGCCGGAACTCGTAAACACGACCTCCAGCGGCTGGCACCCGAAGAACGAGGCGATTTCCTCCCGCGCATCCTCTACTCCCTTGCGCACGTCCCGGCCCGCCCAGTGGATGCTCGAGGGGTTCCCGAACTGGTCGTCCAGGTACGGTTCGATCGCCTTCCTGACTTCGGGGTGGACGGGCGTGGTCGCGTTGTGATCGAGATAGACTTTCCTCACGCCTCCGCCTCCCGGAACTTCTCCTCCTGCTGGAGGAAGAGGTTCTCGATCGTGATCGAGTCGAGGAACTCGTCGATCCGTGTTTCCAGCGTGTCCCACATGTTCTGCGTCTTGCACCGTTCGATCATCCCGCACTTGCGGCCGGAGCTTCGGCATCCGACGCGCGCGTTCTTCCCCTCGGCGACCCGGATGATCTCCCCGATCGTGATCTCGGCAGGACGACGCGCAAGGATGAATCCCCCCCCGGGACCTCGAACGCTTTTGACCAGGTTCCGTCGGCGCAGCCTGGCGAACAGCTGCTGGAGGTAGAGCTCCGAGATGTCCTCCTGCCGGGAAATGTCCTTAAGGGAAACCGGGTTGCCGTGTGAGGCTCCCGCAAGGCTCACAAGCGCCATAACGGCGTACCGCCCCCTCGTGGTGATCTTCACGGATTCGATCCCACCTGGGGCAACTCCGTTTCCCCGTTAAAACGCTTCATCACTTCGTCCAGGCGCTGTTCCAGCGCCTTCACCTGTTCGGTCAGGCACCTCAGGGCCTTTCCTTCCGGATCCGGCGTTCCGGCGACACCCGTGGGATCCTGGTAGACGTTCCCTTCGCGGAATACTACCCGGCCGGGGATCCCCACGACCGTCGAGTGGGAGGGAACTTCCTTGTTCACCACGGAGCCCGAGCCGATCTTGGAGTTCTCGCCTATCCGTATGGGGCCAAGGATTGCCGCGTTTGCCCCGATGATCACGTTGTCTTCTATCGTGGGATGACGTTTCCCTTTTTTCCAGCTCGTCCCACCGAGGGTCACCCCGTGATAGAGCGTAACGTTCTTCCCGATCTCGGCGGTTTCCCCGATCACCACCCCCATCCCGTGGTCGATGAAGAACCCCTCGCCGATGGTTGCCCCCGGGTGGATCTCGATCCCCGTCAGGAAACGGGCGACATGGGACAGCAGCCGGGCAGGAAACCTCAGGTTCCGTTCCCATAGCCAGTGCGCCCCGCGGTGGAACCGGACGGCGTGAAATCCCGGGTAGCAGAACAGGATCTCCAGAACGCTTTGCGCGGCCGGGTCCCGCTCGAAGATGACGTTGATTTCGTTCTGGATCCGTTGGAACATCGCATTCCCCCCTTTTCGAAAAATATCGCCATTACCTGACCAACTTAGTCAATTATTATGGATAATGGCGATAAAGGGAAGAATTTTTTTCAACCGTTTTTCCTTGATTCCCCGGACCGCGAGGAGGTCTTCCGGTCGCCGGAATGCCCCCCGCCTCTTTCTCTCCTCCACGACCGCCCTTGCCACGGAATCCGAAATCCCGGGAAGTCCGGAAATCTCCTGGTACGCAGCCCGGTTTATATCCACGCGCCGTCCGAGAAGAAACCTTTGCCGGACGGTAAGCCGACCACCGTCGTGCCCCCCCCTTGCCGCCTCTCCCGCCGAGACGAAAGCGACAACCCCACGCGCGGACCCGGAGGGCAAAACGTCTTTCCCGGGAGAAGGCGCCTGCGGGGCCGAAAGGAGCCGGCCCGTTGTGCCCAGATTCCATACCAGAATGATCATGGATAGGAGGAGAATCGCCCTTGGATCCCTATCCTTCCTCACCCGGGATGATCCCCCGGGACTTCCATAGCTTGTACCGGATCCCGTCGACCAGGGCCTGCCAGGACGCTTCGATGATGTTGTGCGAGACACCGACTGTCCCCCACTGGGTTTCCTTGTCCCCGGATCGTATCAAGACCCGTACCGAGGAGCCTGTGCCCCCGCCGCTCAGGACCCGGACCTTGTAGTCGAGCAGCTCCATCTCGGAAAGCTCCGGGTAGAATTTCTCGAGCGCCTTGCGTATGGCGTTGTCCATCGCATTCACCGGCCCGTTTCCCAGCGCCGCGGTATGCTCGATCGTTCCGTCGACCTCGACCATGATGGTCGCCTCCGCGATGGGATCCTCCCCCTCCGAACGTTTCTCGTCGATCACGCGGAACCCCTTGAGCTCGAAGAAGGGCTCGTGGGTCCCCATCGCCCTTCGGACCAGGATCTCGAACGAGGCCTCGGCGCCCTCGAACTGGTACCCCTTGTGCTCGAGGTCCTTAATGGATTCGAGGATCCCCTCGGTGGCGGAGTCGCCGGACTTGAACTCGATCCCTTTCTCCTGGAATTTCGAAAGAATATTGGATCTTCCGGAAAGGTCCGATATCAGTACGCGCCTGTGGTTGCCCACCGTATCCGGCGTTATATGTTCGTACGTTCCCGGGTGCCGGCGGATTGCCGATACGTGCATCCCCCCCTTGTGCGCGAAGGCGGCGCTCCCCACGAACGGCTGGTGGAGCCAGTGCCCGAGGTTGGCCACCTCCGCAACGTATCGGGATAGGTCCCGAAGTTCCTTCATCTGTCCCTTTGGCAGGACATCGTGCCCCATCTTCAGGGCGAGGTTGGGGATGATGGAGCAAAGGTTCGCGTTTCCGCACCGCTCCCCGTATCCGTTGATCGTCCCCTGCACCTGCGTCACGCCGTTTTCCACTGCGACAAGCGTGTTGGCGACGGCCATCTCGGAATCGTTGTGCGTATGGATTCCGAGCGGGATTTTGCCTGTTTTCCGGACTTCCCGTACGATTTTCGCTATCTCCGACGGAAGGGATCCGCCGTTGGTATCGCACAGGACGAGCCAGTCCGCTCCCCCGTCCCGGGCGGCCGCGAGGGTCTTCAGGGCGTATTTCGGGTTCCGTTTGTACCCGTCGAAGAAGTGCTCGGCGTCGAAAATGATCTCCTCTGTCCGTTCCTTCAGAAATTCCACCGTTTCCCGGATGGCTTTCAGGTTCTCGTCGAGCGTGGTGCGCAGCGCCTCGGTGACGTGGAAGTCCCACGACTTGCCGACCACGGTGATGACGGGAGTCTCGGCGGAAAGAAGCGACTTCATATTGGCGTCCTCCGCCGCCTTCTTGCCCACGCGTCGCGTCATGCCGAATGCGCACAGTTTCGCGTTCTTCAGGCGGAGATGCTTCGCCCGCTCGAAGAATTCCTTGTCCTTGGGGTTCGAGCCCGGATATCCCCCCTCGATGTAGTGGATCCCGAACTCGTCGAGCCGTTCCGTGATTGCGACCTTGTCCATCACGGAGAGGGAGACCATCTCGGACTGGGTCCCGTCCCTGAGCGTCGTATCGTACAAATAAACCTTTTTCTTCGGTGTCATTCCTTCCCTTTCCCGTTGCCGGCGGACGTTATTGCGCGTCGGCCGGTTTTCCCAGGCCGAACGCTTTATGCAGCACGCGGACGGCAAGTTCGGTGTACTTCTCCTCGATGAGGCAGGAGATCTTGATCTCCGAGGTGTTGATACCCAGGATGTTCACCCCCTCGGAAGCCAGCGTCTCGAAGACCTTCGTGGCCACGCCGGAGTGGGAGCGCATCGCCAGGCCGACGATGGAAACCTTCGCGATCTTGTCGTTCCCCACGACCTTGTCCGCGCTGATCTCCTTGGCCACTTCTTCGGTGATCATCATCGCCTTCTTGTAGTCGCTTCGTCCCACCGTGAACGTGAGGTCGGTGTGCCCGGTCACGGAAACGTTCTGGACGATGACGTCGACGACGATGTTGGCGTCGGACAGAGGCTTGAAGATCTTTGCCGCGATTCCCGGCCGGTCGGGGACTTTTACGATGGTGATCTTCGCCTCGCCCTTGTTGTACGCCACGCCGCTGACGACTGCCGTTTCCATGATCTCCTCCTCCTTCGTCACGATGGTCCCCGTGTTGTCGTTGTACGAGGAGCGTACGTGGATCCGCACCCCGTATTTCATGCCAAACTCGACGGAGCGGATCTGGAGGACCTTGGCCCCGAGGCTGGCGAGTTCCAGCATCTCCTCGAAGGAGATCTTTTCCAGTTTCCGTGCGTCGGTGCATATGTTGGGGTCCGTGGTGAAGATGCCGTCCACGTCGGTGTAGATTTCGCAGACGTCCGCGGAAAGGGCCGCCGCGACCGCCACGGCGCTCGTGTCGGAGCCGCCTCTCCCCAGCGTGGTGATCGCCCCGGAATCGTCGATGCCCTGAAATCCCGCGACGACCGCGACCTCACCGTTCTTCAGGGCGGCATGGAGGGCGGTGCCCTCGATATTCCGGATTCGTGCCTTTACGTGCGCGTCGTCGGTCAGCACCGGGATCTGAAACCCGGTGAACGACCGCGCCTTGTATCCCATTTCGGTGAGGGCGATCGCGAGAAGCCCGATGGTAACCTGCTCACCGGTCGACGCCACCACGTCGAGCTCCCGCTCGTTGGGCATTTCCGAGAGCTGATGCGCCAGCCCAAGCAGCCGGTTCGTCTCCCCCGCCATCGCGGAAACCACGACGACCACATCGTGCCCCTCATCGTGTGTCTTCGCCACGCGCCGGGCAACGTTCTTGATCTTTTCTATGGTCCCGACGGACGTGCCGCCGTACTTCTGGACAATGAGCGCCATCTTACCTGCATCCTCCCGGGACAAGAGATCGCACGCGAGACAGGAATCCGCCGAATCTCACGTCGTCCGGCAATGCGACCGAAAGCCTTCGACTGCTTTCACCTGAAATGAGGAATGTAACCCTAATACAGTCTGTTGGCAATAGAGACCGGATTTTCTCGGCCCACTCGACAACACAGATCCGGTTCCCCGACAGGATCTCGTCGAGGCCTATGTCCCGTGCTTCCTCTTCAGAGGAAAGACGGTATACGTCCACGTGGCACAGCGGCAGGCGTCCCTGGTGCTCCGTCATAATCGTGAAGCTGGGGCTTACAATACGTTCGGGTAAAATCCCCAGGACCTCCCCCACCCCTTTGCAGAAGACTGTCTTTCCCGCCCCAAGGTCGCCGGTGAGCGCCACCACATCGCCCGGTACCAATAAACATCCGAGCGCCCGGGCGACAAGACGCGTGTCCTCCTCGCCGGAGGACAGAAGCGTAACTTCCATACCGGGTCACCCGGAGTCCGGGAGGACGCTCCGCAGCCTCGGAGGGGGGCTCCGTTCGTGGCTCGCCGTGCGGGGAACCTGCACGGCTGCGCTTAACCTCACTGCGCCCCCGCTCCTTCGGCTTGCTGCGCCGGCAACCGGGGACCCCAGGCGATGCGGGGGGTTGCCCGAAGCGGGGGATATTCTGGGGACATTCCTGGCTTTTATCTTTTCCCGTCTCAGGAGTGTCCCCTCCCAGCGTGAAGGAGTGTCCCTGCCCACTTCCGTCACTCCTCCCCGTCAGGCTCGCCCAGGGTCTTCTGGAGCGCCTCGCGGATGTTGTCGATAACGTCGGTCGCGGAAACGGGCGACATCGGATGGTGCCTGACCAGTATGTCCGCGGACATCCCGTGGAGGAATACCCCTGCGCAGGCGGCGTCGGTCGGTGATAGCCCTTGGGAGGCCAGCGCCGCCACCATCCCAGAAAGGGCGTCCCCCATGCCGCCCGAGGCCATGTACGGGTTTCCGGTGGTGTTGATGAAGACGTCGCCCTTCGGCGTCGCGATGATCGTCCGGGCCCCTTTCAGGATCACCGTCACTTTCTTTTCCTCCGCGAAATGCTGCGCCGTTCCGACCCGGGATGCCTCGATGGCCTCGATCGACTCGCCGGTCAATCGGGACATTTCCCCGGGGTGCGGCGTGATGATGCAGGGGGCCCCTGCCTTGCGCAGGATATCGACCTGCCCGGCCAGGGCGTTCAGCCCGTCGGCGTCGATCAGGAAGGGAACCCGGATCTGGGGAATCATATCCGCCATGAACTCCGCCGCCCCGGGGTAGCTCCCCATTCCGGGCCCCAGCACGACGAAATCGGCACGGGAGATCCTATCGAGGAGCTCAGCGATGCATTCCTTGGGAAAATATCCGTCTCCGCCGTCCTCGATCCCCGCTGACATCACCTCCATCAGCTTCCCCTCGACGACCGGCCGCAGGGACCGGGGCACGACGACCGTGATCAGTCCCGCACCCATCCGCATCGCCGCCTGTCCCGCCAGGCAGGGGGCCCCGGTCATTCCGGGTGAGCCGCCGACGACATACACCCTCCCGGCGTCCCCCTTGTGGAAATCGGGCGGCCGTATGGAGAGCATGCTCTTGACCACCCGTTCTTCGAGCGCTTCCGTCTTGATCTCGATGTCGAAGACTGCCTTGGAGGGGATCCCGATGTCGTAGATGTCGGTCTCCCCGCAGTGAATGGAGCCGGGGAGCAGCACCTGTCCGAGTTTGAGGAGCCCGAACGTGCCAGTATAGTCCGCGCGGATCGCCTCTCCCAGGATTCTCCCGGACGTCGCATCGATCCCGCTGGGGACGTCGACGGCGAAAACCGTGGCAAGGGAAAGGTTGATCGTCTCCACCACGTTTCGCACGATTCCCTGCAGGGGGGAGGAAAGGCCCGTCCCGAGGATGGCATCGACGCACAGGTGGACCTCCTCGAGATAGGTCCGCAGATCCTCCACGCCGTCCTGGTCCCGGATAATTCGGCCCTCCACGTCCATTTTCTTCAGGATTTCGTATTGGGTACGGGCGTCCGTAGATAGGCTGTCCGCCTCGGAGAGGAGAAAGACCTCGACGTACACGCCCCGGTTTTGGAGGTGTCTCGCGATCACCATCCCGTCCCCGCCGTTGTTTCCGCGCCCGCATACGATGGCGACCGAAGCCTCTTCGGGGGCGACGACCTTCTCCTGCAGGATGCGCAGTATCTTCTCGGTACAGCAGCGGCCCGCGTTCTCCATGAGAACAAGGGAGGGGATCCCGTACCCTTCGATCGTCACCCGGTCGAGCTCGGCCATCTGGCGGGCGGTCGCTATTTTCACGCAGGCTCCCCCCCGGATTCGATGATCACGAACGCCATTGCTTTCCCCCCATCGTGGCTAATGCTAACATGTATTCTGTTACCGTTTAATGTTTTCATGTAGTTATATGCTTTGCCGTAAAGTTTTACTTCTGGTTTCCCCATGGCTCCGCGAACCGTTTCCACATCCCGCCACAGGATTCCCTGCGACTTCCCGGTACCGAAGGCTTTCATTACCGCTTCCTTCACGGCGAACCGGCCCGCAAGCCGCTCGGCTTCCCGGACGCTCTTTTTTGCGTATCCCGCCTCGTCATCCGTGAACACCCGTCGCAGGAATCGGTCACGGTACCGTGAAAGGATGTCCTTCACCCTTCCCACTTCCACGATGTCGACGCCGATCCCTACGATCATCGGTCTTTTTGGCAGCACGGGCGCTTCACCTGCCGTGAATGAGGTCGGCCATCTCCCGAACCGCCTGCCCCAGCCCCACGAACACCGCCCTTGCGACGATGCTGTGGCCGATATTGAACTCCTCGATTTCCGGAAGCGAAAGGATGGGGACGATGTTTCGCATGTCGAGCCCATGCCCGGCAAATACCTTGAGTCCGACATCTCTTCCATACGCAGCCGCGGCACGGATCTTTTCGAACTCTCTTTCGCAATTTCCGGTAGCGAAGGCGTGGCAAAAGGCCCCCGTGTGGATCTCGACGGCGTCGGCCCCCGCATGCCTCGCCGCGCGTACCTGTGCCAGGTCCGGGTCGATGAAGAGACTTACCAGGATCCCCGTTTCCTTAAGTCGCGAGACCGTCCCGTGGAGCGGTTCTCTTTGCGATAATACGTCGAGCCCCCCCTCGGTCGTGATCTCCTGCCGTTTCTCCGGAACAAGCGTCGAGGAGAAAGGGCGGATACACGATGCGATCTCCTCCATCTCCCCGGTGGCCGCCATCTCCAGGTTGATCCTCGTCTGGACCACCCGCGAAAGAATTTCCAGGTCGCGGTCCTGGATGTGCCTCCTGTCCTCCCGGAGGTGCACCGTGATCCCGTCCGCGCCGGAAAGTTCCGCTATCCCCGCCGCGGTCACCGGGTCGGGCGCACTCCCCCGCCTGGCCTGGCGCAAGGTGGCGACGTGGTCGATGTTTACACCCAGCTTTCTTTTCATAATTACCGGATCTCGGCGCGCGCTTTCTCCGCAAGCGCATTGACAATGTGTTCGGTCTCGCTCCTGTCCTCTCCTTCCACCATGATCCGGAGCAGGGGTTCGGTACCACTGTAACGAACCAGTATCCGTCCCCTAGCCCCAAGCTTCTTCTCGAATTCCGCGACCGTTTTGCGAAAACCGGGCAGGTTCTCCAGGGGGACACGCTGCTTGAGCTTCAAGTTGACCAGCATCTGCGGAATCACGGTCATCTTGGCTCCCAGGTCGGCAAGCCGCTTGCCCGACTCGACCATCACCGCAAGAACCTGTAGTGCCGCCAGGATCCCGTCCCCAGTCGTCGCGTGGTCCAGGAAGACAAGGTGTCCCGACTGCTCTCCGCCGAAATTGTATCCCCCTGCGCGCATCGCTTCGACAACGTACCGGTCCCCCACCGGCGCCCGTACGATCCGGATCTTCCTTTCCCGCAGGAACAGCTCCAGCCCGAGGTTGCTCATCACCGTGGCGACGACGGTATTTTTCTTCAGCTTTTTCCGCCGGACCATATCCTCTGCGCAGATCGCCATCGTCCGGTCGCCGTCCACCACCTGGCCCTTGTGGTCGACCACGATCACCCGGTCAGCGTCCCCGTCCAGCGAAATTCCTATGTCGGCCCGGAGTTCCCTGACTTTCGCCGACACCAGCTCAGGGTACAGGGATCCGCACTTCTCGTTGATGTTCAGGCCGCTCGGGGAGACGCCAAGCGGGATGACGTCGGCGCCCAGCTCCTGGAACACGAGCGGGGCGATCCGGTACGCAGCCCCGTGGGCGCAGTCGATCACGATCTTCAGGCCTTCCAGGGTCAGGTGCCTCGGGAAGGTGTTCTTCAAATAGACGATGTACCGGCCTGTAGCGTCGTCGATCCGCTGCGCACGACCGATCTGCGGGGAGGGGGGACGCACTTCCTTTAACTGCTCCCCCATCATGAGCATCTCGATCTTTTCTTCCAGATGGTCCGGGAGCTTGAATCCGTCCCGGCCGAAGAACTTGATTCCGTTGTCCTGGTACGGGTTGTGGGAGGCTGAGATCACGACGCCTGCGTCGGCGCGCATGGAGTGGGTGAGAAAGGCGATCCCCGGCGTGGGCAGGGGGCCGACGAGCAGCACGTCTCCCCCCATGGAACAGATCCCGGCCGCAAGGGCCGTCTCGAACATGTATCCGGACAGGCGGGTGTCCTTGCCGATTACGATCTTGTGCCGGCCGGCCTGGTTCCGAAAACTGTACGCGACGGCCTGGCCCAGAGCCATCGCCGTCTCCACGGTCATAGGGTCGTTGTTGGCGACCCCTCGCACACCGTCGGTGCCGAACAGCTTCCTGCGCACGTGCTCTTACCTCCCCTACTTCCGGAATCGTATCGTCACGAGGACGCTTGGATTTCCGACGATTTTAGCATGCCCTTCCGGCAAGTTCACTCGTGCCTTCGCCCTGAAGATTCCCTCCGGCACGTCGGGGGCAACCACCTCGGTGTCCAGTTCCTTGAGCCGGTTGAGTTCGTCAGGAAGCGCCTCGACTTCGAGCGATGGCGGGTTTACCTCCGTCTTCTCGATCCGGGAGCGAACCTCGGGTGTCCCTCCGATCCGGGCACGAACGGGCAGGGTCTTCCGCACCAGTTCCTTCAGCACGATCTCGACGGAAGGAGGATATATCCGCTCGACCCGCAATCCCGACGGGACTTCGACCGACCGCTCGGTGAGGGGAATTATCTCATTTCCCTCCTTCACGCCGGACAGGTCGATCACCGCGGAGATCTCATTCTGCTGCAGGCCGTTGATGAGCGTCGGGGGACCTGCAAGCCGAACGTCCACCTGGCGGTCCACCTTGTTGGTGATGGCCATGTCCACAGGGATGTTCCGAATCTCGAGCGGAACCGCGAACCCCACGTGCACGTTGCTCTCCCCCGCCACAAACCACCACAGGAGAATGGCGAGGCCAAGCGCCAAAGCCTTCAGGCCCAGGTTTCGCCGGAATATCCGTTTCATGTCTCGAACTGCTCCCGCAGGATCTCTTCCAGTTCCTGCACGCTTGCCGCCATTCGTATCTTGTTGTCGAAGAACGCCGAGACGTTTCCCGTCTCCTCCGAGACCACGATCGCTACCGCGTCGGTCTCCGCCCCCATTCCCCACGCCGCGCGGTGGCGCGTTCCCATCGCCCGGGTAGCCGGGGATTCCGCAGGGATCGGCAGGATGACCCGGGCGGTGACGATCCTTTCTCCCCGGATGACGACCGCCCCGTCGTGCAAGGGGGAAAGCGGCGAGACGAGAGAGGCAAGCAGTTCATGGGAGAAGACCGCGTCGATCGTTTTGCCGTGCTCGATGTATTCCGACAGACCCATGTTCCGTTCGAGCAGGAGGAGGGCGCCGGTGCGGGATTCGGCGAGCAGGAAGGCCGAGGAAGCGAGGTCCTCGAGGAATGCAGGCCTCCGGGACAGGGGAGGCCAGCCGAGGATCCGTATTCGCCCCATCCGGGCGAGCCCTCTGCGGATCTCGCTCTGGAAGATCACCGCGAGGATGACGATGAACCCCCCGAAAAAATTTCCGACGACCCACTGGAACGTCACCATCCCGATCTTCTTCGAAAGGATGAACACCCCCATGAGGAAGAGAAGCCCGAGCAGTATCTCCACAGCGCGGGTGCCCCGGATGAAAAGGAGGATCCAGTAGAAGATGAAGGCGACGAGCAGGATGTCGAGGATGTCCACCAGGCGAACGGCAGGGAGGGCTTCTAGCATTCGATCCCTCCCGCCACAGCGTGCGCCACACGTACCGCGTCCATCGCCCCCCTCACGTCGTGAACGCGGACCACGTGCGCTCCTCCCAGCACCGCCATCGTAACCGCCGCAGCGGTCCCGAACGCCCGGCCGCCCGGCTCCCTCCCCGTGATCCGCCCGAGGAACGCTTTGCGCGAGGGGCCAAACAGGATCGGCTTGCCAAGGTTGCGCAGGTCGGACATGTGACGGTGCAGTGCCAGGTTGTCCTCGAACCGCTTGCCGAACCCTACCCCGGGATCGACCAGGATCCTGTCGTCCGGGACCCCCTTGCCTTCCACCGCCATAACCCGTTCATGAAGCGCGTCCAGGATTTCGTCGAACAGCGACCGGTACGACGGGGAGTTCTGCATCGTCTCGGGGGTGCCGAGCCGGTGCATCAGGACCACGGCACACCCGGAATCCCGGACGACGCCGGCCATTTCCGGGTCGTCGGCAAGGGCGCTCGTGTCGTTTATTATGCAGGCGCCTGCCGCGATCGCCTGCCGGGCGACGATCGCCTTGGTCGTGTCGACGGAAAGAATCGTCTCCGTGCGTTCGGCAAGCGCCCGGAGGACCGGGACCACCCGTGAAATCTCCACATCGGCCGGAACCGGGGTCGACGCGGGCCGGGTCGACTCTCCCCCGACATCGATGATGTCCGCTCCATCGTTTACCATCTCCAGCCCGCGTTCCACGGCACGCTCGAAGGAGAGGTATTTCCCCCCGTCGGAGAACGAGTCCGGCGTCACGTTCAGGATCCCCATGATCCGGGGAGATCCTGCCAGGGAAAGCGTGCGCTCTCGGCAGGACAAAGAGTATTTCCGGTTCCGTTGCCGGTCTATGGCCTCGCGCAGGGAAGCGAACGGATCGCCCGTTCCCAAGGGATCCTCCTCCGCGTGGTTCAACTGCGCTTTCGATGAAACGGAAATCAGCAGGACGTCCCTCCCCCGGGCCCACGGGATCCCCCTTGCATCGAGAAGCGGCGGAAGGGCCGGGGAAATCATCTCCGTCAACGGAACGCTTACGAGGATCGCCCGAAGATCCGAAATGAGACGTTGCGCCTCTGGTTCGGGCACACCAAGGAAAGCGATGCGCAGGTGCGCCTGCTCCGGGTCCGAGAAATGCAGCACCCGGATCATTGCGCTTCTCCCGGAATCAGGCCGGGGAACCGGCTTCGGCGGCGGGCGGCTCTTCCCCTCCGGGCGGGGTCACCAGTTCCTCGATGATCTTCTTGATCGCGAAACCGTCGACGACTTCCTTCTCGAGGAGCGTCTGCGCCACCTTGTGCAGCACGTGGATGTTCGCCTTGAGCATCGTCCTCGCCCGCTCGTAGCAGCCAAGGACGATCTCTTTGACCTCGTTGTCGATGTCACGGGCCGTCGATTCGCTGTAGTCCTGGTGACGGCCGAACTCCCTTCCCAGGAATATCGCCTCCTGCTTCTGCCCGAAGGTTACGGGTCCGAGCTTCTCGCTCATCCCCCACTCACAGACCATCTTTCTCGCAATGTAGGTGGATCTCTCGATGTCGTTGCCGGCTCCGGTCGTCAGCTCCCCTCGAACCAGCTCCTCGGCAACACGCCCCCCCATGAGGATCGTGATGTTGTCTTTCAAGTACTCTTTAGAGTAGGTGTGGCGCTCGTCGATGGGGAGCTGCTGCGTCACCCCCAGGGCCATTCCCCGCGGGATGATGCTCACCTTGTGGATCGGATCCGCGCCCGGGATGAGCGTCGCCACGATCGCGTGGCCGGCCTCGTGGTACGCCGTCGAGCGTTTCTCCTCCTCGGGGATGATCATCGAGCGGCGTTCCCGCCCCATCATCACCTTGTCCTTGGCCATCTCGAAGCATTCCATCGAGACGTTAGAACGCCCTACGCTTGCAGCGTGCAGCGCTGCCTCGTTGCACAGGTTGGCAAGATCCGCCCCCGTGAATCCGGGAGTTCCTTTGGACAGAACCTCGAGGTTCACGTCCTCGCCCAGGGGGATCTTCTTCGTGTGGACACCCAGGATTTGCTCCCTGCCCTTGACGTCGGGTTTGGGAACCACCACCTGCCGGTCGAACCGGCCCGGTCGAAGAAGCGCGGGGTCGAGCACATCCGGTCGGTTCGTCGCGGCGATGAGGATCAGCCCCTCGTTCGCCTCAAACCCGTCCATCTCCACCAAGAGCTGGTTTAACGTCTGCTCTCTCTCGTCGTGCCCACCGCCCAGGCCAGCGCCGCGATGCCGACCCACCGCGTCGATCTCGTCGATGAATATGATGCACGGGGCCGACTTCTTCCCCTGGATGAACAGGTCGCGTACGCGCGCGGCCCCCACCCCGACAAACATCTCCACGAAGTCCGACCCGCTGATGGAGAAGAAGGGAACCCCCGCCTCTCCCGCGATCGCCCGGGCAAGGAGGGTCTTCCCCGTCCCCGGGGCTCCGACGAGCAGGACCCCCTTCGGGATTCGTCCTCCCAGCCGCGTGAACTTCTTGGGGTCTTTGAGGAACGCGATGATCTCCTGGAGCTCCTCTTTCGCCTCCTCGATTCCCGCCACGTCCGCAAACGTCATCTTCGTGCCTGTCTCGGTCAGAAGCTTCGCCCGGCTCTTGCCGAAGGACATCGCCTTTCCGCCCCCCGCCTGCATCTGCCGCATGAAGAAGATCCATACGCCGATCAGTAGCAGCATCGGCAGCCAGGAGATGAGCAGGGTCATGTACCAGGGGTTATCGTCGATCGGTTTGGCGGTTATCTTGACGTTCTTTGCGCGCAGGTTTTTCACGAGGTCCGGATCGTTCGGGGCGTAGGTGTGGAACGCCTTCTTCGCCTTCCCGGAAGCTTCGATGTACTTGCCGTTCAACTCCTGGCCCTTGATGGTGACCTCCTTCACCAGCCCGGAGTCGAC
>JBAVJZ010000054.1:0-2965 GCA_049688015.1 Candidatus Deferrimicrobiaceae bacterium | reverse complement strand
CCTGCGCTTAACCTCACTGCGCCCCTCCTCCTGCGGCTGCTGCGCCGGTGAACGGGGACCCTTAGGCGATGCGGGGGGTTCCGCGAAGCGGCCTGTGGAGCGAGAATGGAGCATCTCCGCAGGGCGGGGTCCGAATCGTCGAGCGAAACCGGCAGCGAGCGGGCGCAAGGTCGCGAGCGTAGCTGAGGGGAATCTCCCCGCGAGCCAGGGTCCCTTCCCCGGTTGGCGTGGTCAACTGGCGGGGCCAGCGGGAACAGGGGGTGCGTGAACGTGGAAACCCGGAAAGGGGAGTACATCCGATGATTCTGAAAGGACGGGCCTGGAAGTACGGGGACGACGTCGACACCGACGTCATCATCCCCGCACGGTACCTGAACAGTTCCGACCCGGCGGAGCTCGCCCGCCACTGCATGGAGGACATCGACAAGGAGTATGCGGCGAAGGTCTCCCCGGGGGATTTTCTCGTGGCAGGGAAGAACTTCGGGTGCGGCTCCTCCCGGGAGCACGCTCCCATCGCCATCAAGGCGTCCGGGGCCTCCGCCGTGATCGCCTGCTCGTTCGCGCGGATCTTCTACAGGAACGCGTTCAACATGGGTCTTCCCATCTTCGAGGTGCCCCAGGCGGTGGGCGAGGTCGATGCGGGCGACGTTCTCGCTCTGGACATGCGGCAGGGAATGCTGCGGAACGAGACGAAGGGGCGTTCGTACGCCATCGCCCCGGTACCGCCGTTCATGCAGGACCTTGTCGCTGCAGGCGGGCTGCTGAACTACATGGCGGCCCGGCGGAAAGGGAAGTAGCGGCCATGCCCAGGATTTGCGTGTTTCCCGGCGACGGGATCGGTCCCGAGGTCATCCGGGAGGCGCTGTCGGTACTCCGGACGGTGGAGGAGGCCTCGGGGAAGAAACTGTTCGAGATCGAGGAGGAACTGCTTGGCGGGGCGTCCTGCGACGTCCACGGCGTTCCGATGACCGACGGGGCGTTGTCCCTTGCCCGGTCGTCAGACGCCATTCTCCTGGGGGCCGTCGGCGGGCCGAAGTGGGACCAGCTCCCCTTCGAGGTCAGGCCGGAGCGCGGCCTGCTGGAGTTGCGGAAAATTCTCGGGCTCTTCGCGAATTTGAGGCCCGCGAAGGTGTACGGGCCCCTTCTCGAGGCCTCGCCCCTGCGAAGGGAGATCGTGGAGGGAATCGATCTCCTGGTCGTACGGGAGCTCACCGGGGGGATCTACTTCGGCGAGCCCCGCGGGATCAAGGTGATCGACGGCGTCGAGACGGGGATCAACACCGAGGTGTACGGCCGCCCGGAAATCGAGCGGGTCGCCCGGGTCGCCTTCGAACTGGGCCGGAAACGGACGGGGAGGGTAACCTCCGTGGACAAGGCGAACGTCCTGGAGTCGTCCGTGCTGTGGAGAAAGATCGTTACGGAGATGGGCGCGGCGGAGTTTCCGGACATTGTCCTTTCCCACATGTTTGTCGACAACGCCGCCATGCAGCTCGTCCGAAACCCGAAACAGTTCGACGTGATCGTCACGACGAACCTCTTCGGCGACATCCTGACCGACGAGGCGTCGATGATCACGGGCTCGATCGGGATGCTTCCTTCGGCCTCGCTCGGGGGAAACGTGGGACTGTTCGAGCCGATCCACGGGAGCGCCCCGGACATCGCGGGGAAAGGGATGGCCAACCCTCTGGCCATGATACTTTCCGCGGCGATGATGCTACAATATTCGTTTGCCATGGTCGAGGAGTCCACCCTGATCGGGGATGCGGTGGAGAAGGCGCTCGCGGACGGCTACCGCACGGGCGACATCTACCGCGATGGCCCCGGGGTTCGGCGGGTGGGAACCTCGGAAATGGGTGACAAGGTGCGGCAAACCATCAGGGACAACACGTGAGGAGGAGTGAGGGAAATGGCCACGAAAAGCTTTAATGTCGCTGTTGCGGGGGCAACGGGCGCTGTCGGGGAAGTGATGCTGCGGATCCTGGAGGAGAGGAAGTTCCCCATCCGGAACATCCGGCTCCTTGCCTCCGAAAGGTCGGTCGGGAAAAGGATCCGGTTCCGGGGGGAAGAGGTTCCCGTCGAACTCCTCCAGAAGAGCGCCTTCCGGGATATCGATATCGCCCTGTTCTCGGCGGGGGCGTCCCGGAGCAGGGAGTTCGCCCCGGCGGCCGGGGAGTCCGGAGCGGTGGTCGTCGACAACTCGTCGGCTTTCCGTATGGAACCGGACATCCCGCTGGTGGTGCCCGAGATCAACCCCGAGGCGATTGCCCAATACCGGAACCGGGGGATCATCGCCAACCCGAATTGCACCACGATCGTCGCGATCATGCCGCTCAAGCCCCTGCACGACTTCGGAACGCTGCGGCGGGTCGTGGCTTCCTCCTACCAGGCGACCTCCGGGGCAGGGGCCAAGGCGATGGCCGAGCTCATCGCGCAGACGAAGGCGTTCGCCGGCAACGAGAAACTGGAAGTGGCGGCGTTCCAGCACCAGATCGCCTTCAACGTGATCCCCCACATCGACGCCTTCCTCGAGAACGGGTACACGAAGGAAGAGATGAAGATGACGAACGAGGGGCGAAAGATCATGGGGATTCCCGACCTGCGCATCACCTGCACCACGGTCCGCGTACCGGTTCTGACCGCCCACTCGATCTCGATCAACGCGCAGTTCGAGAGGAAGATCTCCCGCGAGAAGGCGCGGGAGCTGATCGCGGCGTTTCCGGGCTGCCAGGTGATGGATGACCCGGCGAGCAACGTGTACCCGATGCCGCTTCTCTGCGCGGGAAAGGACGACTGCTACGTCGGGCGTATCCGCGAGGATGAGAGCGCTGAAAACGCCCTGAACTTCTGGGTGTGCGGAGACCAGTTGCGGAAGGGGGCGGCCCTGAACGCGATCCAGATCGCCGAGGTGCTCGCCCAGAAACACCTGCAGCCCGCCCACGCGTAGACGCCGAAAGCGGTCCGGAAC
>JBAVJZ010000053.1:0-16335 GCA_049688015.1 Candidatus Deferrimicrobiaceae bacterium | reverse complement strand
GCGGTAACCAACCCGCGCATATCAGCATGATCATCGTCGTGATCCCCTTGCCCCGTCCCGCCGCAAAAGGAGGTACAAGAACAAAGAGCGAAAAACACAGACCCAAAAATTTTACACTTGATCGGTCAACCCATATCAGCTGCGGAGCCACCGGTCTTCGGTAGGGCAGCCGTCAGCTTCAGCCTGTTGTTAGGCATTTTCATCAAAACCTAACTATTATTTTCTTTTCAACTCTGGGTGAACACATTTTGTCCAATTATAGGTTCCTTTATTGTCCAAGACGCCACAATCTTTTGCATTTTTACAATCTATTTCAGAAAGAATACGTTTATCCTCTTTTCTTGTTCCTCTTTGAGAAGAATAATGAATTTTATAGGTATAAATAATAGTAGCGGCACCTTTTAACAAACTACATCCGAAAATTTTGCTGTTTTTTTCTGTAGTCATATCGTTCTCTCCTGTCGAAATATGCCTAACGCGAATTAGACTGCCTAATAGAAATCCCTGTATGTTGTGAGTTTCGCGTGGTCTTCCCGGGAAATATGTTTGGCTTATCGTTGGTAAATATTCGAATGGTGTCGTTATTTTGAAAGGTTATCTTTCCCCTGCCTAGACTGGATAGGCTGTTGAGAGTGCGGGGTAATCGCGTGAAAGAAAGGCTGCGTGGATTACTCTTCCGGTTCAGGGAACATCTGCCGGGCTCCGGACAGATCGGCCTCCCCGATTCAGGACATGGGTGTAGACCATGGTTGTGGAGACGTCCTTGTGCCCGAGCAGTTCCTGGGTCGTCCGAATGTCGTACCCATCCTCCAGGAGGTGGGTAGCAAAAGAATGCCGGAAGGTGTGACAGGTCACCGGTTTGTCGATGCGTGCCTGACGGGAGGCCCATTTCACAGCGCGCTGAACAGCGCTTTCGTGGAGGTGATGACGGTAGCATCGGCCGGTACCCGGATCTGTGAAGGAACGAACCGCCGGGAATATCCACTGCCAGCCCCATAGCCGGTCCGCCTCGGGAGATTTTCTGGCGAGTGCACCCGGGAGTCTAACGTATCCCCCGTTTTTTTTCAAATCCCGCCTGTGAACCGTCTCGATCTCCTCCAGGTGATGCTGGAGACGCGACTCGACGGCCGCGGGCAGGACGGTCACCCGGTCCCGGTTCCCCTTGCCTTCCCGAACCGTGATCTGCCGGTAGCCGAAATCGATATCCTTCACGCGGAGTCGGAGACACTCGAGAAGCCGCAAACCTGCCCCGTACATCAACATGACCGTGATCCATTTCTCTTTGCGCAGTCGGGCCAGGATCCGCTGGATCTCCTGCCGCGTCAGGACGATGGGAAGCCGTTTCGGCTTCTTTGCACGCACGACGCCATCGAGCCAGTCGAGTCCGGTTCCGAGGACGTCCCGATATAAAAAGAGCAGGGCTGCCAACGCCTGGTTCTGGGTCGACGCGGCCACGTTGCGATCCGCGGCGAGAGAGGACAGGAACGCCTCGACCTCGGGCCTCGCCATCTGGGCGGGGTGGCGCATCCGGTGAAAGCGGAGGAACCGCCGAATCCAGGAGGTATAGGCCTCTTCGGTCCTCGGGCTGTAGTGACGTTTCCGCAGTTCGTCCCGGACCCGGTCGAGGAGTACCTGGTTCGACGACGGATTCAATGCGAAAGAAATGTCCATCGCTGCTCCTTCATCGTTTATCCTGATTGAACTGCGTTCCCGCGGGGGTAGAGCAATTGCCGTGCCGGCTGGCTTGGGGACAATCCGGGCGGGAAGTGATACCGTTCCGTGAGGGCGGTTCGGTCGGGACCGCCGGTGGAGACATGAAAAGAATCCTCTATTTCGACTGCTTCTCAGGAATCGCGGGGGACATGACATGTGCCGCGCTTCTTGCTCTCACGGGAGCGGAAAAGGAGCTTCGCCGCGCGCTGCGCGGTCTCCCCGTCCGCGGGTATTCTCTCTCCGTCGAACGCGCATCCTCCTCGGGGATGGCGGGAACGCGGGTAAGCGTCAAACTTTCCGCACAAGGGCGCAAATCCGCGAGGCACCTTCCTGACATCGTCTCTCTCTTGATGCGGTCGAAGCTTCCCGCGGGGACCAGGGAGCGCGCCGTCCTGTGCTTCGAAAAACTGGCCGCGGCCGAGGCGAAGGTGCACGGGACAACGAAGGATAAGGTGCATTTCCACGAGGTGGGGGCGACAGACGCGATCGTCGACATCGTATCGGCCTGCTTTCTCTTCGAGCATCTCGGCGCCCCGGGCGCTTTCTGCTCGTCTCTTCCCGGCGGATCCGGCGAGGCGTGGTCGTCCCACGGGAAGATTCCGGTCCCGGTCCCGGCGTCTCTTGCGTTGCTATCCGACGCTCCCTGGCGTCTCGGCGAGGGGGGCGGCGAACTGGTTACCCCCACGGGGGCGGCGCTTTTGCGGGCCTTCGAGGTCTCTTTCGAGCGGCCCCCCGGGATGGTTGTCCGGGGCGTCGGGATCGGCGTGGGGCACAGGGAGATCCCCGGGAGGGCGAACATCCTCCGGATAGTGGAGGGCGAGACGGTACCCGGTGTGCCGGGGCATGACCGTGTGCTCGAGGTGGAGGCGAATATCGACGACATGAGCCCCCAGCGCTTCGAGGTGTTGATGGAGCGTGTCTTTGCCGCGGGGGCGCTGGACATCGCCGTCCTCCCGGCGACGATGAAGAAGAACCGTCCCGGCTGGGTGGTAAGGATCCTGTGTCCGGAGGAGAGGCTCGAGATCGTCTCCTCGGCCGTCTTTTCCCTGTCGACCGCCATCGGCCTCCGGTACCATGTCTGCGACCGGCTGAAGCTCGCCCGGAGGACGGGGACCGTCAAGACGCGCTTCGGAAACGTCCGGGTGAAAGAGGCGGAGCTTCCGGACGGCTCCGTGCGCCCCGTCCCCGAGTACGACGACGTGCGCAGGATCGTCCGGTCGGGAAAGGCATCCTTCGAGGAGGTGGCCTGGGAGGTGGCCAGGGAGTGGCGAAGGTAAAGGTCGAGTACGCCTGCACCGCCTGCGGGTTCACTTCCCCGAAGTGGCTGGGCAAGTGTCCCGACTGCGGCCAGTGGGGATCCATCGTCGAGGAGGTGGCGGCCCCGGAGGCGAAGTACCGCGTCGCCTCGGAGGGGTTTCCCGCGTCGAAGCCGGTTCCCCTGGCCGACGTGTCGGAGAGCGCCTCGGAGCGCACCCGGTGCGGGATCGGGGAATTCGACCGCGTCATGGGGGGCGGCGTGGTTCCCTCCTCGGCGACGCTTATCGGCGGGGACCCGGGGATCGGCAAATCGACCGTACTCCTGCAGGTGGCAAGCGGCCTTGCCCGGGAGGGCA
The DNA here is from genome assembly GCA_049688015.1 of Candidatus Deferrimicrobiaceae bacterium. GTDB lineage: Bacteria > Desulfobacterota > Deferrimicrobia > Deferrimicrobiales > Deferrimicrobiaceae > CSP1-8. Next base: position 13,009 of record JBAVJZ010000053.1, on the reverse strand, counting down.
GGACGGTGCTGTACGTCTCCGGGGAGGAATCGGAGGCGCAGGTGAAGCTGCGCGCCTCCCGGCTCGGCGTGGCATCGTCGGGAATCTACCTGATGTCCGAGACGTCGGTCGAGCGGGTGATCGCGGCGACATCCGAGATTTCCCCTTTTGCTCTTGTCGTCGACTCCATCCAGACGATGTTCACGTCCGACCTTCCCGGTGCGCCGGGCGCCGTCGGACAGGTGCGCGAGTGCGCGGGCAGGCTTGTCTTCTTCGGAAAGAAGGCGGGCGTGTCGGTCTTCCTCGTGGGACACGTCACCAAGGAGGGAACGATCGCCGGGCCGCGGGTGCTGGAGCACCTGGTGGACACCGTTCTTTACTTCGAGGGGGAAAAAGGACATCCGTTCAGGATCTTGAAGGCTGTAAAGAACCGGTTTGGCTCCACGAACGAGATCGGTGTGTTCGAGATGCGCTCCACGGGGCTGTCCGAGGTAGCCGACCCTTCGGGGCTGTTCATTTCGGAGCGGTCCGGGGAGACCTCGGGGACGATCGTGTTTCCCGCGGTGGAAGGAACCCGGCCCCTCCTCGTCGAGGTCCAGGCGTTGACCAGCCAGTCGTTCCTCGCGATGCCGCGACGGACCACGCTGGGAGCGGACACCAACCGCGTCGTCCTGCTGTGCGCGATCCTCGAGAAGAAGGCGGGGCTGTCCCTGTACAACCAGGACATCTTCGTGAACGTGGCGGGGGGGATCCGGCTGGAGGAGACCGCGGCGGACCTTCCGCTGCTGTGTGCGGTGGCCGGCAGCTACCGGGACCAGGTCATTCCGTCCGGCACGGCGGCCTTCGGCGAGGTGGGGCTGGGGGGAGAAGTGCGGGCGGTCCCCATGGCGGAAAGCCGGCTGAACGAGGCGGCGAAGATGGGGTTCACGCGGGTGCTCCTGCCGGCGTCGAACGCCGAGCGGCTCTCCGCGAAGTTCCCCCTGACGCTGGTGCCGATCCACCACGTGCGGGATGCTCTCGGCCTGGTGGGGAAACGGTGATCGCGGGGGTCCCCCGTTCCTTTCTCCGGGAAAAAGGGTCTGTTGCGGCTGCCTGCGGGGGTAATTCACGTCGTTCGGGCCCGGATGCAGCGGCGCTCGAATGCCAAGGGATTTGCGAGACGGTGCACTAGGTCCCGCGGAACTTGCGCGCCAGCAGGTAGAGCTCGAACGATTCCTTCCGTGTTGCGGCGGGCCGGACCCTGCGGACCTGGCCGAACGACATCCGCAGTTCCCTCACCACGTCATCGGACTCGGCGCCCTCGAATATCTTGGCCAGAAACGTCCCTCCCTCGCGAAGCGTTTCCCTCGCGAAGAAGAGAACGGAGCGGACCAGATCGGCCGAACGTGCCTGGTCGGTGAACGATATCCCCGTCGTGTTCGGCGCAGCGTCCGAAACGATAGCGTCCGCTTTTCTCCCCAGGAAGGCGACGACCTCCGCGGGAAGCGAAGGATCCGTGATATCACGGGGAAAGAAGCGGAAGTTTTCCCCGGGGAGCGGGTCCATCGGAAGGATGTCGACGGCGGCCACCTTTCCCTTCTGTCCCACGAGCCGCACCAGAACCTGGCTCCAACCGCCCGGGGCGGCCCCGGCATCGACCACGTGGTCACCCGCCGCAACGATCTTCTCCGCCGCGGCGAACTCCAGAAGTTTGTATGCCGCCCGCGAGCGGTATCCCTCTTTTTTTGCCTTCGCGTGAAAGGCGTCCTTCCTCTTGTACACCCCTTCATGCTATCCGATCGGTGCCGCGGTTGACAGTGGGAACCCCGCCACGATAGAGTCTTTTTGCCCATGAAAGGAAGAGATACGGACATCGACGGCGTCTTCCGGTACCTGAAGGGCGATCTGCGGAAGGTAGAGAAGGCGCTTGTCACCCAGCTCAAATCCCCCGTTCCTCTGATACCCGTCGTCGGCAGGCACATCACCCTTTCGGGAGGGAAGCGGTTCCGCCCCGCGGTTCTCCTGCTCGTCGCGGAGGCGTGCGGCTACACCGGCCCGCGCAGGATCGTCATGTCCGTCGTGACGGAGTACATGCACAACGCGACCCTCTTGCACGACGACGTGGTGGACGGCGGGGTCGTGCGCCGCGGCAAGCCTGCGGCGAACATCGTCTACGGGAATTCCGTGAGCATCCTCGTGGGGGATTTCCTCTTCGCGCGCGCATCGCAGCTGATGACCGAGGACGGTGATCTGGATGTTCTTGGCATCTACGCCCGAACGCTTGTCTCCCTCTCCGAAGGGGAGGTGCTCCAGCTCATGAAGTCCGCCGACCGGAGGATATCGGAGAACGATTACCTGCGGGTCGTCTTCCACAAGACGGCGTCGCTCATCGCCGCCGCGAGCGAGACGGGAGCCGTCCTGGCTGGCGCCAGCAAGCCGTTGCGCAAGCGGATGTTCGAGTACGGCAAGTCGGTCGGGATCGCGTTCCAGCTCATGGACGACATCCTCGATTACGTGGGCACCGAGAAGAACCTCGGAAAGCGGCCTCTCCAGGATCTGAGCGAGGGGAAGATCACCCTCCCGCTCATCCATGCGTTGCGGGAGGCGCGAAACGGCGACCGCCGGAAAGCCTGGGAGATCCTGGACCGCAGGAAATTCACCGACCGGGAGGTCTCCTTCCTGGCGAAAATGGTCGCGAGGAACGGCGGCCTGGAATACACCAATCGCCGGGCGAAATATTTCGTGAACCGGGGGAAGAGACACCTCGGCTCCCTGCCTGCCTCTCCCGCCCGGGACGGCCTGTTGACACTTTCCGACTATATCGTTTCCCGCACTCGCTGATTTCCTCCGTTTTTCCCGTTCTTTTTCCATTAAAGTTTCAAATTTGTCTTCCGATACACCTTCAGTAAGGAGAAAGGGGGTTTGCGAAAGCACCCCTGTAAACCACATTCGCAAGCGACCGGGAGGAATGAATGATGAGAAACAGGCAGGCGGAAAGAGGATTTACCCTCATCGAGGTGGTGGTCGTCGTGGCCGTGATCGCCATTCTGGCGGCGATCCTGACGCCGTTCATCACGAAGTACATCGACGACTCGAAGGTGGCGAAGGCCAGGAACGAGACGCAGGTGATCGGCGCCGCGGTGGTGAATGCGATGAAGGACCTGGGACGGTGGCCGAACCGGCAGAACGCGACCACCAATTACCTTGGTCTCTACACCGGGGCGACGGCGCCCAATGCTGCCTTCTTCGGCACGGCGACCGGCTGGGCCGCCGCCGGCGGGAACCGGTGGAACCTGCTCGATACCCATCTGGTCACGAATTCGCATGGATACCCGGCTACGGGAGAAACCCGGTGGAACGGCCCGTACGGCACGACCTTTCCGCAGGATCCGTGGGCAAGAGCCTACGTAATTAACTCCCAGGAGTTCACCTCGGTGGCTGTCCCGCCTCCCCCGGTGTGGGTCCTCTCCGCGGGAAAGAACGGTGTCGTGGAAACGAACATCGCCGGTGCCGTCACCACGCCGGGCGGGGACGACATCGCGTTCCGCATCCAGTAGGGGAAGGGATGGGAGAAAATACAGGAAAGCCGAAGGTACGCTTCGGCTTTTTTTCTGATCGGGAGCGGAAGAGGAAAACATGAAGACGGTGGAGGCGCAAAAGGACGTAAAGACGCCGCCGAAGCGGAAGCTGCTGGGGGAACGCCTGATCGAGGCGGGACTCGTAACGAAAGACCAGCTCGAGCTTGGGCTTCGGGAACAGAAGCGCACCGGAGAACGGATCGGGGAGATCCTCATCAACCTGGGGTTCGTCACCCAGGAGCTGGTCTCGTCGGTCCTTGCCTCCGAGGCCGGCGTCACCTTCGTGCAGCTCGACAACTCCCTGATCGACCCCGCCGCGGTCAAGTGCGTAAGCGAAGCGATGGCGCGCCGGTACAAGATCATCCCGATCCACCTGGACCCGCCCCGCCTGACGGTCGCGATGGCGAACGTCTTCGACGTGTTGGCCATCGACGAGGTCCAGCGCGCGACCGGGTACTCCGTGGAAGTTGTATCCGCGACGGAGTCCGGCATCCTCCAGGCGATCGATCACTATTACACGGGCGGGGGCACCCTCGAGGAGATCATCCAGAAATCGGTCCGGCAGGTCGAGGCCGGCCGGGTCACCGAGGCAGACCTCGCGTCCGGGGCTCCCATCGTGCGGCTCGTGGACCAGCTGTTCCTGACAGGGGTGCAGGAGGGTGCGACGGACATCCATCTCGAGCCCGAAGAGAAGATCCTCAGGATCCGGTTCCGCATCGACGGGCAGCTCAGGCAGGGGCCGTCCCTGCCGAAGACCCTCCAGCCCGCCGTCACGGCCCGGATCAAGATCCTCGCGGGCTTGAACATCGCGGAATCCCGGCAGCCCCAGGACGGCAAGATCCGGTTTCTTCAGGGGAAGAGAAAGGTGGACCTTCGGGTCTCCACGCTCCCCACGGTGCAGGGGGAGAACGTGGTCCTACGTCTTCTGGACCGGTCGCGGCTCGTGATGGGGCTTGACACGCTCGGGTTCGACGAGCGTACCCTCGACCGGTTCCGCCATGCGATCGGAAGCCGCAACGGAATCCTTCTGGTCTGCGGCCCGACGGGGTCGGGGAAGACGACGACCCTCTACTCCGCTCTTTCCTACATCAACACGCTCGACCGGAGCATCGTCACGCTCGAGGACCCGGTGGAGTACGAACTCTCGATTATCCGGCAATGCCAGATCAACGTGAAGGCGGGAGTGACCTTCGCCTCGGGATTGCGGGCCGTCCTCCGGCACGACCCCGACGTCATCCTCGTCGGGGAGATGCGGGACGCGGAGACCGTCGAGCTGGCCATCCGCTCGGCCTTGACGGGGCACCTTGTCTTCTCCACCCTCCACACAAACGATGCGGTGGGGGCGATTCCCCGGCTGATCAACATGGGGCAGGAGCCGTTCCTCGTCGCCTCGTCGGTCCGGGCGATCATCGGCCAGGCGCTGTTACGGATGAATTGCCCCAAGTGTCGGGTTCCCTACACCCCCCGGGAGGAGATACTCGAGCGCGCCGGCATCCCCCCCGGGTCGGACCCCGGGACCTTCGTGCGGGGGGAGGGGTGCGACCATTGCGGCAAGTCGGGTTACCGCGGCCGGTTGGGGGTCTTCGAGATCATGGAGGTGACCCCCGAGATCACCCGCCTGGTGATGCGGCGGGCGAACACGCAGGAACTGCTGGAAACGGCCCGGTCGGAGGGGATGTCCACGATGCGGGAGGACGCCGTGAGCAAGGCGCGGAATGGGATCACTACGCTGGAAGAAGCGGTCCGGACGACCTCAGGGGAGTAGCGACGTTGCCTCGGTACGAATACAGCGCGATCGACGACTACGGGAAGAAGGTGCGGGGGACGCTCCTGGCCTCCGACGAGAATGGCATCCGGGACATCCTCGCCTCCATGGGGCTTCATCTTCTCCAGGCGGTCGAGCGGTCGTCCGCGGCAGCGAACCTTTTCTCCTTCCGGGGGAAGATCCGGCGGAGCGACGTCATCCAGTTCACCTATCAGCTGAAAACGCTCCTGGGTGCGGGGATCTCCATCGTCGTGGCGCTGGGCGACCTGGCGGAGCAGACAGAACACACCGTGCTGAAAGAGGTGATTCAGGACGTCCGGCGGAATGTCCAGGCGGGGGCGGGGCTCTCCGAATCCGTTGCCCTCCATCCCGAGGTGTTTCCCGAGAGCTACGTGAGCATCGTCCGGGCGGGAGAGACGACGGGAAACCTGGAAGGGGTCCTGGCCGACCTGGCCGAGTTTTTAACCTGGCAGGAAGAATTGGCGGGGACGATCCGGCAGGCCACCTATTACCCCTTGACCGTCGTGTCCGCGGTCATGGGACTGGTCTTCATCCTGTTCACCTTCGTGTTCCCGCGGTTCATCAAGATCTTCCAGGCTGCCCAGGTGGAGTTGCCTCTCCCCACGCGCATCGTGATCGCGATCAGCACGTTCTTTCGGGATTACGGTATGTACCTGCTCGCCTCCTTTGTCCTGGTTTACATCGCCCTTCGTCTCTACCGGCGCACGGACGCGGGGAGATTGCGGGTGGATGGGTGGAAGCTTCGGTTTCCTCTCGTGGGCCAGTTGATCCGGTCCATCGAGATCAGCCGCTTCAGTCATTTCCTGGGTCTGCTCTTCCGGGCGGGCGTGGAGACGGTACACTCGCTGTGGGTGGTGGAGAGGGTCATCGGAAATCGTGTGATCGCTTCCGTCGTGCGCACCGCGAGGGAGGATCTGACCGCCGGAGGGAGCCTTTCGGCGGCGCTGGGGAAATCCGGGGAGTTTCCTCCGATGGTCGTGCGGATGCTGTCGGCCGGCGAATCGTCCGGCAGGCTCGACGATACGCTGGAGAACGTGTCGAAGCATTACGACCGCGAGGTCCCCAAGACGATCAAGAAGACCTTCGCGATCCTGGAGCCGGCCATTGTCGTTTTCCTCGCCACGGTGGTGCTGGGCGCCGCACTCTCCTTCTTCCTGGCGCTCTACAAGATGGTCGGGGCGATGGGAGGGAGCTCGTGAGAGGGCGGCGCGGTTTCACCCTCCTGGAGGTGATCGTCGTGATCGCGGTGATCTCGATTCTGGCCTCGATCGCCGTCCCGTACGCGGCGCAGATCCTGAACCAGACCCGCGAGGGGAGCGCCCGGAAGGAGATGGAGGAACTCTACGGGGCCATCCTGGGGAACCCCTCCGTTCCTACCTCCGGGTTTGTGGGCGATATGGGGAGGCTGCCGACGAACCTGGCGCAACTGAACGTTCGGGGCGGACAGCCCGCAGGGATAAACGGTCTGCTGGGGGTGAAGATCGGATGGTTCGGCCCCTACATCAACACCGGCTTCGACGCAGGCGGGTACCTCAATGACCCGTGGGGAACGCCGTACGCATACGGAAACCCGGGATCGGGGCAGATCCGGAGTGCGGGCAAGGACAGGGCGATGGGAACGGCGGACGACATCATCTACCCGCCCAACCCGGCGAGCATCGGCGGATCTCTCCTGGTCAACCTCTTCGTATGGCACACGGACAACACCGCGAGCCAGTACATCCTGAACCCGTCGCTTCCCGGAATGACCGCCACGGTGACGTTCAACTACTCCAACAGCGGAGTCCAGGCGGGAGCCGTAACGGGAACGCCGGCGGTCCCCCCCTACACCTTCGGCATCCCGGTCGGGTTCCACGCGGGGTTCCACGCGGTGACCGCGGTGAGCACGATCCCTCCGAACCCGCAGGTGTCCGGACAGGCGGTCGTGTACGTGCCGGGAAACGGCCAGCAGGCGCAACTCAACCTGTACTTGCGATAGGGATAAAAAAATGGGCGCAAAAGGGAAAATGCTGGCTCTCGAGATCTCCCCGAAGGTGATCCGGGCGATGGAATACGTCCCGGGGACCAGCCCTCTCGAAGTCACCCTGTCGGCAGCGACGGACTGGCCGGGGGGCGAGCCGGTTCGCGTGGGGCGGGTCCTCCGGGAGTTTCTGTCGAGCCGGGGGTTCACCGCGAGGAGAGCGGTAGTAAGCTACTTCGGGCCACTGATCGAGCACCGGATCTACGTCCTCCCTCCCACGACCGGCGAGACCCGGGATGCCCTGCTTCGGGGAAAGGTCGCGGAGGAGATCTCCACCCCGGTTTCCGAGTTGAAGGTGACGGGGGAGGTCATCGGGAAACAGGTTGAGCGGGGGGTAGATCGCCACGAGGTTCTCGCTGTCTATATCCCCGAGTTCGAGATACGGCGGCTGGTGTTCCTGCTGATCGAAGCGGGGATTACGCCCGTCCGCGTCACCTCGGTCCCCCTCGCGCTTTCCGTGATGCATCCCGAGGACCAGGCGGACAACGTCGTCGGATTTCTCCATGCCGACCCGTCCCGGGCAGTCATCGGGGTGTCGGGAGGAGGAAAACTCCGGTTCGCCCGGGATTTCCCCGCGGATTTCCCGCAGACCGGGAGTCCCGCTCCCGCAGTCCCCGAGTACCATCTCATGGACCTTCCAGCGGCAGGAGCCCCGGAGGGGGCCTCCGAACTCTCCGAAGAGGAGACGACCGCGGAACGGGTCATGACCGAGTTGACCCGGACGGTCCTGTATTACCGACAGCTCAGCCGCGGAGGATCCATTTCGCAGATTTACTGGAGCGGGGTGACGCCGTCCGGCGCGATGAAGAGGCTTGTCTCCGAGCGGCTGCGCATGGAGATCGCCCCGCATCCTGCGGTTTCCGTCGTGAAGGATCCGGGGGTGTTCGATGGCGACCCCGCGGACTTTTCCGTTCCGATCGGGCTGGCCCTTCTGGGAGAGGAGGCGGACAGGGTAAATCTTCTTCCCGCGGAATATCTCGACCGAAGAGAGCGCTGGAAGACCCTCGTCGCCGTGGGGGTGATCGGCGCCATCTTCCTGGCGGCGAACGCTTTTCTCTACCTCGGGCTGCATAACGCGGAAACCCGGTACCGGCAGGTGCTGGCTTCCCTGTCCGCGGGGACGAACCTGAACCTGTCCGCCCAGGAGGAGTTCCTGCGCTGGCGGGATCTTCGACGGGTGGCCCGGGAGGCGTCGGCAGGGGAACAGGCCCTGCGAACGCCCTTTACCCGGTGGAAAGCGTTTTTCGCGCGGCTCGGTGCGCCGGTGCCCGAGACGATGACGTTCTCGAGTCTGGGAGTCACCCGCGAAGACGGCGGCTTCCGCGCGGAGCTCAAGGGGAAAGTGCACGGGGAGACGCTGACCGGGGTTCAGGACCAGCTGAACGTGTTCCTCGCATCCGTGCGCATGGGAGGGGGGCTGTCGGAGGTGGCGTATGTCCCGGTCGACATCCGGCCGCGGAGGGAAGTGGACCGGGAGATGGGGTACGAGCAGGAGTTTCGCGTGTCGTTCCGGTTGAGCGAGGGAGAGGAACGGAGATGATCCGGGAAACAATAGCGAAGCTTAAAGAAATACACATGCTCGTTCTGGTTCTCCTCGCATTGTCCGCGCTTTCCTACCTTCTCGTCTTCTCTTCGAAGATTGCGGAAGTGCGTTCGCTCCAGGCGGAGGTCGTCGCGGCGAACACGGACATGGATGCTGCCCTGTCGGCGTGGAAGGAGATGTCGCGCACTTCCCGCAGTGACATCGACATCCTGGAAAAAAGAGTCGCGCAGTGGCGGAGCAAGGTCCCCGAATCTCCCGAAACGGACAGCCTGCTGCAGGAACTGGGAAGGCATGCCGCCCGTCATCGTTTGCGAAGTTTCCGTCTCTCCGTTCCCGCGGATGGGTCCGCCTCCACGACGGGCGTCGTTGCGGGCCCCTCGCTCGGGCCCGAGAAGCCCGGGGAAGGGGAAAATGGCGGCCCCGGAGAGATCCGGCTTCATCTGGCCTTCTGCTCGACCTATCGGGACATGGCCGAGTTCTTCGACGGTGTTCCGAAAATGAGAAGGCTTTTGTCGGTCAACACGCTCAAGATCCGTGAGAAGGACGGGGAGATGGAGACGGACGTGGAGTTGTCCGCGTTCTACCGAAGGGCAGGGGGTCCATGAACCGGTTGCGCGAGATCATACGGGACAGGAGGGTAGCGGGGGCGCTGGCCGTTGTCGCCCTTCTTCTTGTCGGATACCGGCTCCTTCCGCATCGCGGAAAAGAGGCGCCGCTTGAACGACCTGCCACCAGGTCGATCCGGGAGGGCCCCGAAGGAATCCCTTCCGGAGGGTCGGAGCCGGCTCCGGTGATGCAGGAATCACCAAATTCTGACGGCCACATCGACCGTCCGGAACCGGGGGCTGCGTGGTCGTGGCAGAGAAACCCCTTTCTCCCCGCCGGGAGCAAGGCTTCCGCGGCCGTCGCCCCGGGCGTCTCCGCGGGACCGTCCGATACGGGGGAAGGAAGGGGGATGCCAGCCGATCTCCGGGGTACCGTGGTGGCGGGATCGACCGGGATGGCGATTTTCGGCAGCCGCCTGGTTCCCGTCGGCGGGAAGGTGGCGGACTGGACTGTGGAGCAGGTGGATCCGTACCGTGTCGTGATGCACAAGGGAAGCGAAACGCGCGTGGTGGAAATGTACAAGCCCGCGATTTCAGGAACGCAAGGCAGAGGAGGAAAACGGTGAACGTAAAATTGGTGGTGCGCTACGGGATATCCCGCGCGATGGGTGCGGTTGCCTGCGCAGGCCTCTTTCTGTCGGTGTGGGGCTGTGCAACGCCCCGGACGGTGCGGAAGGACCCTCCGCCTGCGGTGACCGTCGCCCGCGGGCCGGTTCCTGCTCCAAAAGGGGATGTGACGGAAAACAGACAGCGTGCCGTCTCTCCTCTCCCGGACGCTCCCGTCCGGGCGTGGGAAGGGACGAAGCAGTCGCCCGGGGAGTTCCGGAAGCCCGCCCGCCGCTACACCATGGTTCTTGCCGGAGCGGAGGCCCGGGAGGTCTTCCTTTCCCTCGCGAAGGAGAACGACTTCAACCTCGTGCTCTCCCCGGAGGTTTCCGGCACGGTCACGATGGACATCAAGGAGGCCAGCGCTCCCGAGATCATGACGGAAATCTGCGACCTGCTCGGTTGCCGCCTCGAATTTCTCGGGAAGACCGTCCGGGTGCTCCCGGCGAATCGGATCACGCGCATCTTCTCCCTGGACTACCTGCTGACGGCGAGGACGGGTTCCGGCTCGCTCACCGCCTCCACCTCCACCTCGGGTTCCTCCTCGTCCTCCACCTCGGGATCGGCGAGCGGTTCTTCCTCCTCGGGGGGGGAAAGCCAGAGTGTCAACACGGTGAGCACGGAGGAGAGATTCGACTTCTGGTCCGGGATCGTCGAAGAGGTACAGTCGATGCTTTCCGTCGACGGCGGCAAGGTCGTTCTCAACCGGGCGACAGGAACGCTTGCGGTCACCGACTTCCCGGGCCGGGTGGAACAGGTCGGGGAGTACCTTGCCACGCTCGAATCGCGATCGAGAATCGGGGTGATGATCGAGACCAGCATCCTCGAGGTCGACCTGGACGACACCCAGCAGTACGGGATCGACTGGACCGCGTTCCCCGATCTTTCCTCGCTCTCCCTCTCCGGGTCCCTGGCGGGAGGCGCCGCGGTCAGTCAGACGCTCCAGAGCGGGACCAATGCCTTCCAGATCGGCGTCACCGGCTCGAAGTTCGACGCCTTCCTGGACGCCCTCTCCACGCAGGGACAGGTGAACGTCCTCTCGGCGCCCAAAGTCTCCACGCTCAACAACCAGAAGGCGATCATCCGGATCGGACGGCAGGACGTCTTTTTCCGGGCCACCGTCACTCCCGCGTCGGATACCACGGCGGCGTTCGTCACCTACTCCCCGGAAAGCATCACGGTGGGGATCATCATGAGCGTCACTCCGCAGATCGGACAGGACGGCCGGATCCTGCTCGCCATTCACCCGTCGATCACGGATAAGGTCGGGGAGGCGATCTCCCCCGACGGGAACACGGCGCCGATCGTGGATGTACGGGAAACGAACACGGTGGTTTCGGTCGGAGACGGGGATACGGTCTTCATCGGGGGACTGATGCAGGAGCGGACGCAGGAGAGGATCATGTCCGTTCCTCTCCTGGGAGACATCCCCTTCCTCGGCGCAGCGTTCCGGCACACCGATCAGCAGAAGAAGAAGACGGAGCTCGTCATCCTGATCACGCCGCGGGTTCTGCGGGGAGAGCATCCGGTGGAGACCGCAGCAAAGGAGGAGGACAGGGTGCGCGGGTCGGAACGGGGGTTCCACGTCGGCGGAAGGCCATGGGTCTACGGCACGGAAGGGGAGCGCAAGGGGCTCACCCCCTGGGATTGACATGTACGAACGATACTTCCATCTGACGGAGCGTCCGTTCTCCCTGACCCCCGACCCGGACTTCCTCTTTCTGTCCGCGAGTCACCAGCAGGCGCTGGAGCACCTGCTGTACGGCCTGGAGACGGGTGAGGGGTTCATCGTAATGACCGGCGACATCGGTGTGGGGAAGACCACCGTTTGCCGGACCCTCCTGGGCCGACTCTCCGCAAGCTTTACCACGGCGCTCGTGCTGAATCCGATGCTGACGGAGAAGGAGTTGATTCGCGGGATTCTGGACGATTTCGGTATCGGGTCGGGAAACGGCACGAAGAAGGACTGCCTCGACGCCCTGAACCGGTTCCTGCTCGCCGAGGCGGAGAGCGGCAGGCGTCCTGTCCTGATCGTCGACGAGGCGCAGAACCTTTCGCCCGGACTGCTGGAGCAGGTCCGTCTCCTGTCCAACCTGGAAACGGAGAAACGCAAGCTTCTCCAGATCGTTCTCATCGGGCAGAAGGAGCTCAAAGAGAAGCTCGCTCTTCCCTCTCTTCGCCAGCTGAACCAGAGAGTGACCGTGCGGGCGGAGATCCTGGCGCTGACCCCCGGGGAAACCTCGCGATATATTCAACATCGCCTCGCCGTGGCGGGAGGAGAGGGCCGCCCCTTCCTTTCCGCCGGCGCGGAGCGTGCGGTCTTCCGTCATTCGAAGGGTGTGCCGAGGAGGATCAACATGCTCTGCGACCGGGCGTTCCTGTCCTCCTACCTGCGGGGGGGGGCCGGGATCGAGCGCAGAGACGTACATCGGGCGGTAGAGTCCCTTTCGGACAACCCCGCAAGGACCAGGCGGCTCCTGCGATGGATTTCCTGGGTGACCCAACCTCTCGCCGTCCTTGCCGCCGTGCTGATGGATCGGTGGATCGCATGAGCCTTCTCCAGGATGCCCTTCGCAAAGCGCAAAACGGAGGGGGAGGAGGACCCCTGCCGGACCTCACCTCGCCTGCATCCAACGGTCGCGGTGTCCCGCCGGTCCACAACAGGCGCGTGATCACCCGCGTGGCCCTGGTCGCGGTGCTGCTGCTGGTGGGAGGCGCTGTCTTCTTCGCCGTTCACTCCCGCTATGACGACGCGCCAGGCGGGCAGAGACCCTCTGCCGGCTCGCTCGTTGACGTACCGTCGCCATCTCCCTCCTCTGTCCCCGCGCCTGTCGTTTCCCCTGCGCAGGGAGTTCCGGACGGCGAAACGAAGAACGCCGGATCCGCCGCGTTCATCGGTCGGGCGAACCCGAT
>JBAVJZ010000052.1:0-5696 GCA_049688015.1 Candidatus Deferrimicrobiaceae bacterium | reverse complement strand
TCCTTGGGGCGGGAATGCGTCTTTTCGTGCGGGAACACCGTCCCTTCCCCGAACGCCGAAAGCCGGAGAGCGCCAAGGAATCCCTTGCGCACGAAGGCCCCGCGGCCCGGGATGGTAAACTCCTGCTCGTAATAGTAGAAAGCGGGGGAACTGTCGCGCACGAGAGTCCCCTCGGACCGCCACAGCCGGAAGTACTCTGCTGCGCGGGTATACTTGTTCTCCGAGGGGCCGTCTCCCTCCTTCTCCAGGCCGAAATCGATCCAGACGATGTTCCTGAGGTTCCGCAGGTGGAGCCGGTTCTGTTCTTCCGGGGAGATCACATCGTATGGCGGGGCGACGACCTCGGACAGGTCGCCCACGTTCTCCCCGTCGTAATGGATGCCCCGAAACGGCGACACGATGGCCATGTTCTATCCCTTCCCGAGAAAGTCGGTTATGGTCCGGAAAGGGATCGCCCCTTCCCTAAGGAGGAGAACCTTCCCCTCCCCGGCAAGCACGACGGTCGAACCGGGCGGCGACGGGGAACGGGAGGCATTCCCCGGCGATGCCGGCGACGGCCCGTCCCAGAGAATCCAGTCCACCTCGCCGGCGAACTCGTTCCGGAGCTCCTCGGCCGTTCTCCAGACTCCGGGAGTCCCCGACCGGTTGGCCGACGTCCCCGTGATCGCCCCCCCGACCGCCGCAGCCAGCGCCCGCGGGACCGGATGGTCGGGCACGCGCAGCCCCACCGTTCCCGTTCCCCCGGTGACGGCTTCCGACAGACCCGGAGAGGCGGGAAGAACGATGGTCAGCGCTCCCGGCCAGAATCTCTCCATCAGCCGCGCCGCGTCCGCGGGAACTTCCCGCGCCAGGGAAAAAGCCCTTTCCCGCCCGTCGAGAAGCAGGGGGATCGGCTTGTTCCCCTCTCTCCCCTTCGCGGAGACAAGACGCGCGATCGCCTTCTCCGAGGCAGGGTCGCCGGCGAGTCCGTAGAGCGTATCCGTCGGACAGATCAGCAACCTTCCGTCGCGCAGCGAACCGACCACCCCCGGGGGCAGGAGAGGAACGGTCCCTGCCTCCAGGCGGATTACGCGGGTCACCCCGCCTTCTCTCCGTCCAGCACGACGAGGTCCCCTTCGGGAACCCCGAGTGTCCGGGAGACGACGGGACACTTGCAGCGGAACAGGAAGTACGCACGGCGAATGCGCCCGAAAAGGGTTTCGAAATTCGCCTGTCCTTTCGACAATATCAGGTCGGACCCCTCGATCCTGTCGCGGAACGATTTCGGGCAGAGCCTGAGGTCGGTCCCCACCCCACGGTTCCCGTTCGACACGACTTCGCCGTAGGCGGACAACCCGATCCGGAGTGCCTCCGCCTCGGTCAGGTCGTCGATAACGGCCTGCCCCTTTACGCCGATCCAGACGGTCTTCCCCTCCCCCGCGAGCCGGGCCAGGAGCGGAACGTCGAAGGCCACTTCCCCCGCATTGTCCAGCAGGATCCCGATCGTCCGGGAACGGAGAATCCGGTCCCGGAGCCCCTCCGGAATCTGCCGGGCCCCGTCCGCCGCCGTGAGCCGCCCCATCTCGCTTTCCATGGATTCCTTTTCGATGATCCCGGAGTCCATGATATTGCCGAAGACCGACATCCAGACGGCCGCGGCCATCGGGTCCGGCGAGGCGGCGACGAGAGATTCCGCCCTCGAGGAAATCTCCCCGAACCGGGCGATCTCCCGCTCCTTCACGCCATGAAAGGGGTCGTCCGTTCCCAGCTGGTGCCGGACGATCTCATGCAGCCGGGTGGCGACTCTCGCCGGGATCTCCCCTTCCGGGGCATCGAAGAGAATGCCGGTGATGCGCGCCGCCAGGGACTTCCGGGCGGACACGGAGGCACCGTGCGCGCGGGCCGCAAGGTCCGCCTGCCGAAGGAAGCAGGGGAAGCACTCGGGGGCAAGAGCGATCATCGCGACTCTTCCGCCGAGGCGGCGACCTCCTCGGCCATCCGCCTCCTGTGCTCCCCGACCTCCTTCCTCAAAGCCGGGTCGGCCAGGGCGAGAATCTGCGCCGCGAGGTGGGCGGCGTTCTGCGCTCCCGCCTTCCCGACCGCCATGGTCGCCACGGGGACCCCCGCCGGCATCTGGACCGTCGAGAGAAGGGAGTCGAAGCCGGAAAGCGGGGAGCTTGCCAGCGGCACACCGATCACCGGGAGAACGGTTTCCGCGGCGACCACGCCCGCGAGGTGGGCGGCGGCGCCGGCACCGGCAATGATGACCGAATACCCCTCCCCCTCGGCCTGGCTCACGATCTGCCGGGTCCGCCCGGAAGACCGGTGCGCGGACGTTATGGTCATCCTGCAGGGGATCCCGTACCCGGACAGGACGCGGGCGGCCTCCCCCATCACCTCCCTGTCCCCCCTGCTCCCCATAAGAATCAGAACCTTGCCGGCCATCGTCATGCCCCTTCCCGCTGGAGCGCCCGTTTCCCGATGTCGGTCCGGTAGTACGCCCCTTCCCACCGGATCTTCTCCACGGCGCGATACCCTCGCTCGATCGCCTTCCGGATGTCGTCGTCCACCGCGGTGACCCCGAGCACCCTTCCCCCGCTGTTCACCAGCTTCCCGTCGCGAATCGCCGTCCCGGCATGGAAGACCTGAACGCCGCCCAGCCCTTCCGCCTCATCGATGCCGGTGATCGGAAACCCCTTTTGATAGGCCCCGGGGTATCCGCCGGAGGACATCACGATGCAGACGGTCGGCCTCGGATCGATCTCCATGACCGCGTCGGTGATCTTTCCCCGGGCGCACTGCATAAGCAACGGAACGAGATCGCTCGAAAGACGCATGAAAAGCGGCTGCGCCTCGGGATCCCCGAATCGCACGTTGAACTCGAGCACCTTCGCCACTCCCCTCTCGATCATCAAGCCCCCGTAGAGAATGCCCCGGAACGGCATCCCCTCGGCCCGCATCCCGGCCAGGAGCGGTTCGAATATCTCCTTCTGCACCTTTCGCTCCACCTCGGGGGTCAGCACCGGTGCGGGGGAGTACGCGCCCATGCCCCCGGTGTTCGGCCCCGTGTCGCCATCGCCGATCCGCTTGTGGTCCTGGGAGGAGGGAAGAGGGACGAACGTTTCCCCGTCGGTGAACACGATATAGGAAGCCTCCTCGCCCGTTAAGCACTCCTCGATGACGACCCGCTCCCCCGCGGCGCCGAACACCCGCTTCTCCATCACGTCCCGCAGGAACGCGGTCCCCTCCTCGTACGTTCCCGCCACCGACACTCCCTTTCCCGCCGCAAGTCCGTCGGCCTTGATCACGACCGGAAGCCGGTGCGTGAGAAGATGCTGTTCCGCGTCGTCGTAGGAGTCGAATACCCGGAAATCCGCCGTCGGGATCCCGTATTTCGCCAGGATGTTCTTGGTGAACACCTTGGAGCCCTCGAGCTGCGCGGCGGCCCGGCTCGGCCCGCAGACAAGCAGCCCGTGCTTTTCCAGATCGTCGGTGATTCCGCCCGCAAGGGGCGCCTCGGGCCCCACCACCGTCAGGTCCACGCGCCGTTTCACGGCGAAATCGACGATCCGGGCGGTCTCGTTCACCGGCAACGGGACCAGCTCCGCATTCTTCACCATCCCGGGGTTTCCCGGGACGGCGAAAATCTTCTCCACCAGAGGACTCTGCGCGATCTTCCAGACGAGGGCATGTTCCCGTCCCCCGCTCCCCACGACCAGAACCGTAAGCCCCACCAGCCTCCTCCTCCCTCCGCACCTTGCCGGCCGGATCAGTGACGGAAGTGACGCACCCCCGTGAACACCATCGCCATTCCGTACTGGTCGGCCGCCGCGATCACCTCCGCGTCCCGCACCGACCCCCCGGGCTGAATGACGGCCGTCGCCCCCGCCGCAGCGGCCGCATCCAGGCCGTCCCGGAAGGGGAAGAAGGCGTCCGAGGCCACGACCGTCCCCGCCGTCGGGCGCTGGGCCTTCATCACCGCGATCTTCGCGGAGTCCACGCGGCTCATCTGCCCCGCCCCCACGCCGACGGTCCGGTCCTTGAGCGCGTACACGATGGCGTTGGACTTCACGTGCTTGCAGACTTTCCACGCGAAGAGAAGGGCTTCCCTCTCCTCTTCGGTGGGAGCGCGCTTCGTCACCACCTTCAAGGAAGCGGGGTCCAGAACGTGCCGGTCCTTCCCCTGCAGGAGAAGACCCCCGCTCACCTTCTTCATCTCGTGCCCGGGCTCTCCGCTCCACCGGAAGTTCCCGCCCGTCTCGAGAAGACGGAGGTTGGCTTTCGCCGAGAGAATCTTGCGCGCCTCCTTGTCATAGGACGGCGCGACGACGGCCTCGAAAAAACTCGAGGCGACTTCCCTCGCCGTCTCGCCGTTTACCGCCCGGTTGAACCCGATGACTCCCCCGTAGGCCGATACCGGGTCGCACTCCCTCGCCTTCTTGAACGCGTCCACGAGCCGCCTCTTGGACAGCCCCACGCCGGAGGGGTTCGTATGCTTGATGACCACCGCCGCGGGAATCGCGAACTCCAGGGCGAGCTGGAGCGCCGCGTCGAGGTCCACGATGTTGTTGTAGGAGAGCTCCTTCCCCTGGAGCTGTTTCGCCCCGCCGAGCGTGGGTTCGTCGGGCAGGCGGGAGTCGGTGTAGAACGCCGCGCTCTGGTGCGGGTTTTCCCCGTACCGGAGCGACTGGGTCTTGTGCCACTGGGCGGTGAAGGTCAGCGGGTACTCGCCCTCCCCCCCCTCTCCGCGCCCGAGGTAGTTGGAGACGGCGGCATCGTACCGCGCCGTGAGGACGAAGGCCTTCCGTCCCAGGTCCGCGTGGGTCCCGGGGTCGAGGTTGCCGTTTCCCTTCTTGAGTTTTCCGAGGATCCCGGGATAGTCCGAGGGGTCGGTAACCACCGCCACGTCACGAAAGTTCTTGGCCGCGGAGCGCAGCATCGCCGGTCCGCCGATGTCGATGTTCTCGATCGCCTCCTCGAGCGTGCAGTCCGGCTTCGCGATCGTCGATTCGAACGGGTAGAGGTTGACCACCACCATGTCGAACGGAACGATGCCGTGGGAGGCGATCGTCTTCATGTGGGAGGGGTTTTTCCGAACCGCCAGCAGTCCCCCGTGGATCTTCGGGTTGAGCGTCTTCACGCGGCCGTCGAGCATCTCGGGGAAGCCCGTGTATTCCTCGATCAGCCGGACCGGGACCTTCTTCGTCCGGAGCAGCGCGGCCGTCCCCCCCGAGGCGAACAGCTCCACCCCCAGGCGGGACAGTCCCCTGCCGAACTCCGCGACTCCGGATTTGTCGGAAACACTCACGATCGCCCTGCGGATTCTTGCCATGGCCCCTTGTCCTTCCTTTTTCCCGAGAAATGTGGATACGGCTACGGCTTGATCGGCACGGTTCCCAGCACGGTCTTCAGGTCCTCGTCCTCGAACTTGATCCCGAACCCGATGAAGAGCGTGCGCAGGTTATCCTCGTCGTTCAGGACATCGTCCACGCCGCCCGTGATGAAAAAGTTTTTCACGATATCATAGGTGCCGAACAGTTTCAAATGCGGCGGCTGGTCCTCGCGGGTGAAGTCGTAAACCTCCGCGCCGAGGTTCATCCGATCCTTCATCAGGGCGTAATCGAGCCCCATTCCTCCCGTGGACTCGATGACGCCGCCCTTTATCGTCACGTTCGAGAACCGCTTCGCCACCAACGCGGTGAACGTCAGGTCGTTGG
>JBAVJZ010000051.1:0-4220 GCA_049688015.1 Candidatus Deferrimicrobiaceae bacterium | reverse complement strand
TGGGGGGAGGGGGGGGGGGGGGCGTTGCGTCGGCACCAACGGTAATGGCCCAGGGCGGCCGCGGCCAGCACGGCGGCGGAGACCGCTCCGGCCAGGGGTGCTGCGGCGAGACCGTCGGCCAGAAAATAGGGCACGAGGGACACGACCGCATATGCCTGGAGCAGGTAGGAGGTTGCCCGGATTGCACCGCTCCCCCATCGATCGGAGAAAACGGCCACGCCCAGGGCCACGGTCCCCAGCACGGGAGCGGCCAGCATGCTGCCAAAGGCGGCGGGGAGGGCCAGTACCAGGAGTACGCTCCCGGCGACGACAAAGGAATTGGTGCCGGGAGCACCCTCGATTTTTCGCCTCGCGAGCCAGAAGGATGCCCCGAAGTGGAGGAGTGCAAACAGGATCGCCACCAGGCTGAGCGCGAGCGCACTGCCGTCGGCTTCGTTCACGACGACCCGGGCAGCCAGGTATGACCCGACGACGTTGATCGTGGGAAGACAGAAATCAAAGGCGGAGATCTGCTCGCGGCTCCGGACGATGTCCAGGAGGGCTATCGCCAGGAAGGAGATGCTGACGGTAGCCAGGACCGGCACGAACCACCCGGGGGCCAGGGTGGGCGCCGCGGTTATCTTGCGGGCTGCAACGGCCTCGAGCCGCAATCCCCAGAGGTAGAACATTACCAGGGTGACGAAGAGCACGGTCCAGCGGAGCCAACCGCAGCGCTTCAGGGTCCCGGCGTAATACCCCAGGAAGTTGGCCGTCAGCAGGATCATGAAGAGATAAGGGAAGAACGGATTGGGGTAATCGATTGCCGCACCGGCAAGACACATCCCCAGGGTCCCCACCGACACCGGCAGAAATGCCTTGAACTGGCGGCTGATGAACGCCATACCGGCGCCGGTGGCCATCAGCGTCCAGTAGGCGGGAACGAGGGGAAGCGACTGGAACCGGGCATGGGTTTCGACAACGATGCTCGACATAAGGACCGCCCCGCAAGCGACGAATACCGGGGCCAGGGAACTGTCCTGACGATAGATGTACCAGCCGGCCACCATGAGGGCAGCGGCGTAGCCCATGCCAAGCCCCATGCCGAGGAGCGTGTTGACGATGCCGTTGTCGGTGATGGTCCGCAGGATCAGGGCGATCACCATCAGAAAGCAGAGGGTGGCCAGGCGGGGAAAGAGCGACGCACGGCTCGCCCACTGGATCATGCCCTCGGAGAAGCTGTCGGGCTCCCCGGCGGCAGGCTTGTCCGGCGGCTTCCCCCGGCCCGTTGGAGGTGACGGCGGGATGATCGTATCCGGGCGGGCCGCGGAGGCATCCGCCGACCGGCCCATTGTGGCTGCTGCCAGGTTTTCCTCGAGAGAGGCGACCCGCCGGGTCAGCCTCTCGACATGCTCGTGCAGCCGGTCTACCTTCTCCTCGGTAGTCAGGTTTTCACTGCGCATGCATGAGCCTCCGTGGCGCTGCCATGAATGATTCGTGAAGGCGGGATGACAGTATGCATCTATAACATGGTTCTAATATCCGTACCGTATAGCGGGATGGCAAGCGAATTATTTGGTGCCTTGGGTTGGATTCCCCGTGCACA
This sequence comes from Candidatus Deferrimicrobiaceae bacterium, assembly GCA_049688015.1. Taxonomy (GTDB): domain Bacteria; phylum Desulfobacterota; class Deferrimicrobia; order Deferrimicrobiales; family Deferrimicrobiaceae; genus CSP1-8. The sequence goes on along the minus strand of JBAVJZ010000051.1, from coordinate 2,638 downwards.
CCTGTCGAAAGAAAAAGAAGCCCGACGTATCGCTTCAGCGCCTGCAAATTTCTACGGGTGCCGAAGTGGGGACTTGCCCGCATAAGCCTCGGCTATACAGGCCATTGGCCTTTGCGGCGAGGGTCTCCCCCACACCATAGGATGGATTACGGAAGGACGACTTCCCGATACCGGTATGTGGGCACGGGACGGCCTGGACGGAAACGCTGGAGGCGACGATAGCCGATCTTCACCCGTCCCATGAGCAGCAATTCGAGGTTCTCCCTGAGCAGGTGCTCCAGGTCTTCCGGGGGCATCTCGACCCGGGCATTGACCACCAGACGCGCCTTCGGCTTTGACTCGTCGACATCGCCCCGAAGGTCGATCTTCCCCTTCAAACGGGTCAGGTTGGCCGTGCATGTCTTGTCGCCCGTCGTCAACAGCATCTTGACGTGTCCCACCGGGGTTTTGCGTTCCCGGCATGCGTCCTGGATACGCTGCATCAGGAAGAGACTGAGCAGACGCCAGTCGGGCACGCAACACTTGTTCGCGTCGAGCGCAATTTCGGCGTTCAGCCAGCCGAGGACCGCTTCTCCCTCGGCGTAGGTGTCGTAATCGATGTCGGCGATCCGCGAACCGGCTTTGTCCGAGGAAAGCACGTCGTCCAGCCAGTCCGCCACTCCCTCCCCGGTCAGGGAAGAGATCGCCCGCACCGGGGTATCGGGGAAAGCGGCCGAAATCTTTTTCACGAGTTTCCCGCGCCTTGCCTCGCGCAGGAGGTCGGCCTTGCTGATCAGGATCCGGTCGGCTTCCTCGAACTGTTTCCGGATGATGTACGCGGTACTGCGATGCATCCCCAACCGTTTTCCGTCGAGCACACGGGACGTCCGCTCCGGGTCGGCCAGGACGGAGAGTGGGGTGGGGATGAACTCTTCCCGAAACCGTTCTTTCAAGGGCTGCAGGATCGTCCCGGACACGTCCGTGCAGCTACCTACCGGCTCGGCGAGAAGCACGTCGGCACGGGTCTCGTTGCGCATTTTCCCGGCGGCCCGGATCAATCCCTTGAAATTGCAACAGAAGCAGCTGCCGGCGACCTCCACAACGCTCAATCCCTTCCGGGCGAGAAGACCGGTGTCGACCAGGTCGGGGGCCTGGTCGTTCGTGATGAGACCTACCCTTTTCCCTCGGGCGATCAGGATCCTGGCCGCGTTCCACAGCAGGGTCGTTTTCCCCGCCCCGAGGAACCCCCCGACGAAGATGATCCGGACGTTTTTCCTGGCGACGATAACGGCGCCCCCGTGAAAGGAATGGGAAGCAGCAGTTACGATACCAATATTGGATCCTGTTTCCAACTGGATTTCGGATGGATATCCGTGAGCCGGGAATTAGCCACCCGGGCCTAATAATACGAACAAAGGGACTTCTACCCCCTTACGCCGCTGCAAATCAGGGCCGCACGACGAGGACCGAGCAGGACGCCTGGTCGATCAGCTTCCGCGTCACTTTCCCCAACGGCGACTCCGCGGAGGATTGCGGGCATTTCGCCCCCAGAACCAGCAGCTCCGGCCGGAATTCGTGAATGGCATCCAGGATTTCCGGAACCGGATCGCCATAGCGGACCTCTGCGGTCACCCGGACCGCTCCCGCAGGGAGGTCGTGGCATCCCAGGGACTCAAGCACTTCCGGGGAATTCCCCCATTCCTCGAAGCCGTCGTCCGCGTCGGTCCCCCCGGTCCCGTGCGTGCGCTCTTCCTCCGGGTCCGGGGCTTGTTTCCGCTTCCGGCAGACTTTCAGGAGGTGGATCCGGGCACCGGCCGAAAGGTCAAGTGCTTTGAGCCAGCCGACGACCCGCTCCCGGTCAGCCGGGCCTTCCAGGACCAGCAGGAAACGCCGGTCCCTCTTCGGCGGTGTCTTGACCACCAGCACCGGGCAATGGGCGTGCTGCGCAACGTAATCGGACACGCTGCCCAACAGGAACCCTTTGTACATCCCCAGGCCGCGGGAGCCCACCGCCACCAGGTCGGTCCGGCACGCTCTGGCCATGTCCACGATCGTGGGCCCCGCATAACCCAGGTGCATCCGAGTGGCGACGCTGTCTACCTGCCCCTCCAGGTCGAGCCGCGCCTTGTCCAGCACTTCCGTCGCATGGTCTTCCGCATCATGATGGAGGACCGCCAGCGCGGCATGGAATGCCCTGCGCGCGGGCGGAATCACGGACGTGAACGGAGGGTGGGGAACCTCCATCGCCGTCATGACGGTGACATGTGCCGGCGGCCGCCATGGCAGGGAAAGAATCTGCGCCTGCGCAAACCGCGCCGACACGGATCCATCGGTGGCGTAGAAGATGTGGATTCGCATCCGCGTGCCCTCCTCTGCGAAGCGGCTAGGCCGCCCGCTTTTCCTCATCGCCTTCTCCCGCGTCCTCTCCGGCAGGCGCCGCCGGGCCCACGTCGCCTTTCTCGGGCGCCCGAGGCTTTTCAGCGGGGAAGAAGATCGAGGCGATGACCGACCCTCCAAGTACGCTGGCCACCCCGCCCAGCGAGATCCCGATGGGGATGTGGACGAACTCGGAGATCAGCATCTTGACCCCGATGAACATCAGGACGAGGCACAACCCCACCTGCAGGTACCGGAACAGCCCCATGACTCCTGCCAGCAC
>JBAVJZ010000050.1:0-34532 GCA_049688015.1 Candidatus Deferrimicrobiaceae bacterium | reverse complement strand
GGAGGGAAGTGATGATGCGCCGCACAGCGTTCGCGCTCGTAATGGGGGCGATTGCCCTTGCCATGTTCATGGGTTGCTCTGCGATATCCCAGACGGAGTCCGTTCCCCCGAAGCATCCGGAGGAACTGGCGGGGAAGCGGCCGGACTGCCGGGAGTGCCACGAGGACGTATCCACCGGGGCGCTCAAGCCGTACGCCTCCTTCCGGCACTCCACCGTGTTCATCAAGCAGCACTCGATGTACGCCTCGCAGGGGCAAAACCTCTGTGCGTCGTGCCACGCCCCGTCGTTCTGCCAGACGTGCCACATCCGGCAAGACGAATTGAAGCCGAGCACGAAGATGGGGGATCAGCCCGGTCGGGTTTTCCAGCATCGGGGGGATTACGTCGTGCTCCACCAGCTCGACGGCCGCCTCGACCCCGGCTCGTGCTTCCGTTGCCACGGAAACAAGAACGACGTGAGGTGCCAGGCCTGCCACCGCTGATTTTTTCCGAAAGCGGCGCCGGGCACATACGTACGAACGAAAAGAATCGGGAACGCGCAAAGGAGCGATGCACATGATGGCAAATGGGAGAATCCGGCCTCTGTGGCCCGTCCTGATCTCGGTCCTTCTTGCCCTCTTCGCGACCGGCTGTTCCACCAGCAACGGGAACTCGGGGCTTACCCTCGTCGATGAGAACGGGAACCATCCCTCGAACTTTCTCTCGACCCACCCGGGGTACGCCGTTGCCGAGGTGAATCAGTGCACGTCGTGCCACGGCAACGACCTCACCGGGGGGATCTCCGGCCAGTCCTGCTTCCTCTCCTCGTGCCACCACGACACGGTCCCGGGATGGGTCGCTGCGCCTCCTGCGGCACAGCCGCACGGCAATTCGGCAAAGGCGGTCCCCGGCAGCTCCGGGTTCGTCTCCTGCCAGATCTGCCACGCCAGCGATTTCTCCGGCGACGGTGCGCAGGTTTCCTGCCTGATCGCCGGCTGTCACGGAGGTTCGGGCCAGTCTCCCCACCCCGCGAACTGGGGGTCCGGAGACACCTATTTCCACACGAACACAGCGGAACAGAACGCCCCGGTCTGCGCCCAGTGCCATCTCAACGGGAACAACTCGCCGATCGGGCCGCCGTCTCCTCCGGCGCCGGCCGGGACAGCGCCCGGCTGCTTCAACAGCACCCTGTGCCACGGGGAGTCCGCCGTTCCGCACCCGGTGGGCGGTACTTGGGTGACGATTCCTCCCGCCACGCAACCCCACGGGAACGACGCGAAGGCGGCGCCGGGCGCAAGCACCGGGTTTGCGTACTGCCAGGCCTGCCACGGGACCGGCACGGACTTCGCGGGCGGCTCGTCGGGGACCTCCTGCTACACCTGCCACGGGGCGAGCGCTCCGCACCCGGCGAACTGGCGTACCGGGGACACGTACGTCCATACGTCGGTGGATGAAGGAAACGCTTCCGTTTGCGCCTTCTGCCATACGGCCGGCTCGAATTCCCCGATCGCACCGCCCAGTCCGCCGGCACCCGCCGGGACACCTCCGGGCTGCTTCAACAGCACCCTGTGCCACGGGGCACCCCCCGCTCCGCACCCGCTGGACAACACCTGGGTGACGACGCCTCCGGCCGCGCAGCCCCACGGGGACGACGCGAAGGCGGCGGCGGGATCGACCACGGGGTTCGCCTATTGCCAGACATGCCACGGAACGCCGGACGGGGACTTCAGCGCCGGCTCGGCGACATCCTGCTATCCCTGCCACGGGGTTCCCGCGCCGCATCCGATGGGAAACCAATGGCAAACAGCCGGAGGCTATACGCACCGAACCACGAACCTGAGCAATGCGGCGGTATGCGCCTACTGTCACTACGACGAACCGGGGGCCGGGAACCATCCTCCGACGCCTCCCCCGGCGGGGAGCAGCACCCCGGGATGCTTAAACGGCACCCTTTGCCACTGAGACGTCGTTTGGGTCGGGGCTAACCAAACCCCCCCCCGAATTTCCGACGATTCCTCCGCAGGGGCGGTCCTGGATTCAAGGGCCGCCCCTCATTCCCTGCCCCGTGACGAAGCCTTCGCTGCCGCATGATTTCGCAGGGCGGGCCCCTTTGACATAGTCCATCCTTCCGGTATGATTGAAACGCTAACCGATTGCGGATCGGCGGGCGAATCCGCTGGAGGGAAATTCCGTGGCGGCCCTGACGCTGCACTACCCCGTCCACACGCTTGACGGGGAGGAAATCCTCCCTTCGGGCACCCTCCTTTCCGCCACCACCCTCGAGGAAGTCGCCGCCCGGGGGAAGGATGTCCTCTCTCCCCCCCTTCCCGCCATGGAATTCGGCACGGTGCGCCGGGATCTTCTCGCCCTGACCGGGAGAGGGGTCTACCGTACGATCTTCGGCGACGAAGCGGAGTACCGGGGACTCATCCGCCTGCTGGAAATGACCCGGCTGCCCCTCCCCGTGCTCGAGTCCCTCGAGTTCTACAAGCGGAACGATCCCTATACGTACCACCACATTCTCCTGGTCTTCGCCCTGTCGAGCCACCTCGCAAGGAATCTGCTGGACGAGTTCGAGGAGATCCTTCAGGAGGCGGCGGCGGGGCCTTTCCACGATTTCGGCAAGATCTGCGTCCCCCTGGAGATCCTGACGAAGAAGACCGCCCTCCGGAAATCCGAACGGAAGGTCCTCGAACATCACACCCTGGCGGGGTTCATCCTCCTGTCCTACTACCTGAGGGATCCCGAAATCCTGGCCGCCGTGATCGCCCGGGACCATCACGAACGCCTCGACGGCTCGGGGTATCCCCGGGGGATCCTCCTCTCCTCCCGTTTCGTGGAGATCGTGGCGGCCTGCGACGTGTACGACGCCCTCATCTCCCCCCGGCCGTACCGGGTGTCCATCTACGACAACCGGACGGCCCTTGAGGTCATTACCGCGATGGCGGAGGAAGGGAAGATCGGCTGGGACGTCGTACAGGTCCTCGTATCCCATAACCGCAAGGGAAAGCCGCGCCCGGAAGAGTGCAAGGTTTCAATCGAGAAGCGGGGGAAGCCCCCCGAGGGGAACCTGTACGGCATCGTCCTGGACGATGACGGCCCGGCCCGGCACTAACCGCTGAGAATGGTTTTCAACCCGCGGACAAAGCGCCTGGCTCCCTCGAGAACCTCCCCGCCGGGGAGATTTCCGTACGAGATCCGGAGGTAGCACCCTTCCCCAAGCCCGAACGTTCCCCCGGGGATTACGGCGACCTTGTGCTCCCGGATCAGCCGCTCCGCGAGAGTCAGGGAGGACATCGAGGTGCGGATCTTCACCAGAAAGTAGAACGCCCCCCGGGAGGGGGGGACCGTCAGCAGCTCGGGGATACGCGAAAACGCGGCGAGCATTCCCTCCCGTGCGCGGGCAAGGGCGGACAGCCTGCGCCGGCAGTACCGGCGGCCTTCCTTCAGGGCTTCCAGGGCGACGGCCTGGGAGACGGCGGGGGCGCAGATGACCACCGTGTCCTGGATCTTCATCATGTCGTCGAAGAGATGCTCGGGGACCACGAGGAACCCCACGCGCCAGCTCGCCATGCCGTAGGACTTCGACATGCTGAACAGCGAGATCGTGTGCTCCGCGTCGAGGGAGCCGGGGGAATAGTGCGTCGCCCCGTCGTAGGTGAAGTACTCGTACGCCTCGTCGCTTATGTGGTAGATCCCCCGTCCGGTGCAGAGCCGGTTGATCGCCCGCAGCGTATCGGGGGGGTAGACGACGCCCGCCGGGTTGTTCGGCGACACCGTCACGACCGCACGGGTCCTGGCCGTTATGGCCGCCTCGATCGCCGCAAGGCGCGGCTGATGGTTTCGGTCCGTCGGGACGCAGACGGCCCGGCAGTCCGCAAGTCCCACCGCCATTTCGTGGTTGAAGTAGTAGGGGGACAGCAGGATAACCTCGTCGCCGGGGTCGCACAGGCACAGCAGGGTGTTGAGGAAGCCCTGGTTCGCACCGGCGGTGACGAAGATCCTGCGGCCTCCGGGGGCATCGATCCCGTTCTCGGCCCGGAGCTTCTCCTCGAAGGTTTTTCGCAGGCGGGGAATCCCGGCGTCGGGGACGTACTTGTGGTGAGCGGCGTCTGCCAGGAAGGCGGGGATTTTCGAAAGCGCTGCCGGAGGTGGACCGTAGTGGACGACTCCCTGACCGAGGGAGATCGTGCCCGGCGTCCCGGCGATCCAATCCGCCACCGTCGGGATGATCGGCATCTGGATCCGTTCGGCGCGCTTTGCCGCTGCGGGGGGGCGGGTCTTGCGCGTTTCCCGCATGTCAGTCGACCGGAAGGACGCGCATGTCGAACTTCTTCTCGTCCAGGTTCCCCACGACGACGCTGAGGCCCGATAGCGACTGGCCCGGCTGGATGCACACCGTGTTCCCGATCCGGCTCATCCAAACGCCGCTTTCCTCCGGGGACTCGTGGATGTGGCCGTGGAGAGACAGGCGCGGCCGGACCGTCTCGAGAAACCGGGTGGTGGCGAGGGAACCCACCGGATGCCCGCCCCGGACGACGTCCAGCCCCAATCCCGCGGGAGGGCCGTGGATCACGTAGACGGCGCGCTCCGGGTCGGCCGGTTCGGGAAGCGCGGCCAGTTCCTCCTCGATCGTGGGAAGCGTCTGTGCATACGCCTTCCAGTCGGGGATCTCCTCCCACCCGCCGTCCCGGGAGAGGATTCCGCTGCCAAACTGCGCCGGGAAAACGAATTCGCGGGCGTCCATGCGAGCCCGGTCCTTGAGGCGGAAAGGAAAATCGGGCACCAGATTGAAGCCGACGAATTCGTACGGACCCGCCGGGACGATCCGCCCTGCGAGGTTCTCCACCAGGGGATACCGCGAGCAGATTTCGTTGAACAGCGGATCGTGCACGCCGAGGTCGTCGTTGGCGGGAAACCCGAAATGCCGGATCCCCTCCTCCTGGTACCTCGCGAAGTGGGGGTCGAGGAATTCCCGGAGAAACCGCTCCTGGTCCCCGTATATCCGGCCGTGGGGGTACATGTCGCCGCCGTTTACGACCAGCCGGGCGCCGGTCTCTACGGCCATGGCCAGGGTCCGCTCATACCTTCGGCGGTCGCCGTGCAGGTCGGTGACGAAAAGGAAGGATCCCATGGATCAGGCGCCGGGCGCCCCGGCGCGCACGATGTCGATGACCGTCACGACGGGGGAGGAGAGAAACCGCATCGGAGGCCCCCAGGTCCCCGTTCCGCGGCTGGTGTACAGGAAGGATCCCCCCAGGGGATACAGCCCCGACAGGTACGGATAGGGGCGCTCGACCACGTAGCGGAACGGGAAGATCTGTCCCTTGTGCGTGTGGCCGGACAGCTGCAGGTCGAATCGTGCCCGTGACCCATCCGCCACCCGGGGCCGGTGCTTGAGCAGGATCGTGAACATCGTTCCGGGGTTCCCCGCGAGAATCTCCGCCTCCCGCCGGCCGGGGACCGCGCCGAGCGCCACGCCCGCAGGGTCGTCGACGCCCGCGATCCGCACGAGGCTGCCCGCCGTTACGGCTTCCCCCCGGAGGACCGAGAACCCCGCCCGTTTCGTGAACGAGAGCGCCTGGTCGATGCCGGCGTAGAACTCGTGATTTCCGGTGACGGCGTACTTCCCGAGGGGGGGGTGGATCTTCCCGAAGATTTCCGCCAGCCCCTCCAGGTGGTTGATCTCCGCGTCCACCAGGTCCCCCGTGGATACGAGGATGTCGGGATCGGCCCGGCGGATCACCTCGGCGATCCTCTCCGCCTTCGCGTTGCGCACGAGCAGGCCGAGGTGCACGTCGGAGATCTGCGCGACGCGAACGCGGGGGGTGGCTGCGGGAAGCTTGTCGGTTCGGATCGTTACACGCTCGACGCCGATGTCCCGGGCCTCGAGGAACGAGTATGCCCCGAGTACCAGGCAAAGTGCGACCAGTCCGAAAAACCGGCCTTTCCCGGCGAGAAGATACGCGGAAGCTCCCTTCCCCGAGATTGCGCCGGCGAGGCGGAGGACGAGATTCAGGGCGTCGACGGCCAGGTTCGTCCAGAGGAAGAAGAAGAGCAGCCCCGCCCAGATGTATCCGACCCAGGAGACCGCCCGGGCCGCCCCCTCCATGCCGTGCCTCCCGAGAAAATAGATGATCAGCGGGGCGAAGGTGAATGCGACGAGGACCGGGGCGATGGCGGCCGCCGTCCCCCACCCGAACCCGAGCGCCGATTTCGCCTTGAAAAGAGCATAGGCGTGAACGCTTCCATATATCGCGAAGACGGTGATGAAGAACAGGGACAAGCGGCTTTGACCTCCGTGAAACAGGAATTCCCTCCATTATCTCCGATTCGACCCTGTGCGGGTCCGTGATTTTCCCGGTCGGCAGCGGGTCCCCCATGCGATGGTTCCCTCCTCCCGGCATTTTGCGGGAAGGCGCACCCCGTTGCCACCTTGGACCCGCAGGCGATGCGGGGGGTTCCCCGAAGCGGCCTGTGAAGCGAGAGCGGAGTACCCCCGCCGGGCGGGGTCCGAATCGGCGAGCGGAACCGGCAGCGAGCGGGCGCAAGGTCGCAAGCGTAGCTACGGGGAAGCCCCCCGCGAGACCAGGGTCCTCGGTGGCCGCCGAGGAAGCGGGTCTGGCTCCGTTGCCTCGGAGGGGTCCGGTTGCCGGCGGAGCAGCCTCAGGAGGGGGGCGCAGTGAGGTAAAGCGCAGCCGTGCGGGTTAACCGCACGGCGAGCCACGAACGGAGCCCCCTCCGAGGATGCGGAAGCCGTTCCCGTATCAAGGTGATTTACGCGGGGCTAACGGTCTGGCGACGGGCGGGGGATCGTGCGATAATGCACCGGTTACGGAATGCCGCGGAGGGGACGACGTGCCGACCTACGAATACATGTGTGCCAAGTGCGGGGAGTTCGAGAAGGAGCAGCGGATCACCGATCCGCCGCTTTCCAGGTGCCCGCATTGCGGCGGGAAGGCCACGAGACAGGTCGGCGGAGGCGGCGGATTCATCCGCAAGGGGGGCAACTGGGTCTCCAAGATGGCGGCATCGGGAGACAGCCCGAAGAAGATCACGGATCGAATGATGAAGCAGACGGTGGGTGAGGTGGCCGAGGATATCGCCCGCGGTTCGAAGGACCGGACCCACTAGGCCCGACGGTTGTCGCGCTTCCTACGCGGCGGCCCGCCCGAAGACCTGCCGTAACGCCCGGATGACCCGGGCGACCTCCTTTTTCCCTATTCCCAGGTGGGTGACCGCGCGGAATACCGGGAACGCCCGGTCGTCTATGAGAACGCCCTTCCCGCCCAGTGCCTCCTGGAACAGGGGGAGGGACAGGGTCGGCGCCTTCCACCGGAACTGTATGATGTTCGTCATCACGGGGGAATTGATCAGTTCGATTCCGGGGAGCTCCGCGAGCGCGCGGGCAAGCTCCTTCGCGTTCTCGTGGTCCTCGGCGAGCCGCCTGACATTGTTCCGCAGGGCGTAGAGCCCCCCCCCCGCGACGATCCCGGCCTGCCGCATTCCCCCGCCGATACGAAGCCCCACGCTCCTCGCCTCCTCGATGAAATCGCGGGAGCCCACGACGACGGAACCGACGGGCGCCCCCAGTCCCTTGGAAAGGCAGAACATCAGGGAGTGGCACGTCTTTCCGTATTCCGCGGGCGGCACCCCGGAGGCGATTGAGGCGTTGAAGATCCGGGATCCGTCGATGTGGACCGGGATGCCGGCCTTGCGGCAGAGGGCGTGGATCCGCCGCAGGGAGGCGACGGGGAAGATCGTCCCTCCCCCCGCATTGTGGGTGTTCTCCGCGGCCACCAGCCGGACCTTCGCCCTGCCCCGCAAGGGAGCCGACGCGATCGCCGCGGCGACGTCCCGGGCGGTGAAAATCCCCCCGGGGGCGTCGATCCCCAGGAGCGCTACGGCGGCGAGGTTCGAGATGCCCGGGGCTTCGCGCCCTGCGATGTGGGAGGACGAGGAGGCGACGACGATATCCCCCGGGTGGGTCCACGAGGCGACCGATATCAGATTGCCCATCGTCCCGGAAGGGACGAAGAGTCCCGCTTCCTTGCGGAACAGGGAGGCCGCGTACTCCTCCAGTGCCCGCACGGAAGGATCTTCCCCCCGCTGCGAGTCGCCGACTTTCGCCCGGCTCATCGCCTTGCGCATCCCCGCGCAAGGGAGCGTTACGGTGTCGGATCGCAGGTCTACCGGAACCGTCATGATCTCCTCACGTCGTCGCGGTCAGAAATAGCGGTTTCGGGGCCGGCAGGCAAAGTTCGAGGAGTTCCCCGTTTGCCAGCAGCCGCCATCCGGGGGAGTCGTCCAGCGGCTGGCTCGCCACGACGACCAGGTCGGGTTGCACCCGGACGAAAAGGGTGTAGTAGTCCTCGTCCTTCCGGTAGTTCCGGAGGGCGAATATCGTCTTCCCCGAAGCGATCAGCAGGGTCGCGGCGGAGTATTCCCCCACGAGTTCCGTATCTCCCAGCAGACGCGAAAGCGCTTCGCACAGACCGGGATGGGTCCTCTCCTTCCATCGCTCCGCAAGAACTTCGAGGAAGACGAGGCTGTCACAAACCAGGCGCCTGTCCGCCTCCTCCCCGATCCTTCCCCTGAAGGTTCCGTTGTGGGCGAGGGCGATCCCCTGGAGAAGGAACGGGTGGGCGTTTCCCGCATCGACCGTTTCCGTGTTGTCCGCATACCGGGCGTGTCCGAGAAAGCAGTCGGTGACCCCCTGGAACCCGGCCAGGTAGGGGTCGGTGGAGGCGGGGCTTCCGCTGCGGAACAGGAAGGTCTCCTCGTCCCGGCGGAAGGCGATGCCCCACCCGTCCGGGTGATTCCCGCCCGGGCGTTTTTCCCACCGGTCCTCCAGCTTCCCGTGGACCGAGAGCCTTGCGAGGTGGGCGAGGTACGGCGCCAGGTCCCGGGGCCCGTTCGATGAGTAGGCAAGCATGCGGCACATCGGTGCTTTCCTCCTGAGCAACTGCGGTATTGTACAACAGGGCGCATCCAGGGCGCCCGGACCGCGGGTAAAATATTTGAACGGTGCAACGAATTCCCTTATAGTAAATCAACCCGAATTTTGCTGACAGGATCGACTGCCCGGAGCGGCATTCCGTTCCGGGAAAGGGTATTTCAAGCCCGGGTGCGCATGGCATCTCACCGGTTTTTACAGGACGGAAATTCTCCCGGAGTAGGGGGCTGAATGGCTCCCTGGGGGAATCTGCAACCGCTTTCCCCGGAGTTCTACTCGCTGCTCCGGCACGGCCTGTTCCTCGTCCTGTTCCTCCATCTCCTGTTTCTCGGGTTCCTCATCGGCGGGTCGACCGTCTCCCTCCTCCTGAACTTTCTGGGAAAGGAAAAACGGGAGTCGTCCTATCTGCGCTTCTCGCAGGAGCTGATGCGGACCGTCCTGATCAGCAAATCGGCTCTTTTCATCTTCGGCCTCGTCCCTCTGCTGCTCGTCTGGTTCGTCTACGCGCGGGTCCTCTTCGTCGCGTCCCCTCTGCCGTGGCAATTCTGGGCCGTGATCCTCGCGGTCCTCACCCTCGGGTTCGCCCTTCTGTTCCCGTACCGGCAGGCCCGGGAGCGCACGCTCGAGCTCTCCCCGATGACTGCCGCCGCCGGCGCCGCCGGCCTGCTGGCGGTGATCCTCGCCTTCTTCCTTTTTTCCGCCGGGTACGGGATTCTGTTCAATCCCGCGAAGCTTCCTCTCCTCCAGAAACAGATCCGGTTTTTCCTCTCCTGGAACGCCGTGGTGAAGTTTCTCCTGTTCCTCGCCTTCTTTTTCGGGATGACCGGCGGGTTGATCCTCCTTCTTTGCGGCCGGTCGGCGGAAGGGGGTGAGGGGATGAACGCCGGGTACCGGGGGCTTGTGCACAGGTTCGGCGCGAACCTTGCGATTCTCGCGACCCTTGTCCTCCCCGTGTTCTTGCTGTTGGACCTGGTCACCCTTCCGGAGATCGCGCTCTCTGCGGAAGTGTTCGTCTTTTCGGCGGCCGTCCTCCTTCTGTCTCTTGCGGTGTGCCTGACCCTTTTCCTGTCCGACGGGAAGGGGAAAGGCGGGCCGGGAGGGCGCGTGGTTTTCCTGTTCGTCCTGATCTTTCTCGCGATTCTTCTGCACGACGACGCGGCGGTCGGAAACGCCTACCAGGACCGGATCGCCTTCCTTACGATGCAGAAAGCGGCCGTAATGGCCGAGGCGGGAAAGGAGGCGCACCGGGAAGAGTCCGCGTCCGCCGAGAAGACGGAGGTGGGTGCGGGGCAGGTCGTGTTCGAGAAGATCTGCGCGGGCTGCCACCGGTTCGACATCCGGGTCGTCGGACCTCCGCTGAACGAGAGGGTGCCGACATACGGCGGCGATGTGGAAAAACTGAAAGCGTTCATCCGCGCACCGGTCAAGGTGAACCCCGGCTACCCGTCGATGCCCAAGCTCGGACTTCCGGAGGAAGAGATCGACGCCGTGGCCCGATATCTGATCGAAAAGGTCAAAACCGGCGGGTCGTCATGACCCGATCCCCGGTGACGGAGTAGACGTTGGAAAAGAATTCGCGAAAACCGCTAATCCTTCTCGCCGTGACGGCCTATTTCGGGGTCCTTCTTCTGATCGCGGCAGGTCTCTGGGTTTCCTGGCAACGCGCGGGGGTTGCGCCGGACCAGCCGATCGCCTTCCCCCACACGATCCACGTGTCGAAACTCAGCCTTCCCTGCAATTTCTGCCATATTTTCGTCGACCGGTCGAGGCATGCGGGTGCTCCGCCCCTGGAAACGTGCATGTCCTGCCACCGGTCGATCGCGACGGACAGGGAAGAGATCCGGAAGCTCACACGGCATTACGAGGAGAAGCGGCCCGTCGAATGGAACCGGGTCTATTCCCTCCCGGATTTCGTCTACTTTTCCCACAAGAGGCACGTGAAGGCGGGAGTGGACTGTTCGGAGTGCCACGGGAAGGTGGGTACGATGAAGAAGATCCGCAGGGTGGGCCTGCTTACGATGGGGTGGTGCGTTTCCTGCCACAGGGCAAGAGGGGCGCCCAGGGACTGCACCACCTGCCACATATAAAGGGAGCGTAAAGGATGAAGCGAAGGGATTTTCTCCGGGTTCTGGGGATATTGTCAGGTTCGACCCTGATGTCGGCCTGCGGGTCCCGGAAGACGAAAGACTTCATCTCCTCCGTTCTGCCCCCGGAAGAGGGGGTCATCCCCGGAGAGGCGTATTTTTCCCCCTCCACCTGCACGGAATGTCCGGCAGGCTGCGGCTTGTCGGTAAAGCGCAGGGAAGGATGGCCGATCAAGCTCGAAGGCGTGCCGGGACATCCCATAAACGACGGGGGTCTGTGCATCCGCGGGCAGTCCTCCCTCACCCGCCTCTATCATCCGGAGAGGGTGGAAACCCCCATGCTGCGAAACGACAGGGGGAAGTTCAAGGCGGTTTCCTGGGAGAAGGCCTTTTCCCTGGTGTCGGAATCCCTCGCCGGGTCCCGCGACGCCGGGCGGAAAAACCTCTATCTGTCCGGAAGGACCACCGGCTCTCTCTCCCGGCTGATCGACGCGTTCTGCAGCAGCCTCGGGGTCGAGAGGCTCCCCGAATTCGAGGTGTATTCCCACTCCGCCGTAGCGGAGGCCAACGGGATCCTTTTCGGAGAGCGCGATGTCCCCCGCTACCGGATCGGGAAAGCCGATCTTCTCCTGACGGTCGGGGCGGATATCCTCGCGACCCACGTAAGCCCGGTCTCCTACACCCGGGAACTCTCCCGGGCACGGAGCAGGGAGGATTTCCGGTGGTTCCACGCGGAGCCCCACCTGTCGCTCACCGGGGCGAACGCGGACAGACGCTTCGTGGTCCGCCCGGGGGGGGAGGCGGTTCTGCTTGCGTATCTCCTCCGGCAAGTCCTGGACAGGGGCCCCCGGAGGTCCGTGCTCCCGCAGGAGGCCGTCGACGCGCTTCCCCGGTTCTCCGTCGGGAAGGCCTCGGAGAAAACGGGAGTTCCCGCGGAAGAGCTGGCGGAGCTGGCGGACCGAATGGCGAACGCAAGACATCCCCTGGTGATCGCCGGCGGGGTTTCCACGTCCCACCGGGGAGGTCTCGAGGTGGCGGCCCTGGCGGGGATGATCCAGTGGGTCACGGGGGAGATCCCCGGGTTGGTCGATTTCGCGAGGAACGAGAAGTACGGCGGAACGGGCACTTTCCGGGACATGGAAGCCCTCTCCGCGCGGCTTTCCCGGGGCGAAGCGGGGGTGCTGTTTCTCTCCCGGACGAACCCCGTATTCTCCCTGCCGGGCGGGTTCGCATTCCGGGAAAACGTAAGGAACGCGAAGCTGTCGGTGGCCTTCGGCGATCTCCTGGACGAGACGATGCAGGAGGCCGACCTGATACTCCCCCTCTCCCATTCCCTCGAATCGTGGGGGGACGTCGAGCCGAGGCGGGGTGTGGTCTCCCTCGTGAAGCCGGTTCTTGCACCCCTTTACGAGACGCTCTCCGAAGGCGACATACTGCTGCGGCTCATGGGAGCGGTTTCGGGAGAGGGGCCCCCGACGGGATACCGGGATTATCTTTTCGCGGAATGGACGAAGCGGTTCGGGGAAAAGGGAAAGGACGCGTTTTCCCGGAATGGTTTTGTCGTGGAAACCCTCCCCGGGAAACGCGTGACCCTCAACGGGACAAAAGCGGCCGCACTCCTCAAGGACGTAACGGCCGAAGGGCGGGAGCCGGGAACGCCCGTCCTCGTGCTCGTCCCCTCCCTGCGTACCTTCGACGGGCGCAGCCGGGGATTGCCGCTTCTGTCCGAGATTCCGGACCCCCTGACCACCATCTCCTACGGCCGCTGGCTCTCGGTCTCGCCGGGGACGGCGAAGGTCCTGGGGCTAAAGGACAGGATGGAGGCCAACGTTTCCTCCGGCGGGTGGTCGCAGGTGCTCCCCGTGAAGATCCAACCCGGCCTCGCCGAGGGGGTCTTCGTTGCCAGCCGGGACTTCGTGGATTCCCCTCCTCTCACGACCGATGAGCGCACGGGGGAGGCGACCTGGTTCCTCGAGGGGATCCGGATCGGGAAATCCGGCCGGGTTGCGGCCATCCCGATTCTTTCCGGCTCCCCGTCCCAGCGGGGCAGGGGGCTGATTCCCGATCCCTCCCACCGGGACGAGAAAGGCCATCACGGAAAAGAGAGCTTCTACCCGGAGCACGAGCACAAGGGGTACCGGTGGGCCATGGCCATCGACCTCGCGCTTTGCAACGGCTGTTCCGCGTGCGTCGCCGCCTGCTACATCGAAAACAACGTGCCCGTTGTCGGAAAGAAGGACCACCTCAAAGGCCGGGAGATGTCGTGGCTTCGGATCGAGCCCTTCTACGGGGAGACGGGGAACGTCGATTTCCTCCCCATGCTCTGCCAGCAGTGCGATTCCGCCCCCTGCGAGACGGTGTGCCCGGTGTTCGCCGCCTATCACAACCCCGAAGGGCTGAACGTCCAGGTGTACAACCGGTGCGTGGGGACACGGTACTGCTCGAACAACTGCCCCTACAAGGTGAGGCGGTTCAACTGGTTCTGGCATACGTGGAAAAAGCCGCTTGACCGGATGCACAACCCCGACCTCGAGGTCCGGGGAGCGGGGGTCATGGAAAAGTGCACCTTCTGCATCCAGCGGATCCGTGCCGCCAAGGACAGGGCCAAGGACGATTCCCGGAAGGTACGGGACGGGGAGGTAACCACCGCCTGCGCCCAGAGCTGTCCCACCGGGGCCATCACGTTCGGCAATCTTCTCGATCCGGAGTCGAAGGTGTACCGACTGGCGCACCTGGAGAGGGCCTACCGGGTATTCGAGGGGCTGGGGACGAAACCTTCCGTATACTATCTGGGGGGAGCAAAAGGCGGCCCCGAGAAGGAAGGCCATGGATAAGCCCGACAAACTGGCCCGGGTCGAGCAGGACGTACTTTCCGCGATGAAGAGACCGGGGCTCGCCTATCTCGCGGCCCTCGGCTGCACGGCTGCCCTCTTTCTCGGCCTCCTGGGATTCTGGGGCTACCAGATGACGACCGGCATGGGGGTGTCGGGTCTCATGAATCCCGTGGGCTGGGGGGTCTACATCACGAATTTCGTCTTCTGGGTCGGCATCGCCCACTCGGGGACGCTGATCTCGGCGGTCCTGTTCCTGTTCCGCGCCCGGTTCCGGACCAGCTTCAACCGTCCCGCCGAGGCGATGACCGTTTTCGCGCTGCTCGTCGCCGGGCTGTTCCCCCTGATCCACCTTGGCCGGACCTGGAAGTTCTACTACCTCTTCCCCTATCCGACGCAGCGGATGCTCTGGGTGAATTTCCGGTCTCCTCTCATCTGGGACGTCTTCGCCGTGAGCACGTACCTCACCGTGAGCGTGGTCTTCTTCTACGTGGGGCTGATCCCCGACTTCGCCATCGTGCGGAGGTACAAGGAAGGGCTGGCGAAACGGATCTACGGGTTTCTCTCTCTCGGATGGACGGGGACGAGAAGGCAGTGGAAGAACTACAACCAGCTCTACCTGTTCCTGGCCGCCTTTGCCACCCCGTTGGTGGCGTCCGTTCACTCCGTCGTCTCGTGGGACTTCGCCATGAGCATCATCCCCGGGTGGCACACCACCATCTTCGCCCCCTATTTCGTGGCCGGTGCGATCTTCTCCGGCACGGCGATGGTCATCACCCTCGTCGTCCCCATGCGGAAGATCCTGGTCCTCGACCGGTACATCACCGACGACCATTTCGAGAGCATCGCGAAGATCCTCCTGTTCACCTCCCTCATCGTGACCTACTCCTACATCGTCGAGTTCGGCCTCGCCTTCTACAGCGGGAACCCCTTCGAGATGGAGGAGTTCCGGTACCGCGCCCTGGGCGACTACACCGTGATGTTCTGGATCATGATCTTCTGCAATTCCCTCGCCCCCCTGACCCTTTTCGTCCGGAGTCTGCGGCGCAACGTCAAATACCTGTTCGTCCTCTCCCTGCTGGTGAACGTGGGCATGTGGGTGGAACGGTTCGTGATCATCGTCTCGTCTCTTGCCAGGGACTTCGACCCTTACGCCTGGGGGACATACACCCCCAGTATCGTCGAGGTGGGGATCACCCTGGGGAGCTTCGGGCTGTTCTTCACGGCCTATCTGGTTTTCCTCAAGACCTTGCCCGTGCTGTCGATCACGGAAATCAAGGAGCACCTCTAAATGGAGAACCGGATGATGTTCCAGGACAGGGAGGAATTCCTTGCGGCCCTTCGCAAACTGGCCCGGGAGGGAGTCCCGCAGGAAAGGATCCGGGTGGAAACCCCGTATTACGTCCACGAGGTGGACGAGATCCTGCCGCCGAAACCGGCGAAGGTGAAAAACTTCGCTCTCCTGGGCGCCGCGAGCGGCACGACCTTCGGGTTCGCCTTCACGATCCTTACATCCCTCAGCTGGCCGCTCATCGTCGGGGGGAAGCCGATCGTCTCTATCCCGCCGTTCATCATCATCGCCTTCGCCCTCACGATCCTGTTCGGGTCCCTGGCCACGTTTTTCGGGTTTCTCATCCTTGCCCGTCTGCCGAGCGTGTTCGGCGTCGTTCCGAAGGAGGAGTTCGGCAACGCGTTCGTGATCACCGTGGAGCCGGGGGAGACGAAATGAACGGGCTCCCGGGAAAGACAGGCGGCCGCATCGCCCCGTTCGTCCTCGCAGGCGTCATCGTGGCGCTTAACCAGTTCGGCCCGCTTGCCACGGACGGCGGCTCGCTCCTGATCGCGCTTCTGTTCTGGGGTTCGGTCATCGAGGGGTGCATCGCGACCGTAGCGGTGTGTACGCTGATCAAGGCCAAGTGGGTGGGTTCCGTGAAGAATGAGCTGCTTTCGGTCTATCCTCTCCTGCTGTTCCTCGCGGTTCTCTTCCTGTTCCTCGTGCCCTTCGTGGATTCCTATCCCTGGGTTGGCCGGGAGGGGATCTGGTTCGACAAGGGGTTTTTCGTGGGGAGAAATTTCGTCCTGCTTCTGCTCGCCTACCTTGCTGCGAGAAGGTTCGCCATCGCTTCCCGCAGGGACGAAGAGGGCAGGGAACGGTTCGCCGGCGTCTATCTCTTCGTGTTCGTCGTTTCCCAGTCCCTCATGGCGTTCGACTGGGTCATGTCGCTGGCGTATCCCTGGGTCAACACGCTGTTAGGGGGCTATTTCTTCATCGAATCCCTGTTCGGGGGATTCGCCCTGTCGGGCATCCTCTACGCGTTTCTCCACGGAAGGCCCGCCCCGGCCCACGGGTCGGGAGGCCGCTCCGACCTGAAAGACATAGCCATCCTTCTTTTCGGGTTCAGCATTCTGTGGGTGGGGTTGTTTTTCGCCCAGTTCCTCGTGATCTGGTACGGGAATCTCCCCGAGGAGGTGAGTTATCTCCTGGCGAGGGTATCCTCGTCGCCCCTGCGGGAACTTTCCCTGTCGATCCTGGTCTTCTACTTCTTCATCCCTTTCTTTGTCCTGCTGCCCGGGAGATCAAAGACGAACCCGTTCGTTGTGTTCGCCGTGTCCGTTTCCATCCTGCTGGGGATCCTGGTCGAACGGTTCGTCTATCTTGCCCCCGTCGTTTCCTTACACCCCCTGGCGGCGGGGATCAATTTTCTTGCGCTCCTGGTTCTCTTCGTCCATGTCGTGATGAACAAGGCCGCGGGGAGAACCATCCTCAAAGCGTAGCGCGGGGTCACTTGCCCAGGCAGGGGTTCGCCGACGGGATCACGCACAGGAAGGTGAAGGGCGTATCGCCGGCGTTGGCGAAGTTGTGCTCCTCGTTTCCGGGCACGAAGACGAAGGAGCCCGGGCCCACTTCCCGGTCGCCGTCCTTCTGCCGGACCTTTCCCCTGCCGGAGAGGATGTAGACCTCGTGTTCCCACGCGTGGGCGTGAAAGGGGGTGCGTCCGCCGGGGGCGATCTCGAAATGGCGCATCGTGAAGGTGGGCGCCCCGACGTTGTCCCCCATCAGGACCCGGATGGTTACCCCTTCCGCGCCGGCATCGGTGACCGCCTTCCCTTCGATGTCGTTCCACTTCGCCGTATGCATATCTAAACCTCCCTCGGCTAATTTTCTCCGGTCAGGATACCATGGCCGCCCCGATCCCGGGAGCGTGGGGATCAACTACCCCCCTTCGCCCCGGGTCGTCGGTCACCGGCGCCTGCCCTTGCGACAGCACTGTCAAGTGGACGGTTGCGGCGCAGCAGCCGCAGGAGGGGGGCGCAATGAGGTAAAGCGCAGCCGTGCGGGTTCACCGCGCGGCGAGCCACGAACGGAGTCCCCCTCCGAGGCTGCGGAGTCGCCCACGAGCGGGCGCAGGTCGCGAGCGTTTGCTACGGGGAATCCCCCGTGAGCGAAGGTCCTTCCGCCAGAGGAAACTACCACGGGAGGAGACCTTGCGGTTGAAAGGTCGCCGGATTCGGATTCGCGCCGGCGTCATTTTCCCGGTGGCAGGTATTTCCGGCACGCCTCGATGTTTTTCACGTGCGCCTCGTGCATGTCGTCGAAGAACGACTTCTCGGCCGGGGTCATCTCTCCGGCCGGGATCTCGTCGATCTTCCGGACGACCCACGCCTGCCCCTTGACAAGAAGCGCCAGCTGCTCGGACTCCCCCTCCAGGGCGAGGACCTTGTCCGCGAATGCCCCGGTCCGGTCGGTGGGGGCTCCCTTCCGTTCCCGGATGAGCCGGTGCAGCCCGGCGCAGAACCGTCCCTCGTCGTTCCGGAGGAAAACCAGGAATTCCCTTTTCTCCCCCTCCGGGGTCTGGTCCGCCATCGCCGCGAGGCATTTCACCCCCGCGCGCTCCGCCTCGAGCAGTTCCTGCATCCGTTCGATCATTTCGTCCTCCAAAAGCCTGGGGTGCCCCCCGGCGGTTTTATTAAAAGCCGGCCGCCCGGTTCAAATCGGACAGGATCTGCTTCTCGTTCACGTTGTGCATCATCGCGCTCTGCTTGACGCTCTCGGTCGCCTGGCCGGGGCAGGAGAAGCACCCGTCCCCGTAATACTTCCGGAACACCTTCTCGGTCTCCGGGTAGGCCGAGAGGATGTCGCCCAGGATGTTCTCCGCGCGGATCGGCTCCCCGCGGGAGAGTTTCTCCCTGCGACCTGTCCCCCCGGCGACGCCGGCCCGGATATCCGTGGCGGGCGAGGGCGGCCGGGGCGTTCCTCCGGCGGCGGAACCCAGCAGGGCGACCATCGGCTCGAGATCGACGTTGTGCCGCTGGCACGCCATCCGCAAGGTTATGGGGATCTGCTTTACCTGCTCCCGGTGCTCGGGGTTCCCCAGGGAGGCGAACCCGTTCGCCACGAAGACATCCACCGTCTGGGGCCACCGGGTCAGGATCTCCCCCACCCGCATGTCGGGGTGGATATCCACCTGAGGGGGGGAAGGGACAGGCGGCGCCTGTGGATGCGAGGGGATCTCCTCCTCCTCTTCCTCCTCCACCTCCGCCGGCGCGACGAGCATCGTCACGCCGAGGTTGACCACGAACATCGCCGCCGACACGACGGACAACCCGGCGAACAGGGCGAACCCCGTCGAGGGGCGCTCCGGCGCCGTGGCCACCATCCCGATCAGTCCGACGTTGGCGGCGTAGAAGTGGAGCGGGACCCACGAGGGCCACCGAAGCGTACGGCCGTTGAACCGGGGGAGGATGAAGTATCCCACCCCGTAGATCATCATCGACATGAACCCCAGCAGGTTGAAGTGGACGTGGGCGAACCGGACCCACCCCGCAGGCGTGGCGGACCCCATCCAGGCCCCCAGCGCGGCCGCCAGGAAAAAGTATACGAGAGCAGCGACAACAAACCCCTTGGTGTACCGATCCATCGTTCCTCCGGTAATCTTGCGATTCGTTGGCGGGGTCTTACGCCCCGCCCTCTCTGATTAGAATTGCCCGCCGGGGGGAAGGATTCGCCCTGCCCCCCGGCCGTTTCCTCATGCCTCCTGCTTGGCCGGCCGCAAGGTCAAAAGGTCCGTGACGGTGGTGAGCAGCCCGATCAGGAAGAATACGCCCGCGACGACGGTGACCAGCATCCACAGCCGCATGTAGGACTGCGCCGTCATGTACCCCATCCCGAGCACACGCTCGATGTACGCCTGCAGAACGCCGGCCACGCCGAAGGTGAGCCCCATGATCATCATCGCGGCATTCATCGTCCAGAAACCGATCTTTCCGCGCCGGTCGTCGAAGACCTCGATCCCCTTGAGTCTCGGCATCGCGAAGTAGAAGGTCGTCAGGTTCAGCAGGGCGTAGGCGCCGAAGAACGCCAGGTGCCCGTGGGACACGGTGACCTGGGAGCCGTGCGTGTAGTAGTTGATCTGCGGGAGCGTGTGCGCGAAGCCCCATACCCCGGCGCCGATCATGTGGAAGACGGCGCAGCCGATCGCGTACGTCCAGACGAGCGGGTTGACGATCTTCGTCTTGCGCTCCTTGACGTGCATCATCGTGTCGATGACCATCAGCAGGATCGGGAGCGGCTCGAGCGCCGAGAAGATTCCGCCGATCCAGAGCCAGTACCGCGGGGCGCCGATCCAGTAGTAGTGGTGTCCGGTCCCGGCGATCCCTGTGAACATGAAGAGGCCGATCTCGACGTAGAGCCACTTCTCCAGGACCTGCCTGTCCACTCCGGTGAGCTTCATCAATATGAACGCCAGAATCGCGGCTGTGACCAGCTCCCACGCCCCCTCGACCCAGAGGTGGATGACCCACCACCAGTAGTACCAGTCGATCACCTCGTTCTTGTAGAAGGGGATGCCGAACAGGTACAGGAGGGCGAGGAAGACCAGGCCGCCCAGCAGCGTCCCCTGGATGACGGTCCACCGGTTGGCTTTCAGCATCGTCATCCCGATGTTGAACAGGAAGATCAGCGCCCCCACGACGACCACGAGGTCGAGCGGCCGGGGAATCTCCAGGAGCGGGCGTCCCTGCGTCCAGCCGAAGAAGAAGCCGATCAGCGCGACGACGCCGGTCACCAGCAGGGCGACGAGCTGGAAGTAGGCCAGCCCCGGGGAGTAGATCTCCGATTGCGTCTCCTCGGGCACGATGTAGTACGCACCCCCCATGAAGCCCAAAAGCATCCAGAGGACGAGGAGGTTGGTGTGCATCGACCGCGCCGTGGCGAAGGAAAAGACGTCCACGATCCCCTGCGGCATGGTGAAGGCGTAGCTTCCGCCGAGGTAGAGCCCCAGGAGAACCTGCAGCACGAACAGGGGAAGCGCCGCAATGAAGTACCAGTAGGCGATTTTCTGGGAACGGTATTCCATCAGGTCCTCCTTATTTCAGAGTGGAAAGAAATTTCGCCACTTCCTCGAGCTCCCGGTCGGAGAGGCCCGTCTGCGGCGGCATCATTGCCTTCGGATCGACGCTTTTGGGGTCGCGGACATACGTCCGTATCTCCTCCGCGGAGAGGTCGCGTCCGATCGTGTCCAAAGCGGGCCCGAAGGTTCCTCCGGTCCCCCGCAACGAGTGGCAGTTCATGCACCCCTTCGTCTGGAAGACCGCTGCGCCCGGGGAGACTCCCACCGTGGCGACCATGGCCTGCTCGCCCCGGGACAGGCGTTTCTTGCTGTCCTGGGGGGGCCAATCGTTGTTGTTGATCTCTCCCACCCAGGTGAAAAAGGCGACCATGTCCTCGATCTCGGCGTCGGAGACGTTCAGTTGGGGCATTTTCCGCCAGGATTTGGCGAAGGCCAGCTCGGGGCTTTTTATCCGGTACCGGACGCCGTCCGCCCCGATTCGCTGCACCACCTTGGTCAGGTCGGGGGCGTAGTAGCCGCCGAAGCCCAGGATCGTGTGGCAGTCGTTGCAGTTATACTTCTCGAACGCTCGCTTGCCCGCCACGACCTGATCGGACAGCTTGTCCACGTGCGACAGGGTCGCCACCTGACGGTGAGTGTCCCATGTCGCCGCGAGGAACACCGCCGCCGAGGAGAGCGTGCCCAGCAGGAAGATCCAGAAGGCAGTCTTCTTGGTCATCCGGCAACCTCCTTTTTCTTTCGGGTTTCATCAGTTGAGTGGGGTAAAGAATAGACGTCCCGCCGGCCGCGCGCATTGACGTACGTCAATCGTTCTGCCCGTATAATATCCAATTTGAGGAATGGGCAATACCGGATAAAATGCACGTCAAACGGGAGCGATGTGCGTCTCGCCGCCAGCGCGCAGGGCCCCTGCGGAATCGTCTGTCCCAAAGTCGCGGGGAGGGAGGGCCATGGAGAAGCTGATCTCGGGGATCCACCGGTTCCGGACGCAGTACTGGAGCGATAACAGCGACCTTTTCCAAAGGCTTGCCAGGCAGGGCCAGTCCCCGGAGGAACTGTTCATCACCTGCTGCGACTCCCGCGTGGACCCGACGGTGTTCACACAAAGGCAGCCGGGGGACCTTTTCATTTACAGGAACATCGGGAATTTCGTCCCGCCGTACACGGACGGACGGCTCGACGGGACGGGGGTCGGTGCCGCCATCGAATATGCCGTGGACCACCTGCGCGTCCGGGACATCATCGTCTGCGGCCACTCCGACTGTGGGGCGATGAATGCGCTCTACAAGGATCGGAAGGCCTTCGCGGAGTCGCCGCACATCACCGAGTGGCTGAAGCACGGGGAGGAGACGCTTGCGGTCGTGGCGGACAATTACCCCGAGAAGTCGAAGGAGGAGCGACTTGCGATCACATCCGAGGAGAACGTCCTGGTCCAGATGGAGAACCTGCGGACCTATCCGGTCGTGCAAAGAGCGGCCCGGGAGGGGCGTCTTCACGTCCACGCCTGGTTTTTCGAGATCGGTACGGCGGAGGTGCACGCCTACAATCCGGAGAAGGGGCAATACGAGCCGATCCGGTACGAGGAGTAGACGGTCGTTTCGTGGAACCCCCCTCCGAGGCTGCGGAGCCGATTAGCATTCTCGGTCCGGGCCGTATTCGAGGGGGTGCAACGGGAAGGCGGAAACCCGGCGGGTCT
The DNA here is from genome assembly GCA_049688015.1 of Candidatus Deferrimicrobiaceae bacterium. GTDB lineage: Bacteria > Desulfobacterota > Deferrimicrobia > Deferrimicrobiales > Deferrimicrobiaceae > CSP1-8. The sequence goes on along the minus strand of JBAVJZ010000050.1, from coordinate 12,636 downwards.
CCCGGGAATCGAATCTGCGGAGGAGAAGATGACAGGGTTTCGGGTGGAAAAGGACTCGATGGGCGAGGTCCGCGTCCCCGCGAAGGCATACTACGGGGCGCAGACGCAGCGGGCGTTCGAGAACTTCCCGGTGAGCGGCGTCCGGATGCCGCTGCCGGTCGTCCACGCCGCGGCGATGATCAAGGGATTCGGCGCCGAGGTCAACGCGGGCCTGAAGCTCCTCGACCCGACCCTTGCGGAGGCGATCTCTCGGGCCGCACGCGAGGTGCTGGAGAGGAAGTTCGACGACCAGTTCATCCTCGACGTCTTCCAGACCGGATCGGGGACCTCGACCAACATGAACGTCAACGAGGTGCTTGCCAACCGGGCCAACGAGATCCTCGGAAAGCCCCTGGGGGGGAATTCCCCCGTCCATCCCAACGACCACGTGAACCGGTGCCAGTCCAGCAACGACGTGATCCCGTCCGCGATCCGGATCGCCGCGCGGCGGGAGATGTCCGACCGTCTCGTCCCGGCGCTTTCCTCCCTGCGGGACGCCCTGTCGGCGAAGGCAGGAGAGTTCTCCGACATATTGAAGATCGGGCGGACCCACCTGCAGGATGCCGTGCCGGTTACGCTCGGACAGGAGTTCTCCGGGTACGCTTCCCAGATCGACCACGGGATCCGGCGGGTGCACGCCGTCTTTGCGGATCTCGAGGAACTCCCCCTCGGGGGGACCGCCGTGGGGACGGGCCTGAACGGCCACCCGGAGTTCGGCCCAAGGGCGATCGCCGAGATCGCCGTTGCCACCGGCATCCCTTTCCGCCCCGCCGAGAACCGGTTCGAGGCGATCGGGGCGCAGGACCCGATCGTCTCCTCCAGCGGGGCGCTCAAGGGGCTGGCCGCCTCCCTGGTGAAGATCTCCCACGACCTGAGGCTCCTGTCCTCCGGCCCTCGTTGCGGGATCGGGGAAATCAACCTGCCGTCGCTGCAGCCGGGTTCCTCCATCATGCCGGGGAAGGTGAACCCGGTCATCCTGGAGATGATGATCCAGGTGTCGGCGCAGGTGATCGGCAACGATGCGGTCGTGACCCTCGGCGGCTCGCTCGGGGTTCTCGAGCTCAACGTCATGCTTCCTGTGATGGCACGAAACCTGCTGGAATCGATCGAGTTTCTCTCTTCGGCGACCGCCCTGCTCACCGACCGATGCGTTGCGGGGATCACGCCCAACCGGAAGCGGTGCGAGGAGCTGATCGAGGAGAGCCTGGCGATGGTGACTCCCCTGGCGGTGAAGATCGGCTACCAGAAGGCGGCGGAGCTGGCCCACGAGGCGTACCACACGGGCAAGACGATCCGCGCCGTCCTCCGGGAGAAGAAGACCCTGCCGGAAGAGGAAATCAGCAGGATCCTTGACCCGCGAAATATGATATAAGCCAAGGTTCGTATGGATACGGTTACCCATGGACTCACGGGGTGGCTCATCTCCCGGGCCATCCCCACGGATAGCGGCAGGCGGGAAGCGACGGCAGCGGTGATCATAGGATCGATCCTGCCCGACGCCGACAACGTCACTTCCCTTTTCGGAAGCGAGGCCTATCTTCGCCTTCACCGGGGGTTGTCCCACGGGTTCCCCGGGATCGCCGTGACGTCCCTCCTGGTCGCCCTGCTGCTCTACCGGTTCGGGAAGTGGAAGGACCTGAAGAAGCTCTACCTCCTCGCGCTCCTCGGCCAGCTCTCTCACGTCGCCCTGGACCTGCTCAATTCCTACGGGACGCAGATCTTCCAGCCGTTCTCCGACGCGCGCGTCGCGTTCGACATCCTGTTCGTCGTGGACCTGGTCTTCACGGGGATCATCGTGGCGGGGCTTGTCCTGTCGCGGCGCCGGCCCGGCCCGGCGCGTGCGGCGGTGGTCGTCCTTTGCGCCTACGTGGGCATTGCGACCTTCCTCCATGTCCGGGTGGAGGACGCGATGCGGACCGCGGCGAGGCGGCACGGGGTGCGCGTGGTCTCCGCCTCGGCCCTGCCCCGCCTGGGCGAGGTCCACATCGGCAACGGTCTCTCGTCCGTCCGTCTGGTCCGAAAGGCCTGGGCGCAGGAAGAGGGAGACACGCTGCCGAATTTGCCGATTCCGGACCGGCCGGGGCTGTATCCTTTCCCCGTGGGCCCGTTCGCCTGGAACGGGTTCATCGACGACGGGAAAACGTATCTCCGGGCGGAGGTGGACCCGTTTACCGGCGCCGTCGCATGGAAACAGCGCGTCCGCAGAGGAGCGGATGTCCCGGAGGTCAGGGCCATCGAGGATATCCCGGACGTCCGGACGTACCTGTGGTTCGCCCGCTTCCCGGTGGTTACAACCTCTCACTCCGGAGCGAATACCACCCTGGTCTTCTCCGACCTGCGGTTCGGCGAGGTGCCGGGTCGAAGACGTCCGTTCGTCCTGCGAGTCATCGAGACGCCGGGCGGTCCTCCAAAGGTGCGCTGGGGGGGCTGATCAGGAGCAGCAGCACGGACGCGGAGACCGCGAGCCCGGCGCTCACGCCGAAGGCCGTCTGCGGCCCGTACGCATCCCACAACAAGCCGAAAAGGACGCTTGCGGGCAGGGCGGAAAGACCCACGGCGAGGTGGTACCACCCGAAGGCGGTTCCCCGCATCCCCGCCGGGACGAAGTCGGCGACGAAGGCCCGCTCCGTGCCTTCGGTGGCCGCCGAGTAGAGTCCGTACACGAGGAACAGCGCCACCATCCAGCCGGCCCCCTCCACCATCCCCCAGAGCATGTAGGTCCCCGCGTACACGAGCCATCCTCCGATGATCAGGTGTTTCCTGCTCCACCGGTCGGAGAGGATTCCCGCATAGGTGGAGAAGGACGACTTCACGACGTGGAACGCCCCCCAGAGCAGCGGGACCCATGCCGCGGGAACTCCCGAGTCCATCGCCCGCAGGATCAGGAAGGAGTCGCTCGCGTTCCCGAGGGTGAACAGGGAGACGATCAGCAGATATCGCCGGAATGCGGGAGGGAGGTCCCTGGATAGCGGGAATTTTCCATTGTTCCGCGGGGACGGCGTCACTTCGTCCCGCACCAGGAACAGGAGGACGGCCATCGCGGCCGCCCCGGGGACCGCAGCGAGGAAGAAGACGGAGCGATAGGAAAGGCCTGCCCCCGCAAGGAGGAGAAACGCGGTGACCGGCCCGAAAACCGCCCCCAGGTGATCCATCGCCCTGTGCAGGCCGTACGCCCGGCCCCGATCCTCCGGGGGGACGGATGACGCGATAAGGGCGTCCCGGGGGGAACTTCGAATCCCCTTGCCGATCCGGTCGGAGAAGCGCACCGCAAGCACGTGTGTCCAGGTCGAGGCGAACCCCACGAGGGGTCTTGCGACCGAGGAGAGGAAGTACCCGGCGAGCACGAGCGGCTTCTTCCGCCCGGCCCGGTCCGACCAGGCGCCCGAGAAGAGCTTGAGCAGCGACGCGGTGGCTTCCGCCACCCCCTCGATGATCCCGAGCGCGGCGGGCCCCGCACCGAGCGTTGCCGTGAGGAAGACCGGCAACAGGGGATAGATCATGTCGCTGGAGAAGTCGGTGAGCAGGGAAACCAGTCCGAGGGCGATTACGTTTCGGGGGAGACGCGTTCGGAACATCAGCGAATCATACCGCAGGTTCGTTCCTTTTCAGTAAGCGCAGTCCGTTTCCGATGACGAGGAGCGTCGTTCCCATGTCGGCGGCCACGGCCATCCAGAGAGTGGCGACCCCTGCGACCGCCGCGACGAGGAAGCCGGCCTTGATCGCCAGGGAAGCGACCACGTTCTGCCGGATCACCGCAACCATCCGTCGACCCAGGACGACCGCCTCCGGGACACGGCGAAGATCCTCGGCCATCAGCGCCACGTCGGCCGTCTCGATCGCCGCCGGGGAACCGGCGGCGCCCATCGCGATGCCGACGGAGGAAAGGGCGAGCGCCGGGGCGTCGTTGACTCCGTCGCCCACCATGGCCACCGTGCCGTAGGATGCGACCAGTTCGTCCACCTTCCGGAGTTTGTCGTCCGGCAGGAGCCGGGAGAAAACCTCCCCGATCCCGATCGCCGCAGCCGCTGCACGGGCGACGTCGTCCCGGTCCCCGGTGAGCATGACGACGTGCTCCACCCCGAGGGAGATGAGCGACCGTACGACCTCGCGCGCCTCGGGGCGAATCTCGTCCTCCATTTCGAGGGAACCCGCGATCCCCTCGTCCGTTCCCACGAGAGTGACGGTACGGGAACCCTCCGCCCCTCCGGCGGAAAGCGCGTCCCCCGGCGCGGCGGCGAAGAACCCGATCTCCTCGAACAGCCGGTGGTTCCCGACGAACACGCGTCTTCCCTCCACCTCCGCCGAGACGCCCCGTCCCTCGAGAACCGTAAACGTCCGCGCCAGCGTTCCCCGGGCCGCCTGCGCGATCCCTCTCCGGCGCGCCTCATGCCGGATTGCCTCCGCCGCCGGGTGCGCGGAGCCCGCCTCCACCGCGCCCGCCATGCGCACCACGTCGTTCTCGGTCATCCCCGCCGTTGCCGATACCCCGGTCACCCGCAGCTTTCCGCGGGTCAGGGTCCCCGTCTTGTCGAAGGCGATCGACCGCACCTTCCCGAGCGTCTCGAGGTGGTTCGCCCCCTTGACCAGGATTCCGTCCCGGGTGGCCTGGGTAAGAGCGGTGACCGTGACGACGGGGGCGGCCAGGATGATCGCGCAGGGACAGGCGATGACCAGGAGGACGAGGGCGCGGTAGGCCCAGACGCTCGCGCCGCCGAACCCCATCGCGGGGGGAATGACTCCCACGAGGATGGCCGAGACAAGAACGGCGGGCGTATACGCCGCCGCGAACTTCTCCATGAAGGTCTGGATCGGGGCTTTCCTTGCCTGGGCCTCCTCCACCCTCCGCAGCACCAACGCAAAGGTAGATTCCGACAGCGGACGCACCGCCTCGGCCAGCAGGAGTCCCCTCCCGTTCACGGTGCCCGCGTAGAGCGGGTCTCCTTCCTCCTTTTCCACGGGGACGGATTCTCCCGTAAGGACCGCCTCGTTCAGGTCGGAGACGCCCTTGAACACCGTGGCGTCCACCGGGACGCGTTGCCCGGGGCGGATGACGAGGATGTCGCCTTTCCGGACCTCCTCCGCGGAGACGGTCCGTTCCTGCCCGCCCACCCCGCCCACGCGAACGACGGCGGTTTCCGGGGCGAGAGAGAAGAGATCGGCGGTCGCCTTCCGGGCGCGGTCGAGACTTCTTGCCTCGAGGGTATTGGCCAGGGCAAAGAGGGTGACGACGACCCCGGCCTCGGCCCATTCCCCCATCAGGGTAGCCCCCCCGATGGAGATCGTCATGAGGACGTTCATTCCCAGAGACCGGTTCCGCAGTTCCCTCACGCCATGTGCGACAACCCGGGCACCCCCCACGATGATCGCCGCAAGGAAGAGCCGCCCCGCCCATGGGGAGGAGGGCGACGTGAGATACAGGGCCGCCCCCGCACAGAGCAGGGCGGCGGACGCGTAGAAAATGCGGAGCGGGGATCTTGTCTCTTCGGGGATATCGGCGTGACGCAGCGCCCCGCCCAGCGGATGCCCTTCCATGCCGATGGCGAGCAGCGCGGAGAGGACCTCCTCGAGTTCGCACCGGTGACGGACCTCTACGTGGCGGGAGAACAGGTGGAAAACGGTCTCCTCCACTCCCGGCAGTCGGCCCAGCGCGGCCCGGATCTCCTTCTCCTCGTCCGGGCAATCCATCGCGGGGACGAAGATCCGCGTGACGGTGGTCTGTCCGTCGGTTTCCATAGAATCCATATTACCGGAAGATCCGGCCTGCCGGGCTCCATTCCCGCAAGATCCCGGCATTCGAGATACGCTGCATTCCCGCCGACTTCGTTGCCCTCCCTCACCGTACCGCGTCGGGTACGCCTCGGTTGGGCGCCTCGCCGGTCGGGGCGCGTCGCCCCTCTCGGTGCACGGCCTCTTCCGGAACGGAACCCGGGATGCCGGTCGGAGCTTTTCCGGGAGAACGGGCAAGCGCAGACGTGCGGGTTCATCGCACGTCGAGCGACGAAGTGAGCGGCCCCCCTCCGAGGAAGTGGAACCATTCCCGGCGCCCGATAGGGCAGGGAGTCGGAGGCCGGTTACTTCTTCCTCCCGACGAAGATCCCCTTCTCGTCAGAGTAGGAAACGACCCGGCCGTCTTCGACACGGATGCGGTAATACTCGCGGGCCCGCGGGAACGCCGTGAGGAACAGGGATTCGACCTCCCGCTGCACCACGGGCGGCTGGCCGGTGCGGGCGACCCATTCGGCGAACGAGTGTTCCTTCCAGGTGCGGGACACGTGCAGGAGGAACAGTCCCACCTGCTGGAGGATCGCGTTCCACTCCTCGACCCGGTAGCTGCGCACGTGCGTCGGGTCGCGCACCTTTTCGATCCCGTTGAGGAAGGCGTCCAGCGCCGGGTCGTCGGGCACCACGCTGTCGATGATGCCGATCAGCCCGCCGGGGCGGGTGACGCGAAAAATCTCCCCGACGGCCGCCGGAAGGTTCGGGAAATGGTGCGGCGCGATGCGGCAGGTGACGCGGTCGAACGACCCCGACGCGAAGGGGAGGCTCTCCGCGTCGGCCGCGACGAACGCAACGTTTCGGCAATCCCGCTCCGCGGCCAGCGTTCTCGTTTCGCGGAGCATTTCCGGCGTGAGGTCGGAGGCGACCACCTTCCGCACCTTCGGTGAAAACGCCACCGCGGTGTGTCCCCCCCCGGTGGCCACGTCGAGGAGAAGATGGGAGGGTCCCAGGGAGAGACGGGAAAGGAGGATCTCCCGGTCGTCGGGGTCGACGTGATCGATGCTCGTCCGGTACCGCTCGGCGACCCCCGCGAACTGGTCTCTCGTTTTCCGTTTCGTCGGCGGTTCCATGTTCTCCCTTCCCCCCGGACCCCGATCTCATTTTCCGACGGCTCGGGAACGATTACAATGGGGGGACCATGGGGGAGCATAAAATCGAAATATCCCGCCTGTTTGCCGGCCCCTTTCCCGCCCTCGAAGAGAAACTCCTTTCCCGCCTCCCGGTGGGGTTCGGTCGCGCCCGCGGCCGGGAGGACGTGCTCCTCGTGCCGTCCAACGATCTCCGAGAGCACCTCCTGCGACGCCTGGCCGCCCGGTGGGAGGGAAGCGCCGCGGGTTCCTCGATCATGACGCTGTACGATTTCGCCGTGCGTCTGCTCAAGCACCGGGGGGTCTTCCTTCGCGAACTTTCCTCCACGCAGGCATCCGCAGCCATGCTGGCCGCAGTCCGGGAGGTGTACGCGAGCGGGGAGGGGGACTTCGCTGTGATCTCCGGGATGCCGGGATTCGTTCCCGCCCTCTCCCGCACGATGGCGGATATCGAAGAGGGGTGGCTGGGGGAGGAGGTGCTTCGGGAGGCGGAAGCGAGGGCCCGCGCCGAGAGGAGGGAGGCGAAGGCCCGCCGGTGGTCGGAGTGGCGCCGGCTTTTTTCCGCGGTCGGGAAAAAGATCACTTCCGTGGGCGGAATGTCCCGCCGCCGGATTTTCCAGGAGGCTGTCGCCGGGTTCGAACAGCCCGGTTATCCGTTCCGGGTGACGATCTACGGGTTCTACGACTTCACCCGCCTGCAATGGACGCTCGTCGATGCGCTTCTCGCGAGCGGACTTCTCGACGAGGTGTACTTCCCCGGACTTTTCGGTGAGGACGGCTCCCTCTCCCCCGCCTTCTCCTACGCGGAGGTCGCATGGAAGAGGCTGCTGCGGGCCTTTGAGGGGAACGCGGAGTATCTCCGGGATCCCGCCTCTCCCGCAGTGGGCGTGATCCGCGAGAGGATCTTCCTCCCTCTCCCGCCCGCCGCCACCGGCCCGGCCCCGTTTTTCCTCCTGTCCGCCCCTCACGAGGGCGGGGAGGTGCGCCTCGCCGCGAGGAAGGTGCGCGAGTGGCTCGACGCGCATCCCGGTTCGGATATTCTCCTGGTCTCCCGCCGGTTCGCGGAAGAGCTGGTTCCCGCCTGGGAGAGGGTCGCCGACGAATACGGGATCCGGGTGGCGGGGAGGGAAAGCGTACCGCTATCGTCCGTTCCCCCCGTGCGTCTGCTGATCCAGATGATCGAGGCGGCCGAGGAGGATTTCCCGCGGCGGACGGTGATCGACATCCTTTCGTCCCCTTACCGGAGAAGGGAAGAAAAGGCCCCGGGGGCCTCGCCGCGTCCCGACCTTTGGGACGTCTGGACGAAGGAACTGCTGGTGGTCTCCGGCTCCGACTGGGAGACGCGCCTCCGGTGGCTGCGCCTCCGGGGGAACGGGGAGGAGACCGACGACAAACGGAAAGAGCGCACGCGCCAGCTCTCCCTCCTGCGCGATGAGGTCCGCGCGCTTCGCGAGACGCTTGCGCCGGTTCGCCAGGCACGCAGCTACGCAGAACTCGCCGCCGCCCTCCGGCACCTGCTGCTGGACGGTTTCCGGATCGGGGGAGGCGACAGGGCGGAGGAGGAGCGGGACCGCCGGGCCGTGTCTGCCCTGTTCTCCCTCCTGGACGACGTCACGCTCATCCCGGAAAGAGAGATCCCCTGGCCGGGAACCGGGGCCGCCCTCGCCTGGTTCCGGGCCCTCCTCGCCGACCAGCGGCTTTTCCTTGGCGAGAGGGGGGGGATGCGCGTACCGGGGGCGGTGGTAGCGGGGGATCTCTTCTCCCTGCGCGGGGTGACGGCCGACCGGATCCTGTTTCTGTCCGTCAACGAGGATGTGGTGCCCGCCCAGATCGAGGAGGACCCCCTCCTTCCCGACGTCGACAGGGAGGAGCTCAACCGGCTCGTCCGCCAGGCGAGGATGCCCGAGGCCTTGACGATGCGGCGGGGCAATGCGGCCGAGGAGAGACTGCTCTTTTCCCTCCCGGCGGCGTCGGCGAGGGAGGAGGTCGCGTTCGGCGTTCTCCGGGCCGATGCGGAAGGGGCTGCGAAAAGACCGTCCCGGTATCTCCTCCTTCTCCTGGCGCAGTTCGCGGGGCCGGGGGTCTTTTCGGAGATGTGGGACCAGGCGTCCGGCGCGTCCGTTCTCTCCCTGTCGCGGAATCCCTTCGATGCGGTTTCCGGCCCGGGTCCCGTCAGCGCGAGGGAAGCGGCTCTCCGGACGTGGCGCGACGGTGTCCTCCCCGACGGGGAGGGGGGAAATGTCCCCTGGCACCGTGTCGCGGCGACACTCTCCGAGTGGACGGCGAGGACGGAAGGACGGGCGCTGTTCCCGGGTCCGTGGACCGTCATCCCTCCTCCCTCCGTTCAAAGTTCTTCCGCCCTGGACGAGCTGGCGAAGTGCCCCTACCGGTATTTCCTCCATCGTCTGGTCGGGCTCGTGCCCGCCGAGGAGCCCGAAGAAAGCCCGGTCCTGTCGCCCGCCGAGCTGGGGATGCTCGTCCACGCCATCCTTCGGGAGGTAGGGAAAGAAGCTGTGGAAGGGAAAGGATGGGGGGATCCGCGCAGGGCGGCTGCCGAGGTGTTCGACCGCTTCGCCCGCGAGAACCCGGTGGGGCTTCCCGGCCTGTTCCTTCTCCAGCGGCGGGAGGTCGAGTCGGCCGTTGGTGCCTATCTCGCCTGGGAGGCCGGGCGGAAGAGGTCCTCCGGCGTCTGCCTCGTGGAGGCCGTGGAGAAATCGTTCGAGGTTCGGGGCGACGCGGAACTGCCGCCATTCGCGGGAAGGGTGGACCGGGTGGACCGCGGCCCGTCGGGCGAGGTCGAGATCATCGACTACAAATACCGGGACGGGAAGAACGAAAGGGCTCCCCTTTCCTGGATCCGGAACGGCCTATCCCACCAGATACCCGTGTACCTCCTTTTCGCCGGTACGCTTTCCCCCGCCGTGCGCGCTTCCCTCCACTTCCTCAAAGGGAATATCCGGACCGTCACCGTGGAAGGCGAGCAATGGGACGAGATCCGGGGGGAATGGGGCGCCTCGCTCGCAGCCTGGCTTACGCTGATCTCCGCGGGGTATTTCCCGCCTCTTCCCCATCACCGGTTCCGCTTCGCCGGCGATCTTCCGCCGAGATACTGCCGGGGATGCCCGTACCGGGACCACTGCCGAGTATCGCCCGCCTTCGAAGGCACGAAGCGGGAGACGGAAGCGCTTGTGCGCAGGGTTCTTTCGGACCCCGCCCTTCGCGCGATCGCAGGGTTGCGCCCGGAGAGGGAGGGCTGACGGTGGAACGCGACAGGCGCGCGGCGGTTACCGGTTTTTCCCGGGACCTCGCGGTGGACGCCTCCGCGGGGACGGGCAAGACCGCCACCCTCATCGCCCGGGTCACCAACCTCTTCCTGGCGAAGAGGGATCTCGGCCTGGACGAGGTCCTCCTCCTGACGTTCACCGACAAGGCGGCCGCCGAGATGAAATCCCGCGTGGTGGAGGGGTGGGAGCTCCTGCTGTCCGCGTCGCGATCGGCGGAAACCCTGGAGGAGGCGATCGCCAGGGTGCGGGAATGGAACTCCCTGATCGAGGTGCCGGCAAGCGGATTCCCCTCGCTCGACGACCTGCGCGCCCGCGCCGGGGAGATGGCCGACGGCGTCGGGAGACTCTCCGTGACCACGTTTCACTCCTTCTGCCGGCGGATCCTTCTCTCGTTTCCCGCAGAGGCCGGGGTCGACCCCCGTTTCGAGGTCCTCCCGGAAGGGGGTGCCGCGGACGCCTGGGATGCCGCGTTCCGGAACTTCCTCAGGTCCGAGTTCGGGCGGGAGGAAATGGATCCGCGCTGGGAACGAGTGCTTTCCCGATCGTCCGACCGGGATGCCGCGTTCGGAATGATCCGGCGGCTTTGCCTGTTCCATAGGGACCTTTTCGGGGAGGAACCGGAGGATTTCGGGACGCCGGCGGATTTTCTGACGTACCTGCACGACCAGTACGCGGAAACGGTCGCGTGGTTCCGCGCGTTCGTCGGGGGGATCGTCGACCGCACCCACGAGATGGCGCCGGTGCTCGAGGAGGCGCTCGCGGTCCTCTCCCGCGGCTGGAAAGCGGTCGAGGAAGGGGATCTCGAAGCCGCACTCGGTCTCGCGCCGGAAGGAGCCGCTGCGTTTGAATTCCGGGCCGACCGCACGAAAAGCGCCAAGGTCTTCCCGAGACCGGACGGGCTCACTCCCGCTCGCGCCCGGGACCGGCTGAAGAACTTCTGGCGGGAGCTCACGGACGTCCCTCCGGGCGATGCCGCAGCCCGGTTCCTCGTCGACAGGGCCCGCACGGCCGCGCGATTCTACGGAGAGGCGAAGGGAAGCGGTCTCGACTTCATGGACCTGCTGTTGCGGGCGAACCGGCTGCTGTGCGGAAACCGGGAAGTCGCGGAGCGGGTATCGGGGAGGTTCCTTCACATTCTGGTGGACGAGTTCCAGGACACCGATCCCCTCCAGGCGGATATGCTCGATGCGCTGTCCGCGGCAGGTCCCCCGGTTCGATTGTTCCTCGTCGGCGACCCGAAGCAGTCCATCTACGGGTTCCGGCGTGCGGACGTTCAGGTGTACCACCGGTTCCGGAAAGATCTCGTCGCCCGCGGAGGGGAAACAATAACCCTCGAGAGGAACTTCCGGAGCCGGCCGGATCTCGTTGCGGCGGTGAACGGTCTGTTCGGGCACGTGCTCACCGGGGGGGAGGACTTTTCGCCGTCGTACTCGCCGGTAGTCGCCCACCGGGAGGACGCCGGGGACGGAGAGGCCGCGACGCTCTTTTCCCTCGGGGAGGGGGTGGAGGAGGCCGGGTTCCTGTGCGGGCTGATCCGGGGCATCGTGGGAAAGGTGCCGGTGGGGGAAAAGCACGGCGAACCCGGCCGACCCGCACAGTACCGCGACATCGCGGTGCTGTATCGCTCCGACACCGGAGGCGAGGTGCTCGCCTCCTATCGCGACGCGCTCGCACGCGCGGGGATCCCCCATCTGGTTCCCTCCCGGAAAGGGTTCTTCGCAAGACAGGAGGTGCAGGACCTCCGGATGGTCCTCTCGGCCATCGACACGCCGGCGGACGACTCCGCCCGCTACGCGGCGATGAAAACGATCTTCTTCGGATTTTCGGACGGAGAGATCCTGCCCCTGTACCGGGAAAGGGGACGGTCCGCCTCCCCGAGGGCCCGGGACGCGCTTTCCCTGCTCACCCGCCTGTCCGCCCGTCGGGGGAGGGCCTCCCTGCCTTCATTGCTCTCGGAGCTGTATCGGGAATCGGGTGTGGAGTTCGTGGCTGCCCGTCTTCCCGAGGGGCAGAGGATCCTCCAGAACCTGGAAAAGGCTGCCGGGATCGCATCCGCCTTCGCGTGGGCCGGTGCGGGATCGGTCAAGGCGTTTACCGAGGAGATCCGGCGCAAGACCGAGGAAGAGAGGACGGAAAACGAGTTCCCCACCTTCGAGGAGAGGGAGAATGCGGTGCGCATCTCCACCATCCATCTCTCCAAAGGGCTGGAGTTTCCCGTGGTCATTCTTGCCAACCTGTCCCGGGGCGGGAGGAAGCCTCCGGAGGGGCTGCGGGTGGACAGGGTACGGGAGGTGTCGGCTGTGATCTTCCCCGGGTTCCGGACGTACTCCTCGTTCCGGCAAATTGCGCGCGGCGGGAGGTCGGTCACGTTCGAGGAGTGGGAGGCGGAGAAGCAGGACGCGGAGGAGAGAAGGCTTCTCTACGTCGCCGCGACCCGGGCCCGGGAC
>JBAVJZ010000049.1:0-25920 GCA_049688015.1 Candidatus Deferrimicrobiaceae bacterium | reverse complement strand
CCCCAGCGATGGACGAGGGATGACAATTCCGTAGCTCCCCCCCGTTACCGATTCCCACCGGAGGAAGATCCATTCGAGAATGAACTGGGATGCCAGCGTCGCGATCGCAAGGTAGAGCCCCTTCAGCCGGAGGGACGGAATGCCGAATACCATCCCCGCCATTGCGGTAACCAGGCCCGCCGCGGGAACGCCCACCCAGAAGGAGAGGCCGAGCTTGGCCGTGATGTAGGCCGACGTGTACGCCCCGACGCCGAGGAACGCCCCCTGCCCGAGGGAGATCTGCCCTGTGAAACCGGTAAGTATGTTCAGCCCGACCGCCCCGATCGCCGCGATCAGGATCTGGAGGGTGATCCAGAGGAACGCGCTCTTGACCAGGAAAGGCCAGGCGAGGAGGAAAACGAAGAAGGCCGTGACGCAGACCTTGACGAACGGGGTCTGCAGAAGCTCCATGTCCCTCTCGTAGGCGGTCCGGAAATCACCGCAATATTGCATGCACTCTTCTCCCGCGCGCGGTCCTGTGCTTGTTCCCGCTCACACCCGTTCGATCTCCTTCGTTCCGAACAAACCGTACGGTTTCACCATCAGGATGAGGACCAGGATCACGTACGGCGCTACCTCCTTGACACCGCTCAGATCGAAGTATGTTTTGCAGAACCCGTCGGACAGGTTTTCGAGTATTCCAATGATCATTCCCCCGATCGCGGCACCGAGGATCGAGTCGAGCCCTCCCAGGATCGTCGCCGGGAACACCTTGAGACCGAAATGGTAGAGAGTGTTGTTGATTCCGTTGATGTTCCCGATGAGAACTCCGCCGATCCCGGAAACGACCGCAGATATCACCCAGGAAAGGGCGAAGATGTGCTTCACCGAGATCCCCATCGACTGTGCGACCTGTTGGTTGAAAGCGGTGGCCCGCATCGCCACTCCCGCCTTGGAATACTTGAAAAATATGGAGAATACCGCCAGCAGGAAGACCGACAGAACAAAGCACCAGACGAACTCAAGAGAAACCGGGACACCCGCGAACGAGATCATCTCCTGGGGGAAAAGCTTCGGCTCGTAGACGAGGATGTCTGTCCCCCAGATCGCCGAGGCCACCGACCGTAGCACAAGGGAGAGCCCGATGGTAACCATGATGATGGAGATGGCCGGCTCCCCGATCATGGGACGGAGGATCAGGCGCTCGATGAACATGGCCAGGACCATCCCGAACAGGATGGTGAGAAGAAGCGCGGCCCAGAACGGGACGTGCATCTGCACGAGGAAGGCATAGCAGACGTAGGCTCCGACCATCAGCAGCTCCCCCTGGGCGAAGTTCACCACGCGGGTCGCCTTGTAGATGATGACGAAGCCCAAGGCAACCGCCGAGTAGATGCTGCCGATGACCAGTCCGCTGATCAGCAGCTGCAGAAAATACTGGAACGTCATCTTCCCTCCCTATAAATCTCGGATGGCGAGCGTCGTCTTGATCCGCGAGGTTTTCCCGTCCTGATACTTGATTACGGCGTCGATCGGGATCGATGTCGCCCCGGTGTACATCCCTTTGATCACGTGCCTGTATCTCTCTCCCACGAAGGCGCGCCGGACCTTCCTCGTGCGGGTCAGTTCGTCGTCGTCCGCATCCAGTTCCTTGTACAGGAGCAGGAACCGCAGGATCCGCGTGGTTTCGGGAAGCGTGGCGTTCACCCTGTCCACTTCCATCGCGACAAGTTCCAGGACCTCGGGCTTCCCGGCAAGATCCGTGTAGGTCGTGTAGTTGATTCTCCGGTTCTCCGCCCACTTTCCGACATTGGGGTAGTCGATGCAGATCATCGAGGCGATGAAGTCCCGCTCGTGTCCCAGACAGACGCACTCCTTGATGTAGGGAGAGAATTTGAGCTTGTTCTCAATGAACTGCGGGGAGAACCTCGTCCCGTCGGTAAGGTGCATGACGTCCTTTACACGATCGATGACGATCAGTTGCTCGTCCTCGGTGAAGTACCCGGCATCACCGGAATGGAGCCAGCCGCCCTCGAGTGTCTTCTCGGTCTCTTCGGGGTTCTTGTAGTACCCCAGGAACACCGAGGAACTCCGGGAAAGGATCTCGCCGGTTTCCGAGATCCGGATCTCGGTTTCGGGGATCGGCTTGCCCACGGAGTCGAAGTTGATGTCGCCTTCGCGATGGATGCAGGAGATGCCGGAGATCTCGGTCTGCCCGTAGATCTGCTTGAGATTCACCCCCATCGCGGTGAAGAACTTGAAGACGTCGGGCCCGAGGGCCGCACCCCCGGTGGAGGCGGTGCGTATGCCGAGGAGGCCAAGCCTGTCCTTCAAGGCCCGGAACACGAGGTAGTAGGCCAGCCGGTGCTTCAGCTTGAGAAGAGGACCCGGATGCCGCTTTCGGAATATGGTATCCGCATACGCGTACCCGACGGGGAGAGCCCAGCTGTACATCGTCCGCTTGAACCGGGAGGCGTCCATGACCTTCACCTGGACGGTGGAGGTCATGTTCTCCCAGATTCTCGGGGGGGAAAACATGATGCTTGGGCCGATCTCCCGTATGTTCTCCTGGACCGTCTCGGGTTCTTCGGGGAAATTGACCGTGAAGCCGGTGAGAAGCGCGCTGGACAGGCACATCATCTGTTCCCCGATCCAGGCCAAAGGGAGGAAGGAGACGAACTCGTCGTTTTCGAACTTCGGGTCGACCTCCATCAGGTTCGCCGCCATCGTGAGGAGGTTTCGGAAAGAGAGCATGGCGCCCTTCGGGAAGCCGGTTGTGCCGGAGGTATAGCAGATGAGCGCCAGGTCTTCCATCTTCCCCCCGGCGACCTTTTCCGCGTAAAGATCCGGTTCTTTTTCCTCGAGTTCCCGGCCGTAGGTCTCCACTTCCCGGAAGTCGAGCAGGTACGGCTCCTTGTATCTGCGCATTCCCCTGGGGTCACTGTACACAACGTAGCGGACCTTCGGCAGCTGCTCCTTCATGTCCAGGATCTTGTCCACCTGCTCCTGATCCTCGGCCACCACGAAGGTGGAGTCGGAGTGGTCGATGACGTAGGCGACCTCCTTCAGCGTCGAGTCCTGGTAGAGGCCCAGGGGAACGGCACCGGCCGCCTGGGCGGCCACCTCGGCCCACACCCATTCCGGCCGGTTGTCCCCGATGATGGCGACCTTGTCCCCCGGGGACAGCCCCAGGGAAACCAGTCCGAGGGAGAACCACTTCACGTGCTCGTGATACTCCCTCCAGGTGAATTCCTGCCAGATCCCGAATTCCTTCTCGCGCATGGCGATCTTCCGGTCGCCGAACCGCTCCGCGTTGCGGGCCAGAAGCTTCGGAAAGGTGTCATGCTTCGCCAGTACGCTCTTCATCCTCTTAATGCGCCTCCAGGTTCCGTAGGAAATCGTCCTCCTCCCCGATGTAGGCCCGTATGACGTGCGGATCCTTGGCCACCTGCGCGGGATCGCCCTCCGAGATCTTGACGCCGAAATCAAGGACGCTCACCCGGTGACTGATGTCCATCACGACACCGAGGTCGTGCTCGATCAGGAGGATGGTGACCCCCCACTCCTCGTTGATGTCGAGGATGAATCGGGCCATGTCTTCCTTCTCCTCGAGGTTCATGCCGGCCATCGGTTCGTCGAGCAGGAGGAGCTTGGGCCTGAGAGAGAGGGCGCGGGCAAGTTCTACCCGCTTCCGCAGTCCGTACGGAAGCGTCCCGACGGGTTTTTTCCGGATGTTCTCGATCTCGAGAAAATCGACGATGTCCTCGACGATCTTCCGGTTCTCGATCTCCTCCCTGCGGGCGGGACCGAGATAGATCCCCCCGAAGAAAACGCCACGCTTCAGGAACAAGTGCCTCCCCAACATGAGATTGTCGAGCACGGTCATGTGGTGAAAGAGAGCGATGTTCTGGAATGTCCGGGCGATCCCGAGCTGCGCGATCTGATAAGGCTTCATCCCCGTGATCTTCCGATCCTCGAAGTAGACGGAACCTCTCTGCGGGCGATAGACACAGGAGATGCAATTGAACACAGATGTCTTCCCGGCGCCATTCGGTCCGATGATCGCGTGGATCCCCCCTTCGGCAACGTCGGTGGAGACCCCGTTGATCGCCTTCACGCCCCCGAAAGAGAGGTGGACGTCGTCTATCTTAAGCTGTGGCACCCGGGTTCCCCCCCCGTAATAATTTTTGTAGGATATCGCAATCGACCGGTGTTACATCAAACAATGTTCTTCTGTATAACCGAAAATGATAAACCGGCAATGTCGGACAATAATCCGAACGACCGTTTCCGGCATCGCGCCGGATCCCTTCGCCTGTTCTGAAAAATCAGGCCCCTACGCCAAACAGGGGGATTTTATTCCGGTTATATTACCAGACGGCGCGGTCGAAACAAGCCGAAACGGACGCGGGAGAACCATCTCCCGTCCCTTCCCGGCCCCTCCATTGATTTTCCCGGATACCCTAATGTATTATAAGAAAATGAATGCAGCTGCCCTCATCCCGGTCGCCTTCCCCGTGGCCGGTCCGGTCGCGATCATCCCGACCGCCTGCATGAACCGGTAATGGAACCCAAACCGTCACCAGTTTCGCATCCCCATCGCCTTCGGTGGCAGCTTGCCGTCATGGGGGGGGCCATTGCCTGTATCCTCCTTCTGTCTTCCGCCGCTCCCTCCCGCGCCGACATCTACCGGTGGGAAGACGGCCAGGGGACGGTACACTTCACGGACGACGTCACGACGATTCCGTCCCAATACCGGAAGGGCTCGACCCTGCTGATCCGCGAGCCTCCCTCCTCCATATCTCCGACGCAGGTCTCGCCTCCCCCCGGAGGACCTCAGGCTACGCAATCCGGCAGTGTCCGCGGCGCCGTGAATCCGGAAAAGGAGGAGGCGCTCTCCGCCGAGCAGGAAAAGGAGGAAATTGTCGCCCAGGTGAAACATCAGAGAGCGAAGATCGCCGCCAAAGAGCAGCACATACGGGCCGTCGACGCGAAGCGGTCCCTCGCCGTGAACCCCCTGCGGAACCGGATTGTCGATCCGGCGGACATGGAACTTTACAACAAGTACCAGGAAGAACTCCCGGATGACAAGGAACAGTTGAAAGAACTAGAATCCCTTCTCGATTCAATCAAATAACGTCGAAATCCTCAGGCACGGGAGAACGTACCGACATCCACTCCCGCTTTCCCGGGTGGAGAAACGCAACTTCCGCCGCGTGCAGCATCAGTCTTCTCTTCCCCGCCCCCCCCGGAGGCACCGTCGCGTATCTCCTGTCCCCGATTACCGGAAAGCCGGCAGCCGCCAGGTGCGCGCGGATCTGATGGCGCTTACCCCGGGAGATCTCCGCCCTGACAAGCGTTACGGAACCGTCCCCCCGCACTGGCGTTACGATCGTCCAGCGCATCGGGGCCGGATCCCGGAACTGCGTACTCACCCGGACGGTTTCTCCCCCTTCGGCATCGATCCGGTAGGACAGGGTCATTTCCTTCTCTATCGACCCGCTCACCAGGCAGTAATAGGTTTTGCGTATCTCCCCCTTCTCCCGTTCCCGGGAGAGAAAATCGAGCGCCTCTATCGTCAATGCGGCAGGAACGGCGCCGCTGGTTGCGTAATCGAGCCTGGTGAGGAGAGTGAGGCCGGGAAGGGAGGAAAGCGTTGTCACCGAGGGGAATTTCCAGCGCAGGTAGCCGGCGAGTGTTCCTCCCTCCCCCGGCCTGTGTGGTTCGGTGTGGACATCGGGCGGCTTTTCGAGCACCAACACCTCGTCGTCCGCGAACAGAATTGAGGCCCCCGGGAGGTCGCCCGGCACGGGCATCCAGTCCTGCTCTTCGGCGATCCGAGAAACGGCTACCTCCTGCCCCGGAGCGAGGAATTGCCCTTTTCTCCCCTTTCTCCCGTCCACAACCACCTCACCCGCCTCGATCGCGAAACGGACGCTTCGGGACGGCAACCCCGGGAGCCTGGCCCGGAGAAACCGGTCCAGCCGGGTCCCATTCTCGCGTTCTTCCACAGTCAGGATAATTTCTTCCCGCATCATTCCCGTCCCATTTTGATCCTGTTTTCCCCTTGCGGGGGATTGCGCCGGTACCCTCGGTATCGCCGGGAAACCGATTCCATTGTATGCCCCGCGGGGGCTCGCACAACGGGATTTGCTCCCGATTGACACGAGGGGGCGATTCGTATACTGTATACAGGAAGAATGGGTCTGGGAGAATAACCCCGGTTTTTGTTTGCGCGCACTGGGCAGGCACCAGGCGGGGGATTTCCTTCTCCTTGGGGGCAACGGCATCCGCGCCAGATTCTTTTAAGGAAAAGCCGAATCCCCGGAGAGTCTCTCCCCTCATCCGCGCGCCGCGCCCGGCCACCCCCCCCCGGAGGCCGGGCGTTTTTTCTTCCGCTACTTGACGACCGTCGCCCGGATGATCGTGACGGGTTCTTTAGGTACGTCCTCGAACATCGAGACACGCCCCGTCGGAACGGCC
The DNA here is from genome assembly GCA_049688015.1 of Candidatus Deferrimicrobiaceae bacterium. Lineage (GTDB taxonomy): Bacteria > Desulfobacterota > Deferrimicrobia > Deferrimicrobiales > Deferrimicrobiaceae > CSP1-8. Next base: position 19,458 of record JBAVJZ010000049.1, on the reverse strand, counting down.
CGGATCTTGTCCACGACATCCATCCCCTCGATCACCTTGCCGAACACCGCGTACCCGAATCCCCGCGGGGTATCGTCGACATGGTTCAGGAAATCGTTGTTCACCACGTTGATGAAGAATTGCGCCGTGGCGGAGTCGACCACTCCGGTCCGCGCCATGGCGATCGTCCCCCGGTCGTTCTTCAACCCGTTGCCGGCCTCGTTCTTGATGGGTGGATGGGCAGGCTTTTTTTCCCGCATATCTTTGGTGAATCCTCCCCCCTGGATCATGAATCCCCGGATCACCCGGTGAAAAATCAGCCCGTCGTAATAGCCTTCTTTCACATAGGCAAGAAAATTGTTCGCGCTGATAGGCGCTTCTTGGGAATTAAGTTCGACCTTGATGTTTCCCATGCTAGTTTCCAGCAGAACCAAGGGGTTTCCTCCTTTGGGAGCGGTATCCGCCCCGTAGGCGAACCCGCAATATAAACACAGGACTGCGGTGACAAGGATCTTGCGCAACGAAACACCCCCGTCGATGGAATTTTGAATTTTCCATTGTAGGGACTTTTCGGAAAAGAGGAAAGAAAAGGATGGGGGCGGCCCGAGAAAGGAGCCTTCCCGGTACCGCCTCCCGTAAAGAGCGCCTGGCTTTCGGTTCCTGGCTAGTTCATCTGCAGATTGCTCGGGGCCGAGGGGACCTTGGGAGTCGCTGCCGGTACAGTCCACTGGAGGGCTGAGGAATAAGCGGAATTGGTGCCCGCTACCGTGGCTCTGGATCGAAAGTAGATAGTCTGGCCGCGAGGCATGCCCTCGGTGTCCACGTTGAAGGTTCTCGAACTGGAGGTGCCGGACGACCCGATGGGATTGAGGCCCGACGTGCCGGAGCTCGTCGACCAGTAGGCCTGGTACGTAACTGTCGCGCCCCCGATCGAGGTCCCGTCGATGTACGTGGTCACGGCGTTCCAAGAAAGGGTTTCCGCCTGCGCTATCGCAGCCGTCGCCCCGATCGCCATCAGAAAAACGAACACCATGGTGATGGCTTTTCTTTGCATGTTTCCTCCTCGGTTGATTTAGGAAACCAGATCCCAGCGAATGGGTTGCGAAAAGTCCGATTTGAGACCGTCCATCCCGACAGCCCGGATGGAGAGGTAACCACTCTGCCCCGGGGGAACGAACGGCAGGAGATTCTGCAGATCGAATTCCGTCACCAGGTCCTGCAGATAGCGCTGTCCATCGGGGGAAAGGATATCCTCCACCGCCGCCACCTGGGCCACCGGCAGGTCGTTGTCTGTGAAATTCATGTCGGCCCGGATGTAAAACTCGTAATAATCAAGATCCACGTACGGGTCCAGCGGAGTGGAGTCTTCGTAGGTCTGCGGTGGGTCCCAGGCAAGCAAGCTTACCGGACCAACGGGCACGGACACTTCACTTGTGGTGGTCTCTCCCTCTCCCCCTCCCCCTCCTCCGCATCCCGGAAGAAACATGCTTACCGCAAGGAGCAGGGAAACGATGACGGAGACGATCGACCGGTTTACCATTCTTCCTCCTACGCGGCAATATTTCCGGCCCAGGCCGATGCCGGTAGGGGTCCATCACAAGATGCGTGCCTGAATATCGTTTGTGCGGACTGGCGCGCAGAGGGAGGGTTAATGCCTGATATTCAAGAGAAAAAGAGTCGGTATTTCGATGAGGAGAACGATTTTTGTTTATATTTTCCCCGGAGAATTGCTCAGAATCGTAACTCCGATTTCGGATCGGAAAGTCCCGGGCGACGCGTGTGCGGGGGGCGACTTCCTTACTTCAGGAGCGGGGAGGAAAGATGAATTTCCGTTTCGATCGGACCATCCTCGCGGGACGGCCGCTGCGCGGAGACAAGGATGCGTGTCACGGGTCCCTTGGGGTCCCTGCCGTAAGCTGCCCGGAAATCCTCCTTGAGATTTCGGGATACGCGGATTCTTTTTCCCCGTTCCCCCTTGCCTCCTAAAAGGAAGACCGTCTCCTCTTCACCCAGGCGGTACATCGACCCCACAGGCGCGCTGTTCCCGAAGGCGAAGGTAAGCCGGATCCCCCCGGGGGAGAAGCCGTACCAGATGCCCCGAAAGAAATCCCCCACCCGCTTCTTCCACGGAAGATCCATGGTGTCCTTCCCGAATACGACCGTTACCGACACGGGGAAATGTGCCTTGTATCTTTCGTAGTCCCGGGAGGTTCCGTTCGTCCCGGAAGATATCATTTCGATCACCAAGGCGTCCCCGGGCGAAAGGGTCTTGTTTCCCTTCTTCTCCCATAGTACGCCTGTCCCCGGGGCCAGCACGACATTCGCCTGAAAGCTGTCGCCTTCCGCCTCCACCTTTCTTTCGGGCCAAGAGTTCCATCGTCCCGGGGTGCTCTCTTCCCAGCCTGCCTTCCTCGCCTCTTCCGGGCCCTCCGCCCGCAGGAAGGAGCCGGGGAGAAGAAAAAGAATTACCGCAAGAGAGACCGAAACAGGAAGAACCCTATGCGTCCTCATCGGTTCCTCTTTCCTCCTCCCTACGGGAAATTTCCATACCCTCCGCCCGCATCCGCTCGGTGAAATAGTCCGCGGACGACGACGCCTGCGGGAACTCCTCGGCGCGAAAGACGACCCGGACCCGGTACTCCCCTTCCATGATGGGGTAGGAGCCAACGGTTACGCCCGGGAAGCCGGCGCTCGTCTCCCGCATGATCGAAGCATATGCGGACTCGGGTGCCTGGCTGTACAGGATCACCCGGGATTTTCTCCTGCCTTCCACGAGAGTCTTGAGCCAGCCAAACATCTCGTGGAGCAGGCGTGGGATTCCGGGAAATACGGCCATCCGCCCCGCGAGAAACCCGGGAGCGCCGCTTACCGGATTGGGGATGAGAACCGCCCCTTCCGGCACCTGCGCCATCACGATCCTGTTGCCGTCCAGTCGTCCGCCGTAATACGCCTCGAGACGGGCTTTCGCTTCGGGGTGCACGACGAGCGGCACCCCGGCAACGGCCGCCACGGCCTCTCGCGTGATGTCGTCCGGTGTGGGGCCGATTCCACCCGTCAGGATAAGCAGATCGACTTCGGAAAGGTACGAGCGCAGGTGACGCACAACTGTCGGCACATCGTCGGGGAGAATGGCACAAAGCACCACCTCCGCCCCCCACCGGTTGAGAAGGGGCAGCATGTAGGCGATGTTGCTTTCCCGGATCTCGGCCTTGAGCACCTCGTCGCCGAGAATCACGATGCCGACTCTCTTCGCCATATCCTCACCTTGCGAAATACCCGTAAAAACCGGACCATTGTACAGAATGCAGGGGGAAAAAGCATTGACATTGAGCGGCGCGAATCAGTAACGTGGGAGTGCATTCTGGGGTCTTTCGAGAGGAAAAATCGTGAAAAAAACAGTCACATACGGCTCCGCCGGCGTGAACATCGACGAAGGGGACCGCCTGGTTTCCCTCATTCGCCCGATCGTCGGGACGACGCACCGCAGGGAGGTTCTGGGTGGCATCGGGGGATTCGCAGGATTCTTCCGGTTCAACGCGCGAAAATACCGCAATCCCGTACTCGTATCGGGCACGGACGGCGTGGGGACCAAGGTGAAGGTCGCCGCGATGGCAAGACGGTTCGGGACAGTGGGCATCGACCTCGTGGCCATGTGCGTGAACGACATCCTGGTCCACGGCGCCGAACCCCTGTTCTTTCTCGATTACTACGCCACGGGAAAGCTCTCCGCACGGGACGGAGTCGAGATCGTCTCGGGGGTCGCGGAAGGGTGTAGGCAGGCAGGATGCGCCCTTCTCGGAGGAGAGACCGCCGAGATGCCTTCCGTGTACGGGGCAGGGGAATTCGACCTGGCGGGGTTCGCGGTGGGGGCCGTCGACAGGAAGCGGATCATCACCGGGAGCGCCGTGCGGCCGGGAGACGCACTGATCGGACTTTCCTCCACGGGGCTTCACAGCAACGGGTACTCGCTCGCGCGAAAGATCGTCTTCGGGAGGATGAAAAAGCGGGTGACGTCGCGTATCCCGGAGTGGGGCACGACGGTGGCCGAGGAACTGCTCCGCCCCACGAGGATCTACGTTCGCCCGGTGCTCTCCCTTTCCCGCAAGATAAGGATCCGGGGCATGGCGCACATCACGGGGGGCGGAATCAGTGGAAATCTCCCGAGAGTCCTGCCGCGCGGACTGGTTGCGGTTGTGGATAAGGGGACCTGGACGATGCCTCCTGTCTTCCCCACTCTCGTCGAATCGGCGCGACTTCCCGAGTCCGAGGCGTTCCGGACATTCAACATGGGGATCGGCATGGTCCTGATGGTGCGTCCTGCGGACGCTGACCGGTCGTTGCGCCACTTCCGCAGAAACGGCATCCCCGCCTTCGCGATCGGTGAGGTCCGGAAAGGAAAGCGCGGTGAGTCCGGGGTCCTGCTTACGGGAGGGAAATCATGAGCGAAAGATCAACGATTGCCGTGCTCATTTCGGGAAGCGGTTCCAACCTGCAGGCGATTATCGACGCCTCGGAGAAGGGGGAGATCCCCTGCCGGGTCGGGATCGTCATCAGCAACAAGGCGGATGCGTATGGGCTTGCCCGGGCGAGGAAGCACGGCATCCCGACGGAAGTTGTGGACCACAAACGGTTTGCGACCCGGGAGGAATTCGATGCGAGACTCGTGGAGGTCATCCGGGGAAGCGGGGCGGACCTGGTCTGCCTGGCAGGCTTCATGCGGATTCTTACCCCGGTGATCATTCGCGCCTTTCCGAACCGGATCCTGAACATCCACCCCGCGATCCTGCCCTCCTTCCCCGGAACGCACGGACCCGGGCAGGCGCTTTCCTACGGGGTCCGCTTTTCAGGGTGCACCGTTCATTTTCTCGACGAAGGCGTCGACACCGGCCCCATCATCGTCCAGGCGATCGTTCCCGTCTACGACGACGACACGGAGGACACGCTCGCGGCGCGGATTCTCGTGCAGGAGCACCGGATCTATCCGATGGCGATCCGCCTGTTCTTCTCGGGCAGGCTCGCGTTCGAGGGAAGGAAAGTCAAGGTCCGGGGGGAGCCGAAAATTCCGGAGTTTTTTCACCGGAACCCGGACGCTTAGCCGTCATTCCCAGCGCAGGAAAAAGAGATACCCCCAGTATTTCCACCCCTCCACGAGGAAGAGGCGCGGCAGCCGGCGCCACGCTCCCTTTCGCCTCCAGTTCGATACCACCGGCGACACCGATATCGAAACGCCGGGGGGCAGGATCTTTCGCATTGCGAGGTAGGCCCGTGGAACGTGATAGTCGGAGGTAACGAGAATCACCTCCCGGTACCCCCGGGAGACCACGGCCGATTTGGCCGAGAAGGCGTTTTCCAGCGTGTTCTCCGACCATCCCTCGATGTGGATCCGTAAAAGCTCGGCGGGAGATATCTCCATTCCCGCGGGAAGGATGTTCGAAAGCGTAGCCATCCGCCCCGCCCCGAGAATGAAAAGCTCCTTCCCCTTCCCCTCTTTCCAGGCGCGAAACCCCTCGGCGATCCGGTTCTCCCCGCCGGTCAGCACCAGTATGGCGTCCGCTTCCTTTCCGGTCGACTGCCCCTCGCGGCGCGCGAGAAGGTGGGGAATCGCCGCTGCGCCGAGCAGGAGGAGGATCAGGACGGTGGCGACTTGGCGAACCCTGCTCTTCTTCCGGGGGACTCCCAATCGAAATTGATCTTGCTTTTGCCCCAGCATCCGTGTTATTTTTCCATGGTTTTCATCACGGAGGATACCATGGCCAAGTGCTCGATTTGCGGAAAGGGACCCAATTTCGGGAACAGCGTTTCCCACGCCAACAACCGGTCCCGGAAAAAATGGAAACCCAACGTGCAGCGGGTAAAGACGGTCACCAACGGTACCGTCCGTCGCGTCCACGCGTGCACGCAGTGCATCAAGTCCGGGCGGATATCGAAAGCCCTCTGATTCATTCGACTGACGCGACCGCGTCGATTTCCACCAGCGCTCCCGCCGGAAGCATCGCCACCTGGATGGTCGCGCGCGCTGGCGGGTTTTCCGGGAAAAACGTTCCGTACACCTTGTTCATCGCCGGAAAATCGGACAGGTCGACGAGATAGACGGTCGTCTTGGCGACTGAACGCAGTGAGGCACCGCCCGCCTCCAGAACCGCGGCCAGGTTGCACAGCACCCGTTCCGTCTGGAACTCTACCCCTCCTTCGACCAACTTCCCCGTAGCGGGGTCGATCGGAATCTGTCCCGAACAGAACAGGAACCCCCCCGAGAGGATGCCCTGGGAATAGGGCCCGATGGCCGCCGGGGCCTTGTCCGTTCGAACCGTTTCCCGCATCTTCTACCCCTTTCCCCGCTCTACGGAATAGACGTTCTTTACCTTCTCGATCGATTTGATGAGCGTGGACAGGTGCTTCGCATCGCTCACCGAGACGTCGAAGCTGCAGATGGCGCGCTTGTCCCGGGTGGTCATGACCACAGCGCGGCGTATGTCCACGTCGCTCGCCGTGATGGTCCGGGAGATGTCGGCGAGCAGCCCGGGCTTGTCTGCGCAGATGACCTTAAGCTTCACGGGATGGGCGGCTTTTGTCCCCTCCTCCCACGCCACCTCGATCGCCCGGGCGGGGTCCGTCTCCAGGGCCTTCGGGCAGTTCCGCGCATGGATGGTCACCCCCCGCCCCCTCGTGATGAATCCGACGATGGGGTCACCGGGCACGGGATGACAGCAGTTCGCCAGACGGATGAAGATGTCGTCCACTCCCTTGACGATGACCGCGCTCGGTTTCCTCGTGGTGACGCGCTTGATGAGGGCTTCGAGTCTGGACTCCTTTCCCTTTTCCTGCAGCTGTTCCGGCGGGACGAGGCGTCGCAGCAGCGGGAACAGGGAGGCCTTCCCGTACCCGAGGGCGATGCAGTAGTCGTCGGCTGCCTTGAAGCGGTTTTCCTCGAGGACTTCTGCGAACTCCTTGGACTTCAATGTCTTCGAGAAGGAGAGGGAATGCTTTCGCAGCTCGCGCTCCATGATCTGGCGACCCACCGTCAGGCTGTGTTCCTGTTGCTCCTGCCGGATGAACGCGCGGATCTTGTTGAGCGCCCTGCTGGTCTTGGCGATCTTCAGCCAGTCCCGGCTTGGTTTGTGCGACGGATTGGTGATGATCTCGACCACGTCTCCGTTCTTCAGGGACACCCTGAAGGGCACCATTCTCCCGTTCACCTTCGCTCCGACGCACTGGTTACCGACCTCGGTGTGAATCGCGTAAGCAAAATCGATGGGCGTCGCGCCACGCGGCAGCTCCTTCACGTCCCCGCGGGGGGTGAACACGTACACTTCCTCGGGAAAGAGTTCGACCTTCACCGTGTCGAGAAACTCCCGCGGGTCCTTCATTTCCTGCTGCAGTTCGAGGATCTGGCGGAGCCACACGAACATCTGGTCGCCCTTGTCCGTGACCTGCTTCCCTTCCTTGTACCGCCAGTGGGCCGCAACCCCGTACTCTGCCAGGGTGTGCATCTCCTCGGTTCGGATCTGGATCTCCATCATCTCGGCGTTGGGGCCGAACACGGTGGTGTGGAGGGACTGGTAGAAGTTCGCCTTGGGCATCGCAACGTAGTCCTTGAATCTCCCCGGGACGGGGCGGAACAGACTGTGGACGATGCCGAGCGCCTCGTAGCACTCCCGGATCGTCTTCGCGATTATGCGAAGCCCGAGGAGGTCGTAGACGTGCTCGAAGTCGATCTCCTGCCTCGCCATCTTGGCGAAAATGCCCGAGATGTGCTTGGACCGGCCCGTTACCGACGCATCGACCCCGGCCGCGCGGAGTTTCTCCTCCAGGAGGGCGATCACCTTTTGTATGTGTTCCTCGCGGCCGCGCTTCCTTTCGTCGGCGGCCCGGACAAGCTCCCGATAGTCTTCCGGGTGGAGGATCGCGAAGCATTTGTCCTCGAGCTCCATCTTCACGCGGGACATCCCGAGACGGCTCGCGATCGGAGCGTAGATTTCCTTGGTTTCGCGGGCGATGGCGGCCTGCCGGTCCATAGACAGGTGATCGAGCGTCCGCACGTTGTGGATCCGGTCCGCGAGCTTGACGAGGATCACCCGGATATCCTTCCCCATGGCGAGAATCATTTTCCGGAGGGATTCGGCCTTCTGATCGGCAACGTCCGAGATGACGACACGGCTGATCTTGGTGACCCCGTCCACCAGCTCGGCGACGTGTTCCCCGAACAGCTCCCGGATCTCTTCGATTGTGGCAACCGTGTCTTCCACGGTGTCATGCAGCAGGCCCGTAGCGATCGTTTCCTCGTCCATGTTCCAGTCGGCAAGGATGTAGGAGACGTTCAGGGGGTGAATCAGGTAGGGTTCTCCCGATTCCCGCAACTGGCCGTGGTGAACCTTCGCCGTAAAAACGTAGGCCTTCTGGATGAGTTCGATGTTGGCCGTCGGCCGGGAAGCCTGGATCCGGTCGACGATGTCGTTCAGTCGGAGCATCGCGGGCTCCGGCGTTATCGCTTGACCCGCACCGTCCCCTGGGCAATCTCGCGGAGCGCCACCACGGTGGGCTTGTCCCTTCGATGGGACGTATCAATCGATGCCCCTACCCCGCCCAGGAGCTGCTTGGCCCTCTTCGCCGCCACAACGGTCAGTTCGAAGTGGCTATCCACCTGCTCAAGACAATCCTCAACCGTCACACGCGCCATGGTTTTCCCTCTCTGCTTCCGTCAAAGATTTTCGCCAAACGATCGAACGCCCGCTTCCGCCGGAGGCGGGCCGCCCGCACGATCCATTCCACTCTGCTCACCGCCTCCTCGAGGTCGTCGTTCACCACGAGGTAATCGTACGAAAGAAGTTCCCGCGCCTCGTCGTCCGCGGCCTGGAGGCGAGCTCTCACCTCCTCGATGCTGTCTCTTCCTCTCCCGATCAGCCTGTTCTCGAGGGAACGCCGATCCGGTGGGAAGACGGCGACCAGGATCGCCTCCGGAAGTTCCTTCTTCACCTTTTTCCCGCCCTGGACGTCGATCTCCAGGACGGCATCCTTCCCGCGGGAGACGATGGAACGAACCGCCGCCCGCGACGTCCCGTACCGTTGTCCATACACGGAGGCGAATTCCAGAAACTCCCGTGAATCTATCATTTTATCAAATTTTTCCGTCTTGATGAAATAATAGTCGCTGCCGTCCACCTCCCCCCGTTTCCGGGGACGGGTGGTATAGGAGATGGAAATCTCCATGTTATCGAGTCTCTTGGCTAGCATCCGGCAGATGGTGGTCTTTCCCGAACCGGACGGTGCCGAAATGACGATGACGTCCCCCTGCTCCATGTATCACTCCACGTTCTGGATCTGTTCCCGGATCTTTTCCAGCTCCGTCTTCCCGGCGACTACCCTCTCCGATATCCCCGCGTGCGCCGACTTGGACGACGCCGTGTTCAGTTCCCGGAACGCTTCCTGGACGAGAAAATCGAACCGCTTCCCTACTGCCTCTCCCGCGGTCGCCATCAGCCCCTCCATGCCCGACAGGTGGGAGGACAGCCGGTCGCATTCCTCGGTGATGTCCAGCCGGTCGATCAGGAATGCCGCCTCCTGCTGCACGCGCGCAGGGTCGACCCCTGCCTCGCCGGAAAGAGCCTCTATCCGTTCACGGAACCGGGCCTGGACGAGTTCCTTGTTCTCGGCGGAAAGGCCGGAAATCTCCGCCGACAGTGCCTGCATCTTCAGCACCGCCTGCATGATCACGTCGCGGAGCCGCCCGCCCTCCTCCCGCCTCGACGAGACGAGCATCGACAGGGCATCCCGTACCGCACCCTCCCCGAGGCCCCAATGCTCCTCCGCCGGGTCGCTCCCCTCCGGACCGAACACGAAGATGTCGGGAACCCGGACCAGATCGCTGAACGAAAGTTCCATCGGCAAGGAATACTCCTCCCGTATCCGGTTTGCCTCCACCAGGAACGAGGAGAGAAGCCCGTGATTCACGCGGACGGCGTTTCCCGTCCGTCCCCACTCCCGGATGTTCAGAAAGACGTCCACTTTGCCCCTCCGGAGGGCCTGCCTGACCATCGACCTGATTCGCTGTTCCCACAACAGGTATCTCGCAGGGCACCTCACATGGATGTCCAGAAACCGGTGGTTGACGGACCGGATCTCCGCGGTCACCATCACGTCCTCGCCGTGACGGTCTCCCCTTCCGAACCCGGTCATGCTCATCCACATCCGCAGGATTCCCCTTTCTGCCGCCGTTTTTCCCCTGCCCGGCAAAGCGTGCGCAGCATCGAAAGGAAGGTGCGGATCTCTGGCGACGCGAAGTCGGGGTACGTCCACGGCAACGGCCGGTATTCCCCCTTTTCGAAGACGAGCGTCAGGTCCGCAAATACCCCGTCCCGCAGGTAGATCCGGTGGCTGTAGTTTTTCCCCGTGGCAAGGACGACGTTCTCGTCGGTGAGCAGCCCCGGGTCGATGTTCACGTTCCGCTTCCCGTCGACCGAGAATTCCGACTCGATCGACTCTGCGGCAAGTTTCGCCTGCACCAGGCCCTCTCGTGCCACGTTATCGGCCGCCAGGAGAAACCGGCGGAACAGCGGCGCCCCCATCTCCCTTTCGTAGTAATCGGACCGGTCGAAGGGAAACGGACCGCTTGCGTATTCGATTCTCCCGATCCGTCCGTGAATCGCCCGGACGGTGTTTTCGAAATCCTCGTCGTCCCGGTAGATCACCGAGAATATCAACCTGGCTGGCGGAGGGGTTTTCCGTTGGCTCAACGGGAGGAGGACTCCCTTCTCCCGACCCGCGTCGCGTCTCCCGTTTCCTCGTGAGCCGCCTCGCGTTCCTTCTCCCGCATCCGCAGGGCCAGGGAAAGCTTTTCCGCGGTTATGGGCGCGGTTCCTACCTCGCCCACGACGACCCCCGCGGCCACATTCGCAAGGAGGGCGGCATCCCGAAGCGGCGCCCCTGCCCCCAACCCCGTCGCAAGGGTGCCGATCACGGTGTCCCCGGCGCCGGTCACGTCGAACACCTGGCGTCCCTGCGCCGGTATGTGGAAGAATGCCCGGCGGCCGCGTTCGACCAGGCTCATCCCTTCCTCCCCCCGGGTCATAAGAATCGCGTCCGCCCCGGTCTTCCGCAGGAGCGCTTTTCCCCCCTTCCAGATCTCCAGATCCCCCGTGAGCTCCCGGCCTCCGAGCGCCGCCTCGGCCTCTGCCTTGTTGGGGGTAATCACGGTGCATCCGCGATAATAGGCGAAATCGGTCTGCTTCGGGTCGACCGCAACGAACACTCCCCTCCTCTTCGCCGCGGCGGCCACCTCCTCCACGAGCTCGCGGGAGAGGGCCCCCTTCCGGTAGTCGGAAAGGACCACCCCGTCCGCCCTGTCGAGCGCCGCGAGTACGCGTGTTTTGAGCGCATTGCGGGCTTTGTCGGCAGGAGCCTCTTCCTTTTCCCGGTCGACGCGGACCACCTGCTGCTGATGGGCGATGACGCGCGTTTTCACCGTCGTCGGGCGATCCGGGTCAACGACGAGTCCCGCTACGCCGATGCCCCGGGTCCGCAGCATGCGCGTGATCTCGCGGCCCGCCGGGTCGGATCCCACGAGGCCGGCAACGTCCACTCCCGCTCCCAGCGAGGCGACGTTCAGTGCTACGTTTGCCGCGCCCCCGAGCGTACGGGTGTCCCGGATCACAGCGACGACCGGGACAGGAGCCTCCGGGGAGATTCTCTTTACGTCCCCCCAGACGTATTCGTCCAGCATGATATCCCCGACCACCAGGAGGCGGCAGGAGGGAAACCGCCCGATGTATCCGAATGCCCGTACGATGAATCCGTCGTCATTCATACGGGGTCGCTTCGTCGATGAGCAGAATGGGTATCCCGTCGTCGATGCGGTATCCCAGGCGGCACGCCTCGCAACGGAGTTCGGACTCCTCCGGGGTCAGCACCAGGCCTCCCTTGCACTTCGGGCACGCCAGGATCTCCAGCAGTTCCTCGTCCATGGGCTACCCTCCCTGCTGGCCGGGGATCAGTTCCCCCACCAGCGTCCAGGTTCGTATCTTCTTGAACTTCGCATACATGCGGACGGGGACATGTCGTTCGTCCGTCGTCATCCACATCCGCATCTCTTTCTTGGTTTCCACCTCTCCCCCCTGCCGGAGCACGGGCTGGACGATAATCGTATCGAACTCTCCCTGGTCCGTCCGGATCTGTTCGAACCCCAGGGGCTTGGCCGAGACCTCCCACAATTTCTTCCCCGCGTACATTGAATGCTCCTCCGCTTCCCCCTCCAGCCCCCGGGTCCGGATATAGTACGCGAGCGAGACGGGGTCGTACACATTGGGAACGACGTCGACCCTCTTTCTGACCTTTCCGGTCTTCCTGTTCCGGTAGACGATCGTCCCTTTTTCCTGGTCGTAGATGGCCACGTCGTCCCGTTTCTTGCTTTTGGTATACTCCTGCCGAAGCGGCGCAATCGTGTGCACATCCAGATAGTAGTCGATTATGTCGTCCATCGGGTAAATCACCGAGAGAAGATCCGAGGTCCACGCGCGCACGCGGAGGTGGTACGCCTCCTTTCCCGACAGGAGTACTTTCCCAAGGAAGGAGAACCGGGCATACCCCATCGTGATGCCCAGAAACTCCACCTTGTAGACAAGTTCTTCCTCCCCTCTCGCCCAGAGCGGGCCTTCCATCGAAAAGGCCCTCTCCTCCGGAAGCTTGACGATGTCGACTCCGCCTTCCTCGGTACCTGCGCCGGGAACGGACGCTCCTGGTACGGGCTGCGGGGGCAAGGACGCCACCGTTGTCTCTTCTTCCGGTGATGCCTCCTCCTTTCCTCCTCCGGCCGTCTCCGGCATTGCAGCAACCTCGGGCGATTCTTTCTCCCGAGGAATTCCGGCTACAGACGGAAGGGAGGATTCCGGGGACAATCTACCGGGAGGCTCTTCCGGAGCCGTCTCCGGCGGGGAAACCTCCGGAAGGGAGGAAGGAGCTTCACCGGCCGAGGGATGCGGTTCCTGCGGCGGGAGAGAGGCGACGGTTTCCTCCGCCTGCATGGCCGGGGGCTCCGCATCGCCGGCCGCCGCCACCGGCGGCGCATCCTTCCTTGCGGGCTGATGTGTCTCGCGATAACAACCGGTCGCCAGGAGCACGAGTGCGGCAGCAAGAAGCAAAGAGCAACGCCATGCACTTTTTCCCGGAGAAACCGACCTCTTCACCCTATTTCCCTTCCGACAGGATCCACTCCGCCGCCTCCCTGATGCTGGGGAGGAACGCATCCGCCCCGAGGCCGCGCCGTTCGCCTTCCCTCCGCTCCGATATGCCGTATCCTGTCGCAACAAGTATGGTTTTCGCCTTCATGCTGCGCCCCATCAACACATCGCTCATTTTATCACCGACGATCCACATCGTATACGAAGCCGGTTTTCCCAGGCGCACCAGCACCCTCTCCGCCATCCCGGGAGACGGTTTTCGGCACCCGCATACGACGCGATACTCCTCAACCGACCCATCCGGGTGATGGGGGCAGTATTCCACGGCGGCGAACTCGACCCCTTTCGCGCGGAAAAGGGCGACGAAGGCCTGATGCACCGCTTCCCCCTGCTCTTTCCCGAACTTCCCTTTCGCCAGACCCGCCTGGTTGGAGACGACCGCAAGGGAGAATCCCTCTGCCGAAAGGCGCAGAAGCGACTCCGCCGCCCCGGGGATCTCCCGCACTTCCCTTGGGTCGGACAGATACCCCACGTCCTCGATCAGTGTGCCGTCCCGGTCGAGAAACACGATCCCTTTCATCGGGCCTCCCGGTACAAGTCGGGCTCTCCCGGCGGCCTCGTCTTCCACCTGCGGTGGAACCAGAGCCATTGCGTGGGGTCTTCCCGAATCGCGTTCTCCAGCTCCTGGTTGCACCGGCGCGTGATCCGGAGCACCTCCTCCTCCCGGTGAGCGGCCGGATCCATCGGGATCGCCGGCCCAAACCGCAGGGTGTGGTGAAACTTCCTTTTCGGATTACGGAAGATGAACGCCGGGTGGATATTCGCACGAAGAGCGAGGGCCATACGGGCAATCCCGTCGGTCGTGTAGGCCTTCTGCGTGAAGAAGTCGACGAGCACCCCCTTGTGCCTGTCCACGTTCTGGTCGATCAGGATCCCGACCATCGTCCCGCGCCGGATCTCCCGCATCACCTCCTTCGCGGAGTCGAACTTCCGGATTACCCGGTTCCCGAAGCATTCCCTCCGCTCAGAGACGATCCGGTCCCAAGCCGGGTCCGCAAGAGGACGGACGATGAACGCCACGGGTTTATGCATGATGCCGGTCAAGTGCGAGGCGAGTTCCCAGTTCCCGAAGTGCGCCGTCATCGCGAGCACCCCCAGGCCCCGTTCCTGTTCGCTCCGCAGGATATGGTCGATCCCCTCGATTCGTAAGTTCTTCTCGATATATCTCCTGTCCACCTTCGGAACGTGGACGAACTCGGCCGCCGCGGTCCCCATCCTCATGTAGCAGACCCGGACGATCCGGGCCGCTTCCCGGTCCCCCATTTCCGGAAATGCGATCCGCAGGTTGATCCGGCCGATCTTCCGATGCTTCGCATCAAACACCCAAACCAGCAGCATCACCGCTTCGAACAGCGCAGCCCGCATCCGCAGAGGTATTGCTTCCATCACCCGGATCGCGGTCCGGTACACTTTTTCCTTCATCGGCTCTCCCGCCGGCCGATCCGATCCAGAAGAAGACGGGACAATTCTTCCCATCCGGAGAGAAAGTCCACCTCCACGCGGAGCGCCGCGACGGAAAACGGCACCTCGGCCGGAAGCCGGATCATGTCTTTTTCGGTCGTGACTACGGGCAATCCGCCAGCGGCCGCACGAATCGTTTCGAGGTCAGCCGTCCGGTATGGATGGTGGTCCCGGAATCCGTGGAACCTGCGGACGAGGAAACCCGAAGCCCGGAGAGCGTTTTCGAACTGCTCGTTCCGCGCGATTCCCGAAAAGGCAGCAATCTCCTTTTCCACCATTGGGAGAGGGCTCTCCCTGCCGTCCCTGTCGACGAGGAGGCGCGGGACGATCCGGGAGAAGGCCACGGGCCTCTCCGGCGGGAACGATACGGTGCAGGCCGCCTCCCTGCCATGGTCGGCGCTTTCGCAGCGTGTGACAATCATGGCGTCCGCAAAGCGGGCGTGGTCCGGCGGTTCCCGGAGGGGGCCGAACGGCAGGGTTCGTCCGTTCCCCAGCCCCAGCCCGGCGTCGACCAGGAGAATATCGGCGTCCCGCCGCAGGGAGAGGTGTTGGAAGCCGTCGTCGAGTAGGAACGCATCGACCTCGAGGACCCGCAGGCATTCCGTTCCCGCGGCAAAGCGGGATTCCCCGACGAGCACGGGGATACCAGGGAGAGTCGACGCGAGAAATGCCGGTTCATCCCCCACCCGCTCCGCCTCGGCAGCCCCGCGGGTGCCGCCCGTCACTCCTCCCTGTTCCCGGGACGCCCACAGGACGCCCCCGGTTTTCCTTCCGTAGCCACGGCTGAGAATCGCGACCCGCACCCCCTGCCCGGTAAGCCATCGGGCGAGAAACTGGACATGGGGGGTCTTCCCCGAACCGCCCGCCGTCAGGTTTCCCACGCTCACCACCGGACGGGGAAGGGAACAGGAGCTGAGAATCCCCGCGCCGTAAAGTCTCCTCCTCCCCCTGGCAACCATCCCCATCATGACGCTACCCCTGCGCGCCGGGTCAGTTCGCCGGCGACCAGTGCGGCGTTTCTGCCACTGGCACCGCGGAGAGTTTCCAGAAGACGCTTCGCGCGCTTCCCCATCTCCGCAAACGGGGCGGGATCGGCCGCCCACTCCGCCATCCTGCGGCAAAGATCGCTCTCGTCCCGCACCGTCATCACCGCATCCCCCCGGGTGAACAGTTCGGTGATTTCCCGGAAATTTTCCGTATGCGGTCCCGTGACGGCAGGAACCCCGTACAGGGCGGGTTCAAGGATGTTGTGCCCCCCCTTCGGGGCTATACTGCCTCCCACGAAAGCGATGTCCCCTGCTGCGTACGAGGCTAGCAGCTCCCCGACAGTGTCCAGAACGACGATGGGAGAGGAATGCTTCTTTTCCTCCCCGGATGCGATACGCGATTTTCTCGCAACTTCCCAGCCCCGCCGCTCGCAAAGGTCCACCACAGCGTCGAACCTCTCGGGGTGCCGGGGTGCGAGCAGAAGTCGGGCCGATGGGTTTACCGAACGCGCATCCGCGAACGCGGAAAGCACCGCATTCTCCTCTCCCTCGTGTGTCGACCCCGCGACTACCCATGCGGTACCCTTGTCCTTCTCGCCTTTCAGCCAGGAAAGAAAGGGCGAATCGGAGTCAGGGGGAAAAAACACGTCGAATTTCATGTTTCCCGTGACAGTGACTTTCACCGGATCGACTCCGAGGGCGATCATCCTGCGGGCATCCTCTTCCGTCTGCATGGCAAAGGCCGTAACGCATGCGAGGACTCTTGCGAAAAAGGAAGAAAACCGTCCGTACCCTCGAAACGAGCGTTCCGAGACCCTCCCGTTCAGGATGACCACGGGAATCCCCCGCGCCGCGCACTCTCCAAGAAAGTTTGGCCAGATCTCCGTTTCGAGTATCGCCACAACATCCGGACCGACCCGGTCGAGGAACTTCCCGGAAATGCGGGGGATGTCGAAGGGGAAGAAAAACGTCTTCTCGACGTGACCGGCGAGCGCTTTCCCCGCCACCTGTCGCCCGGTAATCGTTACCGTCGAGAAGAAGAGTTCCGCGGAGGGGAGCCGTTCATTGAGGTCGCGTACGAGGGAGACCGCCGCGAGTGTTTCTCCCACCGAGACCGCATGGATCCAGATCCGTTGCTTTCCCGCCGGGGGGGGAATGCGGCCGAGGCGGATCCCGAGGCGGTCCGGAAAATTCCTCCTGCGTTTCGCGGAGAAGCTCATCCAGGGGATCCACGCAGGGGCCGTCAATACCAGGGCGCCTGCAAGACCCAGGTTGTACAGGAAATGCGCGCGGCTGCCCGGGAGAAAAACCTTCCCTGCCCTTTCAGGCGCTGCCAGGACGGCCTTCCGCACCGGGTTTCCTCTCCTCGAATTGCTTGAGGTAGAAGGAGCGGTAACGCGAATCCCGCGCCAGGAGCTCCTCGTGTCCTCCACTCTCGATGATCCGTCCCTCCTCGACCACCAGGATCACGTCGGCATTGCGGACCGTGGAGAGCCGGTGGGCGATCACAAAGGTGGTTCTTCCCCGCATAAGGTGCTCTAGCGCCTCCTGGACCACGCTTTCCGAATCACTGTCGAGGGCCGAGGTCGCCTCGTCCAGGATCAGGATCGGAGCGTCCTTGAGGATCGCACGGGCGATAGCGACGCGCTGCCTTTCCCCCCCCGAGAGTTTCAGTCCCTGTTCGCCGATGACCGTCTCGTACCCCTCCGGCATCCGGGAGAGGAATCCGTGCGCGTTCGCCCTGCGCGCAGCCGCCTCGATTTCCTCCTTCGAGGCGTCCGACATCCCGTAGGCGATGTTGTTACGAACGGTATCGTTGAACAGGATCGTGTGCTGACTCACTATACCGATCCGCGAGCGCAGCGAGGAAAGGGAAACGTCCCGGATGTCCGTTCCGTCGATCCGGATCGCCCCGTTCTGTGGATCGTAGAACCGCGGGAGCAGGTCGACGAGAGTGGTTTTGCCGGCTCCGCTCGAACCCACGATGGCCACCAGTGTGCCGAGAGGAACCCGGAAGGTGACGTCCTTCAGGATGTACTCCCCTTGCTCGGAATACCGGAAATCGACGTGGTCGAACTCGATTCCTGTTTCGATTCCCGCCAGGTCCGGCGCATCTTTCTTCTCCTTGACATCGGGCAGTGTGTCCAGTACTTCGAACACCCGGCTGGCGGCGGCGATCCCCTGCTGAATCACGTTGTTGATGCGGGACAGGCGCCTGACGGGTTCGTAGAGCATGAAGAGAGCGGTCATGAAGGAGAAGAAGTTCCCCGGTGTGCTCTGACCGTTCATGACGCTGTACCCGCCGTAGAAGATGACCGCTGCGGCGCCCACCCCCGCGAACATCTCCGAGAGGGGGGAGGTCATCGCCTGGACCTTCACCACCTTCATGCTCAAGCGGAACAGCTTGTCGTTGCGGGTCGCGAACCGGTCCACCTCATACTCCTCGGCTCCAAAGGACTTCACGAGTTTCGCGCCGCTGATCGTCTCCTGCAGATGAGAGGTCAGCCCCCCCGTTACCTCCTGGGTCCTGATGCTCGTCCTTCGGAGCTTCCGGCCGAACTGGACGATGGGCCATAAGGCGAGGGGAAACGCCACGAGAGCGACCAGGGCCAGTTTCCAGTCACGGTAAAATATGACTCCCACGAGGAAGAGCGCGGAAAAGACGTCCTTGATGAGGCCCGTGACCGCCTCCGTCACGGCCCCCTGCATGAGCCCGACGTCGTTGGTCACACGGGACATCAGCACGCCGGTGGGATGTTTCATGTAGAAGGATAGGGAGAGGGACTGCATGTGGCGGTAGAGGTGGTCGCGGATGTCGCGGATAACCCGCTGGCCGACTCCGCTCATCAGATAGCTCTGGGCGAACTCGCACACGCCCTTGATCAGATAGACCCCCAGGACGAGCAGGGGGATGATGGCGAGCCGGGCAGCGTCCTTGTTGATGAAGATATCGTCCAGCGCGGGCTTTACGAGAAAAGCGATCGCGCCCCGGAAGGAGGACACGATGACCATGAACCCCATCGCGAGTGCGAGCCGCATCGTGTACGGACGTACGTAATCGAGCATGCGCCGATAGACCGTCATCCCCATACCGCACCCGCCTCCTGCGCAAGCATCTCCACCACCGCCTCCGCCGGACCCGTCCCGGACAGGACTCCCCGCAGTCCCCGGCACACCTCGGACAGTCGCTCCCGCTTTCCGTCGTCGGTCAGAAGATCGCCGATTTCCTGCGCCATCGTCTCGGGGCGGCATTGGTCCTGGATCAGTTCCGGCAGAAACTTCCGGCCCGCCACGATGTTGGGCAGACCGATGCACGGGACCTGGGCCATCCTCTTCCCGATCCGGTAGGTTACGGACGACGTCCGGTAGACGATCACGGGCGGGACCCCGAGCAACGCCAGTTCCAGCGTCGCCGTCCCCGAGGCTGCAAGGGCGGCCCTCATCTCCCGGAACACCAGGAACCGCTCATTTTCCACTATTGTCAAAGGGAGTTCGCTCCCCGTCAACCCCGTAAGGATCACATCCCGGAACTCCGGTCCGGCGAGCGGGACGGCGAAGTGGACATCGGGGAAGCGGGCCGCGATCCTGCGGGCCGCCTCGACCATCAACGGGAAGTGTCTGCGTATCTCCCCCGGCCGGCTTCCGGGGAGCAGTCCCACGACCCGTTTTCCTGCCGGTATGCCGCAATTCCCCACTCCAGTGGGGACGTCGAAGTAGGGAGCCAGCTCGTCAAGAAGAGGATGACCGGCGAACCGGACGTTCACCCCTTTTTCTTTCAGAATCGGTTCTTCGAAGGGAAAGGG
>JBAVJZ010000048.1:0-3300 GCA_049688015.1 Candidatus Deferrimicrobiaceae bacterium | reverse complement strand
TGGCGAAACCGCCGAGGCCCCAGCGGGCGAATCCCTCCCTCTCCGCCACGTTTTTCGACTGCCGGAGATCCGGGGATTCGAACCGGAGCCGCCGACGATTTCCGGTAGTTGCTGGTTTCGCTGAAGAGAACCAGGGTGTATGGAGAGGTGTCCGAGCTGGCCGAAGGAACGCGACTGGAAATCGCGTAGGTGGCTAATCCCCGCCTCGAGGGTTCGAATCCCTCCCTCTCCGCCACGTTTTTCGACTGCCGGAGATCCGGGGATTCGAACCGGAGCCGCCGCCGACGGCCAGGAGGAATAGCGCGACTTTAGGAGCGCGGCAGGCGGCGACGAGGCCGGGAGGGCGATGGCGAAACCGCCGAGGCCCCAGCGGGCGAATCCCTCCCTCTCCGCCACGTTTTTCGACTGCCGGAGATCCGGGGATTCAAACCGGAGCCGCCGTGCCGAGGCGCCGGGGCCCTGAAAAAACCAGCATCTGTCCCCTGGAGGGGCACGATAAAAGAGGAGGTACGAGGAACCATGAAGAGAATGTCCCTGATGTTCGCAGCGCTCCTGATGATTACCCTCACGGGGGCCTCCTGCCAGAAGAAAGAGCAAACACCGGTTCCCTCGCCGACGCAGGAAGGAGTCCCCGGACAGCCGGGAGCCCCGCAAGGACCGATGGGGGGAGGGCCGGAAAAGACGGTTGTCGTCCCCGAGGAAGTCAAGACGGCGTGGAAGGCCGTGAAGATCGAGGTGGAGTTCAAGGAATCGAAGACCCGGAAAGAGTATACCATCCCCCTGAACTCCGAGTTCCCGATCCCGGATACCGACCTGGTCGTAAAGACAGGCGACTTCCTCCCTCACTTCTCGATGACGGCCGACCAGATTACATCCGCCTCCAACGATTCGTCGAATCCGGCCTGCAACATCGAGATCGAGGAGAAGGGAAAGCAGGTGTTCAAGGGGTGGCTCTTTGCGAAATTCCCGGATGTTCACCCGTTTCAGCACGACAAGTTCTCTGTGAAACTGCTGGAGGGCGTGAAAAAGTAGGTCCCGATCCGGGGAATTCCATCCGAGGGGGGCCGCTTCCGCGGGACGTTCCCGCCGGGAGGCGCCCCCCGTCGTTCATGGGTCGTCCTTCTCCAAAACCCGGCGAAGCACCGCCATCATCTGCTGATGGATGTGGCCGTTCGAGGCGAGGATGTCGGGCTGGTGGATATCGTACGGGGAACCGTCAAGACGCGTAGCCACCCCTCCCGCCTCCCTGAGGATGAGAAGCCCGGCGGCCGTGTCCCAGGGCGAAAGCTTCAGTTCCCAGAACCCGTCGAACCTCCCGCAGGCGAGGTAACACATGTCGAGGGCAGCCGACCCGTCGCGCCGGATCGCCTGCCCGGTGAATACGAACTCCCGGAACAAATCGAGATTGTTGTCGGTCGCCTGCTTCACGTCGTAGGCAAAACCGGTGGCAAGAAGGGACCGGCGCAGGTCGTCCACCCCGGACACCGCAATCCGCTCCCCGTTTCGAAAGGCTCCGTTCCCCGGTGAAGCGGTGAACGATTCGGACAGGAGCGGATCGAACACGGCACCCGCAAGAAGCCTGCCGTCCCGTTCCAGCGCGACGGAAACACAGAAGCACGGGTAATTGTGAGCATAATTGGTCGTGCCATCGAGGGGGTCGATAACCCATCGGTACGGCGAGGGGGACACGTGCTCCGAACTCTCCTCGGAAAGGATCCCGTGGTCCGGAAAGGCGGACCGGATCCGCTCGAAGATGTAGGCCTCGGACTGCCGGTCCACGTCCGTCACGAGGTTGATCTCCCCTTTGTAATGAATGGACTGCCGCTTCCCGTAGTTCCTCCGGAGGATCTCCCCCGCTCCCCGTGCCACGTCCTCGGCGAATTCCAGCCATTCCCGGTTTTCCATCGGACGTCCTCCCCGGCTGCTTTGCGTCGCGCGCCGGGTCATTATAGTATGGAGAGTATACCGACCCCGCAAGAGTTGCGCGGACATCCGGAATCTCCTTGCAAGGAGACCTCCATGAAGCTCCGAATTCTCACCGTCCTGCTCACCCTCCTTCTCCTGTTGCCTGCGTGCGCCTCCCAGAAGGAAGTACGGGTCTGGAAGCCCGGCGACACCGTCATCTGCCCGTATTGCGGGCGGGAATTTCCCTTACCCGAAAAACTGGGACAGTAACAGACGACAAATCCACCGGATTCCCCGGTGTGGACAAGGAAACTCGACAGGAGACAGAGGAACAGATGCATATCCCCGACGGGTATCTCGGTCCCCCGACGTACGTCGCGGCATACGCGGCCTGCGTCCCTCTCTGGGGGATTGCGGCCCGGAAGGTCCGGGAAAGCCTCGACACGCGACGGGCTCCCCTCCTCGCCATCTCCGCAGCCTTCTCCTTCCTCTTGATGATGTTCAACGTGCCCCTTCCCGGTGGAAGTACGGGACACGCGGTGGGGGGCGTCCTGATCGCGATTGCCGTGGGTCCCTGGGGGGCAATGCTTTCCATCAGCATCGCTCTCGCCATTCAGGCGCTTCTCTTCGGCGACGGGGGGGTGACGGCGATCGGCGCGAACTGCCTGAACATCGCATTCGTGATGCCGTTCACGGGGTATTACTCGTACCGACTTCTCTCCCGCATGGTCTCCTCCGAGAGGGGGAAAGCCCTGGCCGCCGGGGTAGCAGGATATATCGGGATCAATGCGGCAGCATTCACCACGGCGGTCATGTTCGGGATTCAGCCCCTGCTGCACACGACGCCGGACGGGCGGGCCCTCTATTCTCCCTACCCCCTCTCCGTGGCCATTCCCGTCATGATGATCCAGCACATGACCTTCATCGGCACGGTCGAGGCCCTGGTCACGGGGCTCGTGGTCCTGTACCTGCGCCGGTCGAAATCCGCCTGGATTCTCGGCTCGCAGGAAAGCGGACCCACGCGATGAGAGAATACCGGAAACTCCTGGTTGTCCTGGGCCTGATGGCGTTTCTGACCCCCATCGGGCTTTATCTCCCGCAGATCATGAAGGCGGGGGGTGCGTGGGGCGAATGGGGGATCCACGAGGTCCGGAAGATGATCGGCTACGCACCTTCCGGGATGGAGAACACGGCAGATACGTGGAAGGCCCCGATGCCCGACTATACCCTCCCCGGCCGGAAGGACGCTCCCCTCCCGACGCAGAGCGTTTTCTACCTCCTCTCGGCCTTCCTCGGGATCGTCGCCTCGGGAGGAGGCGCCTACCTGCTTGCCCGCTGGCTGACGCGACGGGGACGTCCTCCCGCCGACACGCGGTCGTGAGGGGGCGATGGACG
>JBAVJZ010000047.1:0-21658 GCA_049688015.1 Candidatus Deferrimicrobiaceae bacterium | reverse complement strand
CTCGTGGGGATCCTGACCAACAGGGATTTGCGGTTCGAGACCAATTTCGACCAGCCGATCGAAAACGTGATGACCAAGGAGAGGCTGGTGACCGTTCCCGTAGGGACAACGCTAGAGCAGGCAAAGGAGATCCTGCACAAGAACCGTATCGAAAAACTGCTTGTCGTGGACCGACAGAACAATCTGCGCGGACTCATCACGATCAAGGACATACTGAAAATCAAGAAATACCCTTTCGCCTGCAAGGACGATAAGGGGAGGCTGCGGGTCGGGGCGGCGGTCGGCGTCGGCCCCGGTTGGGAGCAGCGGATCGACATGCTCCTGAAGGCCGGTGCCGATATCATCTGCGTCGATACGGCCCACGGCCATTCCCGCGAGGTGACCGAAGTCGTCCGGGCGATCCGGCGAAATTTCCGTGGGATCCAGCTCATCGCAGGAAACGTGGCGACAGGAGAAGGGACGGACGCCCTCATCAAGGCAGGGGCCGACTGCGTGAAAGTGGGCGTCGGTCCAGGGTCGATCTGTACCACGCGGGTGATCGCCGGAGTGGGCGTTCCCCAGATGACCGCGGTCATGAAATGCGCCGCTGTGGCCTCGAAGAAGAAAATCCCCCTGGTCGCGGACGGCGGAGTAAAGTTCTCGGGCGACATCACCAAGGCCCTCGCGGCGGGAGCGTCGACGGTGATGATCGGATCCGTCTTCGCCGGGACGGATGAAAGCCCCGGGGAAATCGTCCTGTATCAGGGAAGATCGTACAAGGTGTACCGCGGGATGGGATCCCTCGAGGCGATGAAAAAGGGGAGCAGGGACCGGTATTTCCAGACCCACGTCGAATCTGAGGCCAAGCTCGTGCCGGAGGGGATCGAGGGGCGGGTTCCCTACCGCGGACCGCTATCCGTCATGATCTTCCAACTCACCGGGGGGCTCAAATCCGGCATGGGATACGTAGGGGCCCGGACCATCGAAGATCTCCGGAAACGCGCGAAATTCATGAAGAGCACGTCTGCGGGGCTCAAGGAAAGCCACGTCCACGACGTCATCATCACGAAGGAAGCGCCGAATTACCGGCTGGAGTAGCGTACTTGGTGGAAAAGATATTGATCCTCGATTTCGGATCGCAGTACACCATGCTCATCGCCCGGCGCGTACGGGAACTGAAGGTGTACTGCGAAATCCATCCCTGCAACGTCGGAACGGAGTTCGTTCGGGAGTTCGATCCGGACGGCATCATCCTCTCGGGAGGGCCTGCCAGCGTCTACGGGGATGATGCCCCGAGGATTTCGCGGGATATCCTGACGATGGGGGTGCCCGTCCTCGGGATCTGCTTCGGGATGCAGCTCATCGCCGATCTCATGGGAGGAAAAGTGGCGAAGGCCGCGGACCGGGAATACGGCTTCGCCAACATCCGGGGGCAGTGGGGCGATCCCCTGTTTCTCGGGATCGAGGAATTCCGGCACAACATGACGATCCAGGTGTGGATGAGCCACGGGGACCGGATCGAGGAGATGCCGAAAGGATTCACCTCGATCGCCCATTCGGAAAACTCCCCTGTGGCGGCGATGACGAACGATGCCCGCCGGATATACGGCGTCCAGTTCCATCCGGAAGTGGCCCACACCCCCAGGGGAAAGGAGATCCTTGCCAATTTCCTCTTCCGGGTCTGTGGCCTGTCCCCCCTGTGGACGATGCATTCCTTCATCGAGACCAGCATCGGCAGGATCCGGGAATCGGTGGGAAAGGAGAACGTGGTGCTCGGCCTTTCCGGCGGAGTCGATTCCTCCGTCGCGGCGGTTCTGCTGCATCGGGCTCTCGGGGAGCAGTTGACCTGCATTTTCGTGAACAACGGTCTTTTGCGAAAGAACGAGGCCGAAGAGGTCCTGCAGACGTTTCGGGAGGGGATCGGCCTCCATCTGGAGTACGTCGACGCGACGGAACGATTCCTCACGGGCCTGGAAGGGATCTCCGACCCGGAGGAGAAGCGGAAGGTGATCGGCGAGACGTTCATCCGGGTGTTCGAGGAGGCGGCCGGGAAGATCCCCGGCGTCGGGTTCCTCGGGCAGGGCACCCTGTATCCCGATGTGATCGAGAGCATCTCGTTCAAAGGGCCGTCGGCCACGATCAAGTCCCATCACAACGTCGGGGGCCTGCCCGAGAATATGCAACTGAAGCTCGTCGAGCCGTTGCGCGAACTTTTCAAGGACGAAGTCCGTGAACTCGGCCGGGAACTCTCCGTCGCCGGTCACATCCTCGATCGGCAGCCGTTTCCCGGACCGGGGCTGGCCGTGCGGATCATCGGGCCGGTGACCAGGGAGCGGATCCGGATTCTGCAGGAGGCGGACGCCATCGTGCAGGAGGAGGTAAGGACCGCGGGGCTTTATGAATCGATCTGGCAGTCCTTTGCCGTCCTCCTCCCGATCAAGACGGTGGGTGTCATGGGCGACGAAAGGACGTATGAAAACGTGGCGGCAGTCCGAGCGGTCCAGAGCCTGGACGGGATGACCGCCGATTGGGTACGCCTCCCGTACGACCTGCTCCAGCGGATCTCGACGCGCATGATCAACGAGGTCAAGGGCATCAACCGGGTCGTGTACGACATATCCTCCAAGCCCCCAAGCACGATAGAATGGGAGTAGAGGGGTAGCCGTTGAAAGAGTTCGTCCACCTGCACCTGCATTCCCAGTACAGTCTCCTCGACGGGACGATCAAGATCGAGGATCTCGTCCGCAAGGTGGCGGAGATGGGGATGCCCGCCGTTGCGCTGACCGACCACGGGGGGATGATCGGCACGGTGGACTTCTACGAGAAGGCGAACCGGGCAGGGATCAAGCCCATCATCGGGGCCGAGGTCTACGTAACCCCAGGGTCCCGGCATGACCGTAAGGCATCGCCGGGCGAGGAAAGACCGCACCATCTGATCCTGCTGGCCGAATCGGACGAGGGGTATCGAAACCTCATACGTCTGGTGTCCCGGGCCCACGTCGAGGGGTTCTACTACAAGCCCCGCGTCGACAAGGAGATCCTTCGCGAGCACGCGAAAGGGATCATCGCCACCTCCGCCTGCCTGCAGGGAGAGGTCCCGGTGCTGCTTGCCCGGGAGGAGAAAGACCGCGCTGCGGAAGCCGTCGAGACATACAAGGAGATCTTCCCGGACGGCAGGTATTTCCTCGAGATCCAGGATAACGGACTGCCCGCCCAAAATCGTGCGAACTCCCAGATCATCGAACTCGCGCGGAGGACAGGAACGCCACTTGTGGCCACCAACGATTGCCACTACCTCGAGCGGAAAGATGCCCGGGCACACGACATCCTGCTGTGCCTGCAGACGGGGAAGGTGATCAGCTCGGAAGACCGAATGCGCTTCGGGACCGACCAGTTCTACGTCAAGGGGCCGGAGGAATTCGACCGGGCCTTCGGTCACACGGCCCCCGATGCGTTGACGAACACCCTCGCCATCGCGGAACGCTGCCACGTGAGACTCGATCTCGGCCGGCACAGGATCCCGGAGTTCCGGGTGCCGGGAGGAATGACCTCCGACCAATACCTGCGAAAGCTCTCCAACGAAGGACTTCTCCGCCGGTTCGAGGAAATGAGGGTGCGATCGGGGAAGATCCGGCCGGAGGAAGAGGAAGCGTACCGGAAACGGCTCGAGTTCGAGCTGACGGTCATCGAGACCACCGGGTTTTCCGGCTATTTCCTGATCGTATGGGACTTCATCCGATTTGCGAAAGAACAGGGGATCCCGGTGGGGCCGGGCCGGGGAAGCGCGGCGGGGAGCCTCGTCGCGTATGCCTTGCGGATCACCGAGATCGACCCCCTGCCTTACGGGCTGCTGTTCGAGCGATTCCTCAACCCGGAGCGGATCAGTCTGCCGGACATCGACTGCGATTTCTGCAAGGACCGCAGGGACGAGGTGATCCGGTACGTGGAAGATCGGTACGGAAAGGAGAACGTCGCCCAGATCATCACGTTCGGAACGATGAAAGCCCGTGCCGCCGTTCGCGACGTGGGCCGGGTGCTGGAGATGCCGTATGCCGACGTCGACAAGATCGCCAAACTCATCCCTCCGGATCTCGGGATGACGATCGACAAGGCGCTTGCTGTCGAGGCGAGGCTCCCGGAGATGATCCGGGAGAACGCGAAGGTGGCCGAACTCTTCGAATACGCGAAAGCGATCGAGGGTCTTTCCCGGCACGCCTCGACCCACGCCGCGGGGGTGGTCATCGCGAACCGGCCGATCACGGAATATGTGCCCCTGTACCGGAACTCCAACGGCGATATCACGACGCAATTTCCGATGCAGCACATAGAGAAGGTCGGGCTGGTCAAGTTCGATTTTCTCGGCCTGCGGACACTCACGGCGATTCACAACACCCGGAACCTGATCCGGGAACGGAATGGCGAGGGATTGGACCTCGACACGCTCACGCTCTCCGACCCGGAGACATACGCGATGCTTTCCCGGGGAGACACCGCCGGAGTGTTCCAGTGCGAGAGCCAGGGCTTCACGGACCTGCTCCTTCGCCTCAAGCCGGACCGGTTCACCCACCTCATCGACGCGGTAGCGCTTTACCGGCCCGGACCCCTTCAGAGCGGGATGGTGGATGATTTCATCATGCGGCGTCACGGGCAGAAGACGATCGAGTATCAGCTGCCGGAGCTCGAGGAGATCCTTCGGGACACCTACGGTGTAATCGTCTACCAGGAACAGGTCATGCGGATCGCGGTGGCGCTTGCCGGATTCTCCATGGGGGAGGCGGACGTTCTTCGCAAGGCCATGGGGAAAAAGGACACAGCTCTCATGGATACGCAGAAGATCCGATTTCTCGAGGGGGCGAAAAAGAAGGGAGTCTCCGCCAGAAAGGCGGCGACCCTCTTCGACCTGATAGCGCAGTTCGGAGAATACGGATTCAACAAGTCCCACAGCACGGCTTACGCCCTCCTCGCCTACCAGACCGCCTACCTCAAGACGCACTATCCCGTGGAGTTTTTCTGCGCCCTGATGACTTCCGAGTCGGGGGACACGGCGAAAATCATCCGGTACATCGCCTATTGCCGGGAGCGCGGCATTCCAGTTCTCCCTCCGGACGTCAACGAATCCCGCTTTGCCTTCCATCCTTCCGGGCAGGCGATCCGGTTCGGGCTTTCGGCGATCAAGGGAGTGGGAGCGGCAGCCATCGACGCTATCGGCGAAGCGAAAGGGGAGGAGCCGTTCTCCTCGGTCGAAGACGTTCTCTCCCGGGTCGACCTGCGCAAGGTAAACAAGAGGGCGGTCGAAAGCCTGGTCAGGGCGGGCTCCTTCGATTCCCTGGAATCCGATCGGGGAGGCGTGTTCGAAAGGCTCCCGGCACTGATGGAGGCGGCCCAGGAGGCGGCGCGCAGAAAGGGATCGGGCCAGTACGCTCTCTTCGGGGGAACGATCGCCTCTCCCCCCCCGCGAAAATCGGACAGCAGCCCGTCCTCCAACACATGGAGCAGGAGGGAGAGGCTCGCCAACGAGCGGGAAGCGCTCGGATTCTACATTACCGGCCATCCACTGGACGAGTACGCCGGGGAGATAGAGCTGTTCGCGAATACGACCACGTCGCGCGTACCTGTGATGGTGACGGGCGCAGAGGTGAAAATCGGAGGGATCATCAGTTCCGTCCGCCAGAAAACGACGAAACAGGGCAAGAAGATGGCGTATCTCCAGTTCGAGGACCTGGAAGGCGTCATCGAAGTGATCGTCTTCCCGGAGACCTTCCAGCAGAGCCAGGACGCCCTGTCCTGCGACGGGCCGGTTTTTCTCGTCGGGCGGGTGGAGGCGGAAGACAAATCCGCCAAGGTCATCGCGATGGACATCATCCGGATGGAAAATGTCCGGGAGAAACTTGCCCGGTCCGTCCATTTACAGATTCGCACAGACAGGATGACCGCAGCCGACATCCTCGATCTGCGAAAACTTCTCGGCCGGAACACCGGGGAGAAAAAGGCCTTTCTGCACCTCGTACGCGAAGGGGAGTACGAGGCGGTTCTCGCACTCCCGGACGCGTTTGGCGTCGCCCCGTCGCTCTCGCTGGCCAAGGAGTTGCGGGTCCGGTTCGGGTACGACGTGTTGCGCCTCCATTGATTATGGACGGAAGAAAAACTCCCGAAAGGGCCTGGCTCGTATGGGCCCAGCGAAAACGAAGACCCATCCCGGGAACCCCTTCCCAGCCCGATCTTCTCGAGGAACTGGCAAGCCTCGTGTCGGCCGCAGGTGCGATCGTGGCGGGGAGACGGACCCAGGCCCTTTCCTCGGTGCATCCCGCTACCATGATCGGGGCAGGGGCGCTTGCGGACCTTCGGGAGACCGTCCGGGAAAACGCGGTGGATCTCGTCGTCTTCCAGAATCTCCTCCGGCCGAACCAGCAGGCCAACCTCGAAAGGGAATTGGACGTAAAGGTTCTCGATCGCCGGGAGATCATTCTCGATATTTTCGCCCGGAGGGCGCACAGCCGGGAAGGAAAGTTACAGGTCGAGCTTGCTCAGCTCTCTTTCCGGATGGGGCGGCTGATCGGGGGTAGGAGGGACCTGTCCCGTCTCGGCGGCGGTATCGGAACGAGGGGGCCGGGGGAAAAGAAGCTCGAGGAGGACCGTCGCCGGATCCGAACCAACATTCGGCAGATCGAACGTGCCCTTCAGACGGTTCGGCGGACAAGAGCGCTGCATTACCGCAGGCGCAGAGAGGTGGGGTTTCCCGTGGTAGCGCTGGTGGGATACACCAACGCCGGGAAATCTACCCTGTTCAATCTGCTCACCGGCGCCGACGTCTTCGTTGCAGACCAGCTGTTCGCCACGCTCGACCCCACGGCGCGCCGGTTTTCGCTGCCCGAATACGGTACGGCGATCCTGGTGGACACCGTCGGATTCATCTACGATCTTCCGGCGGAGCTCCGCGAGGCCTTCCTCGCCACGCTCGAGGGGATCGGGGAGGCCGATCTTCTCGTCCACGTCGCCGACGGGAGTGCGGAGAACATGGAGGAGAACATTTCCTCCGTCGAGGGGATCCTCACAAAGCTCGGGTTTTTTGGAAAGCCTTCTCTGCTGGTCGTCAACAAGGTGGACCTGACGGGGGAAGACGGGTACTGCCCCCCCGGGGCGATCCGCATTTCCGCGGCGACGGGATCCGGGATCCCGGCGTTGCTAAAGGGTATGGAAGGAGAGTTATGCCTGCACCGTTCGGCAGGGAGCGGTTCGACCAGGCGCGTCTGATCAACATCGCCAACGGGCTTACCGCAACTCGCGTCCTTCTAGTGCCGCTTTTCGTCTACCTGCTGATCTCTGAAAAGTTCCTCCCCGCGCTACTCGTCTTCGCCGTCTGCGGGATAAGCGATTTGCTGGACGGACTGCTGGCGAGATTACTCCACCAGAGGACGGTCGTCGGCTTCTACCTAGACCCCATCGCCGACAAGCTGCTCATGGCGACTTCCTTCGTTGTGCTCGCCATCGTGGAAGTCGTTCCCGTCTGGCTGTCCATCATGGTGATCAGCCGGGACATCTTCATCCTCGTGGGAAGCCTGCTATTCCTGATTCTGCTCAAGTCGGAAGATATCGCGGCCACGAAAATAAGCAAATGGAACACCGCCACGCAGATCATGACCGTGATCTATTTCCTGGCCATCCGGGCGTTCCCCGGAATATGGGATCTCATCCCCGCGGGAACCGAGCCTTGGGCGACAGGAATCGTCGTCGCCGTGTGCGCCCTGTCGACCGCAGTTTCCGGGCTCCATTATCTGGTGATCGGGATCCGTAAACTCTCCCGTGCCTGAGTACTATCTGCAACCGGAGGGAACCTCTTGAGGGACAGGAATGGGAAAGACGAGAGTGTCCACCCCTCACGCGTTGCCGGGGTACGTGTGGAATCGGTGTCCCGTGCCTCCGTTGCGGAAGAAGCCGGTATCGCAGCGGGAGACAGGATCCTCTCCGTGTCGGGGAAGACCGTCTCCGATCTCCTCGACCTGCATTTTCTGACCAGCCGGAGCCGTTTTCTCCTCCGGTGGGCGACGCCGGCGGGGGAGGAGAGGGAGAGAATGGTCCGCACGGCGGGAAGGCCTTTGGGGGTCTTCCCGGAACCGGTCCGGGTCCGTCGCTGTCGGAATCGGTGCATCTTCTGCTTTGTCCATCAACTTCCGAAGGGAATGCGCAGAAGTCTTTACATCAAGGACGAGGACGTGCGACTCTCCTTCCTGCATGGGCAATACGTAACGTTCTCGGATATATCCGAGGAAGAAATCCGGAAGATCATTCGCTACGGGCTCTCCCCCCTTTATGTCTCCATCCATTCGACCGACGCACCGCTTCGGAGGCGGATGCTCGGAAATCCCCGCGCGGCGGACGTGATGGAGGTCATGCGCAGGCTCACCTCTTCCGGAATCGAACTCCACGGTCAGATCGTCGTATGCCCGGGGATAAACGACGGGGCAGAGCTTGCGCGTTCGCTCAAGGCGCTCGCAGGACTCCGGCCCGGCCTGCTCTCCGTCGCAGTGGTGCCGGTTGGGCTTACAGCACACCGGACCGGACTTCCCCCCCTTCGGGCGGTCTCCCGGGAGGAAGCAAGGGCGACGCTTTCCCTGCTTGCACGGATGCGTCGCTCCTTAGGCGACCGGGAGGGAGAGCCCTTCGCCGTTGCTGCCGACGAATATTACCTGTTGGCGGGAAAAGCGATCCCCGGACGCAACGCGTACGGATCGTTCTCGCAGATCGGCAACGGTGTCGGCCTGCTGCGGAAATTCCTGGACGAATCGCGGTCGCTCCTCCGTCGGAAAAGGTGGAAGAGGTCGGACGCGGGAGGCATCGTGATCAGCGGGATCTCGCCGCGCCGCTATATTTCCGGATTTCTCACGGAATTCTCCCGGAGAGCCGGGGCTCCTTTCGTCCCCCTGGCGGTGCCGAACCGTCTCATGGGGAAAAGCGTTACGGTCACCGGTCTTATCGGGGGGGACGACATCCTGCAGGCATTGAATAGGAAAAAGGTTTCGCGGATTTACCTCCCCTCCGTGTGCCTGCGGGACGCGGGAGATCTCTTTCTGGACAACCTGTCCCCGGCGGACATTGCCCGGGAGACGGGAGCGGAGGTGCACCTCTTCGAACCCACGCCCGCCGGGTTCTACGAAACGGTCTGCAACGTTACTATATCTATATTTTAATTGACATTTTGGGGGATGTTCGCCGAGAATAATAGGTTCCATGGTGGTAAAGGGCGATTAGCTCAGATGGTTAGAGTACCTGCTTGACATGCAGGGGGTCACTGGTTCAAGTCCAGTATCGCCCACCATTTTTTCTCCCTGCCCGGTGGATCTTTATTGTCTTGCCATCGCGCCTGGGTACCGGTGTGACGGGAATGTTTGCTTTTTGGGAACAGGAGCAATGACGCTTATCGAACTTGCCAGACAGCAGGGGAAGGCAAAGGTAGCGGTCGCTGCCCGCGTCGACGGAACCATCCGGGATCTTGCCGCGCAGGCTCCCTCGGAGGGAACGATCGAGTGGGTGATGCCCCAGGATCCTGACGGCCTCGAAATCATGAGGCACAGCACTGCCCACGTGATGGCTGCAGCGGTAAAGGAACTCTTCCCGGAGGTTAAGATCACCATCGGGCCCGCGATCGAAAACGGGTTCTACTACGATTTCGACGTGGAGAAGCCGTTTACCCCGGAGGACCTCGAGCGGATCGAGGAGAAGATGAAGGAGATCGCCCGGAGCGATCAGCCTTTTATTCGAGAGGAGATGTCCAAGGAGGAAGCGCTGGCGAGATTTCCCGATGAACCGTACAAGGAGGAACTGCTGGCCGATATCCCGGAGACCACCGTCTCTCTTTACCGCATGGGGAACTTCCTCGACCTGTGCCGGGGGCCGCACCTTCCGAGCAGCGGGAGGGTAGGCGCGTACAAGCTCATGAAGACGGCGGGAGCCTACTGGCGGGGCGATTCCCGGAACCGTATGCTCACACGCATCTACGGCTGCGCTTTTGCGAAGAAAAAGGAGCTCGACGAATACCTGCTCCTCCTGGAGGAAGTCAAGAAGCGCGATCACCGAAGGCTCGGGAAGGAGCTCGACCTGTTCAGCGTGAACGAGGAGATCGGTCCGGGGTTGATCCTCTGGCACCCCAAGGGTGCGATCATCCGCAGGATCATGGAGGATTTCTGGAGGGAAGAGCACGCCCGGGCGGGGTATGATCTCGTATTCTCCCCCCACATCGCGAGAATCGACCTGTGGAGGGTGAGCGGGCATCTCGACTACTACCGGCAGAGCATGTTCTCGCCCATCGGGGTAGAAGGGCAGGATTACCAGCTCAAGCCGATGAACTGCCCGTTCCACATCCATATCTACAAGTCCCGGATGCGATCCTACCGCGACCTGCCCGTGCGCTATGCCGAGCTGGGAACCGTATACCGATACGAACCGTCCGGAACGCTGCATGGTCTTATGCGGGTGCGTGGGTTCACCCAGGACGACGCCCACCTGTTCCTGCGCCCCGACCAGCTGGACGAGGAGATCTTCTCCCTTCTCGATTTCACTCTTTTCGTGTTGCGCCGGTTCGGGTTCGACCGGTACGAGATCTATCTCTCCACCCGACCGGAAAAGTACGCCGGCACCCCGGAGAACTGGGCGAAGGCGGAGGAGGCACTCAAGCAGGCCCTTGACCGCAAAGAGCTCTCTTACGAGGTGGACCCCGGGGAAGGTGTGTTCTACGGCCCGAAAATCGACATCAAGATCAAGGATGTGCTCGGTCGGTCCTGGCAGTGCTCGACGATCCAGGTCGATTTCAATAACCCGGACCGGTTCGAGGTGACGTATATCGGGGAGGACGGGACGGAGCACCCCGCCATCATGATCCACCGGGCGCTCATGGGTTCCCTCGAGAGGTTCTTCGGCGTCCTTGTCGAGCATTACGCCGGGGCGTTCCCCCTCTGGCTGGCACCCGTCCAGGTCGATATTCTCCCCGTCACGGACCGGCATGTCGATTATGCGCGGGAGATGGTTTCCGCGCTCCGCGCCGCCGGGTATCGGGCGGAGGGGGATTTCCGAAACGAGAAACTCGGATACAAGATCCGCGAATCCCAAATGAAGAAGGTGCCGTTCGCTCTCGTGATCGGCGACCGTGAAGTTACGAGCCGCCAGGTCTCCCCGCGCAGGCGGGGAGGGGAACAGCTCCCGCCGGTGTCCATCGAGGAGTTCCTCGGGATGCTGCGGGGGGAAACAGAAGATTCGGAAACAAAAAGGAGGGAGCCATAGCAAAGGAATCGAGAATCAACGATCAGATCCGTGTTCCCAAGGTTCGTCTCGTTGGTGCCGAAGGAGAGCAACTGGGAATCGTCTCCACCGAGGATGCGTTGCAGAGGGCGAAAAACCTCGATCTTGATCTCGTGGAGGTGGCGCCGAACGCGGATCCGCCCGTGTGCCGGGTCATGGATTACGGCAAGTTCAAGTACATGCAGAGCAAGAGGGAGCAGGAGGCGCGCAAGAAACAGACCGTCATCCAGGTCAAGGAGATCAAGGTCAGGCCCAAGACCGACGAGCACGACATGAACGTGAAGATCCGGAACATCCGGAGGTTCCTCGAGGAAGGGGACAAGGTGAAGGTGACGGTGCGCTTCCGGGGGAGGGAAATGTCCTACGCTTCGCAGAGCGGGTTCGAGAAGCTGAAGCAGATCGTGGCGGAGGTCGCCGAACTCTCCAAGGTCGAGAGCCCCCCGAAGATGGAGGGGAGGACGATGATGACGATCGTCGCCCCGATCGCGCCGAAGCGAAAACCCGAAAAACAGGGGAAACCGGAAAAATCCGAGGGGAAAGCCCCCAGGCGGAAAGAGACGAAGACGGAAGCTTCTACGGAAAAACAGGAGGAAGGGTAATGCCGAAAATGAAGAGCAACCGTGGTGCGAAGAAGCGATTCTCCGCCACGGGAGGAGGCGGGATCCGCCGGGCCAAGGCGGGAAAGAGCCATATCCTCACCGGGAAGTCGAGAAAGCGGAAACGGTCTCTGAAGAAATCCGCGCTGGTGCACCACACCAACGAAAAATCGATCCGGCGCCTATTGCCGTACTTGTAGGCCGCGGGAAGAAGAGGTAGAGAGCCATGCCACGCGTGAAACGAGCGGTTCATTCGCACAAGAAACGCCGGAAAGTGCTGAAAGCGGCAAAGGGGTTCCGGGGAGGGCACGGGCGGCTGCTTCGTTCCGCCAAGGAAGCTGTCGCGCGCGCCCATCAATATGCGTACCGGGACCGACGGGTGAAGAAACGGGAGTTTCGGGCGCTCTGGATCACCCGGGTGAACGCCGCTGCCCGGGAGAACGGCCTCTCGTACAGCCAGTTCATCTTCGGGTTGAAGAAAGCGGGGATCGAGATCGACCGGAAGGTCCTCGCGGACATTGCCGTCGCCGATGCGGCCGGGTTTCGTTCCCTTGCCGAATCCGCCCGGACCGCGCTCGGATAGGAAAGGCGCTTTCTACTTGCCCGACACGACCGAACAGATCGCACTCCTCGCCGAGGAAGGGCAGCGGGCGATCTCGTCCGCCAGGACGGAGAGTGATCTTCTAGACGCCAAGGGGCGGTATTTCGGCAAGAAGGGGGCCATTTCCGATTTCCTCAGGGGAGTGTCCGCCCTTCCCATGGAGGAGCGAAAGAGGGTGGGCGCAGCGGCAAACGAGGCGAGGGCGAACCTGGAATCCTCCTTCAGCCAAAGGCTCGAAGAGATCCGGGAAAAAGAGAGAGTCGCTCGCGAAGGAATCGAGCGTATCGATGTGACCCTGCCCGGCCGGGTCCCCGCCTTCGGTCACCGACACCCGATTTCCCGGACCATGACGGAAATCATCGCCATATTCCAGCGGCTGGGGTTCTCGATCCGCGGCGGGCCGGAAATCGAGAAGGACTATTACAACTTCGAGGCGCTCAACATCCCGAAAGACCACCCGGCGCGGGACATGCAGGATACGTTCTACATGGACTGGCCGGGCGGGGATCTCGTCCTTCGGACTCACACGTCGCCGATCCAGATCCGTGCGATGGAGGAAATGCGGCCGCCTGTGCGCGTGATCGCTCCGGGCGCCGTGTACCGCTGCGATTCCGACGTCACCCACAGCCCGATGTTCCACCAGGTCGAAGGGTTCGCCGTAGACAGGAGCACCACGATGGCGGACCTCAAAGGGCTGCTTACGGAATTCTGCCGGATGATGTTCGGGGAGGGGAAGCCGCTCCGCTTCCGCCCGAGCTTTTTCCCGTTTACCGAGCCGTCGGCGGAAGTCGATATCCGCTGCGTCATTTGCGGCGGCTCCGGATGCCGCGTATGCAAAGACTCCGGATGGATCGAGATTCTCGGATGCGGGATGATCGATCCTGCCGTCTACGGGTTCGTGGGATACGACCCGGAGGAGTACACGGGCTTCGCCTTCGGTTTGGGCGTGGAGCGAATCGCGATGCTGCGGCACGGGATCAGCGACATCCGCCTCTTTTTCGAAAACGACCCCCATTTCCTGTCGCAGTTCTGAAAAGACCGAGAATCGGTGAGCGGACGACATTGAAAGTACTCTATTCCTGGCTCAAGGAGTTCGTGGATACACGCCTCTCCCCCCGGGAGGTCCAGGACGCCCTCACGATGGCGGGTGTGGAGGTATCTTCCTGCCGGGACCTCGGAGAGGGGATGGATGGCGTGGTGGTCGCCCGGATCCTCGAGATGGGACCCCATCCGAACGCGGATAAACTTTCCCTTTGCCGCGTGACGGACGGCAAGGCGGAGTATCGGGTCGTCTGCGGCGCAAGGAACATGAAGGCCGGTGACGCGGTAGCTCTCGCGCGTGTGGGCGCAACGCTGCCCGCCGGCATGCAGATCGGAAAAGCGAAGATTCGCGGCCAGGTCTCGGAAGGGATGCTCTGCTCGGAACAGGAACTCGGGCTGGCGGAGGAATCCCCCGGGATCATGATTCTCCCAGCCGATTCGCAGGAGGGGATTCCGCTTGCGCCTGCGATCGGGATGGCCGATTGGCTCCTCACAGTCGAGATCACCCCCAACCGCGGGGACTGCCTCAGCGTGCTCGGCGTGGCCCGGGAGATCGCCGCGATCACGGGGGAAAAAGTCGTACTCCCGGAGATCTCCCTTGTGGAGGATGGACCACCTGTCGGGGAGATCGCCTCCGTTGCGGTGACGGACACGGACCTGTGCCCCCGCTACTCCGCCCGTGTCATCACGGACGTGACCATCGCCCCCTCGCCTCCCGGAATCCAGCGACGGCTTGCGCT
The DNA here is from genome assembly GCA_049688015.1 of Candidatus Deferrimicrobiaceae bacterium. Lineage (GTDB taxonomy): Bacteria > Desulfobacterota > Deferrimicrobia > Deferrimicrobiales > Deferrimicrobiaceae > CSP1-8. Next base: position 7,412 of record JBAVJZ010000047.1, on the reverse strand, counting down.
GTGCGGCATCCGCCCGATAAACAACATCGTGGACATAACCAACTACATGCTTCTCGAACTCGGCCAGCCGATGCACGCGTTCGACCTCGACCGCCTCGCCGGGAACCGCATCGACGTTCGCAAGTCCGGGATTCCGCGCACGTTCACGACACTGGACGGGGCAGCACGGGAGATCCTGCCCCCGATGCTGCTCATATGGGACGCGGAGGGGCCTGTCGCAGTGGCCGGTGTGATGGGAGGGCAGAACACCGAAGTGCTCCCGGAAACAAGAAGGATCCTGTTCGAGAGCGCGCATTTCACGCCCGCTTCCATACGTGCGACGGGAAGACGCCTCGGGTTGTCCACCGAGTCCTCGTTCCGTTTCGAGCGGGGCGTGGACCCGTCCGGCACGATGTACGCCGCAGACCGGGCCATTTCGCTCCTGACCGGGGTCGCCGATTTCCGTGTGTCGACTGGATCGTTCGACATAGGGGGGCACCGGGAGTACCGGAGAATGGTGCCCTTCCGTCCTGCGCGCGTGGAACGGGTCATTGGACGCAACTATCCCGACGGGGAATGCGCAGGTGTGCTGACGCGCCTCGGGTTCCCCGTGAACGAACGGGGAAAGGAAACGTGGGAGGTTACCGTCCCCGCTCGCCGGTTCGACATCGAAAGGGAGATCGATCTCATCGAGGAGATAGCACGGCTTTCCGGGTACGGCACGATTCCGACCACATACCCGGAATCGGGAGCCCCCGACTTCTCCCGGGACGACCGGATTGCCGCGGAAGTGGAAAGGGTCTCGGAGTTCCTGTGCACGGAGGGCTTTTCCCAGGCGATCAACTTCTCCTTCGTTTCCGGGAAGGAATGGGAAAAGCATGCTTCCCTATTGGGATTCGATCCATCCGACGCGATGAGGGTGGCCAACCCGATATCCGAGGACACTACCCTCATGCGACCCCATCTGCTCATGGGACTGCTTCACAACGTGAAGGGAAGCATTCGCCGTTTCGTCGACGATATCCGGATGTTCGAGGTGGGGAAGGCGTTCGGAAAATCGTTTACCGATGGTCATTTCGAGGAGCTCCGTATCGCGTTCGTCATGTATGGGCGCAGGATGCCCGGCACCTGGAGCGGGGCAGGGGAAACGGTCGACTTCTACGATGCCAAGGGAATAGCCGAAGCGATGCTTGCCTTGCTGGGAAGCAAACCGGTTCACTTCGTGCCGGCGGTCTCGCGTCCCTTTCTCGAGCCCGGGAAGTCCACGGAAATATGGAAAGATGGAGAAGCGGTCGGCTGGGCAGGCGCCGTCCGGCGGGAACTGCTGTCCGCCCTGGAAATCCCGGATTCTGCCTACTACGGGGAGATCCGGGTCCACAAGGCGCTGTCGGTGCCCGTTGCGGTACAGTACCGGGCGATACCCCGGTTTCCTCCAGTATTCCGGGACATCGCCTGCATCTTCCCCATGAGCATACCGGTGGGCGATGTGATGGCCATGGTCCGGGAACTTTCGCCCGAGATACGCGAAGCGGAGGTTTTCGACGTATATACGGGGGAGAAGATCGGTGCCGGGAGAAAGAGCGTCGCATTCCGAGTGCGAATCCAGGCGGAACAGAGAACCTTGACGGACGCCGATGTCCATAGTATACATACCAAGGTAGTAAATCTATTGGAGAATCGGTTCGGCGGTACGATTCGCACGTCGTAATTACTACCAAAAGGGGGCTGGCGATGACGAAGGCTGACCTGGTGGAGATTGTTTACGAGAAAGTAGGCGGCCTCTCGAAGAAAGAATCACAGGATATCGTCGAGACGATCTTCGATACGATGAAGGATATCCTGAAAAGCGGGGATAAAATAAAGATTTCCGGGTTCGGAAACTTTATCCTGCGCGACAAGCGCCCTCGCAAGGGAAGAAATCCCCAGACGGGCGACGACATCCAGATCACGGCGCGCCGAGTGCTCACCTTCCGGCCCAGCCAGATACTGAAGGCGCACATAAACGAAGAAAACTCGTAGACCGTCTCCGGGGGCAGGAGTGGCAGTTCCCACAATCCCGGACAAGTTCTACTTTAAAATTGGAGAGGTAAGCTCTCTTCTGGGAGTGAAGCCTTACGTGGTCAGGTTCTGGGAGACGGAATTCGACCTGACGCCCGCGAAGAACCGCTCCCGGCACCGCGTCTACAAGCGGCACGAGGTCGAGACGCTTCTCGAAATCCGCAACCTCCTTTACGACGAACGATTCACGATCGAGGGAGCGCAGAGAAAGTTAAAGGAACGGATGAAGGAAAAGAGTAAACAGCTCGGTTTGACCTTGGAAGAAAAGAAGCACCGATCCACTCTTCTTAAAGTGAAGAAAGATCTGGAGAAGCTCCGGGAGATGCTGGGGAAGTGACCCGCGCATCTGTACGCGATTGAACCCCACCGATCATAATCGTGCATGGTTCGGGGAACGGGGAGAGCGCCCCTGGGGCCATTACCTCGTCCTTTACGAGGAGGAAGGGTGCAAGGTCAAGAAGTTCCTTGTCCACCCGGGGAAGCGATTGAGTCTGCAGAGGCACCGGCACCGCGCCGAGCACTGGCATGTCGTTCGGGGTGAGGCTATCGTCACGCTCGACGGGGAGGAAATTCGATTGCGGGCGGGACAATCCCTCGACATACCGCAGGGAGCCGTCCACCGCATCGAAAACGTCGGGCGGGAGGACGTGATCGTCGTCGAGGTCCAGACGGGGACGTACCTGGGGGAAGACGACATCGAGCGCCTCGAGGACGATTTCGGTCGTGCCTGACGGTTCCGTTTTTTTTGAATTTGTCGTGACAATGAAAACGGGAGCGGGTAGCATAATACATTCGGGTCGGGGCGTAGCGCAGCCTGGTAGCGCACTTGCATGGGGTGCAAGGGGTCGCTGGTTCAAGTCCAGTCGCCCCGACCATTTATCACGGTAGCGTCAGGTGGTTTTACAGAGGGGGTTGCGGTACTTATGCCGTGGCCCCTTCCCCTTTTTGTGCCATCCGTTCCCGCCGATTCCCGGTCAGGCCAGGGCATCGATTGCGGCCTTGACGCAGACTCCGTCCTGCTCGGGTCGTGCGCCGCTCACGCCGATCGCGCCGACGATCCGGCCGTCCACGATCAGCGGTACCCCACCCTCGATCGGCAGGGCGCCGGGCAGCCCGAGGTTTTGCAGGCGGCCTTCCGCGATCCCTTCCTCGAACAGCTTGGTCGAACGCTTGAAGGCCACGGCTGCACGCGCTTTCTCGATCGCGATGTCGGAGCTGCCGGTCTGGGTGCCGTCCATCCGCTCGAAGTACACAAGCACCCCGCCCGGATCGACGACCCCAACGGCCACGGTCCAGCCGTTCTTCTTCCCCTCGGCGATTGCCGCAACGGTCGCCTTGCGCGCCGTCTCATGGGAAACGGGAGCGCCGTAGGGGTTCGTAAGCCGCTGTGTGAAGAGGGGATCTCCCGGTGCCGAAGCCTTGCGATTGGAAGGATGAACGGTAGCCTTCTTCATGGTTCCTCCTCATGAATTTCCATTCATTTTTATCGCCCCTATTGTGTCATTCCTCTCGCAACACTTGTCATTTTCTTTAAAATGAGTAAAATCAATATGCGTCGAAAGATGTTGAAATACAATTAGATTCGGAAAACCAGGATGGTGGGAAAAATTACGATTATCGAACGGGGTGCAAGGGGTCGCTGGCTCAAGTCCGATCGCCCCGATCATTCTCTCTCCTGAAGCCATCGGCAAAACGTGAAGAATCCTTCTCCCATCCTACTTGTTTCCAACGACGACGGCTTCCGGTCCGAGGGGATCATCGCACTCGCGGAAGCGCTCCGTCCCCTGGGGACGGTATACGTGGTCGCGCCGGACCGCGAACGGAGTGCGGCGGGACATTCTCTCACGCTGACGCAACCGCTCCGGGTCGAAAAGGTAGGCTACCGGGTATACGCAGTCGACGGAACGCCGACCGATTGCGTGAACCTCGCCGCGAACGGCATCCTCCGGAAGAAGAAGATCGACCTCCTCGTGTCCGGGATCAACAAGGGCGCGAACCTGGGAGACGACATCACCTATTCGGGCACCGTCTCGGCGGCGATGGAAGGGACTCTCCTGGGGATCCCGTCGATCGCGGTCTCGCTCGTGTCGCGCAACCATTTCCGGTTCGAGGCGGCGGCGGCTTTCACATCAAAGCTCGCGCGAAAGGTGCTCCGTCAGCGGATCCCCGAAGACACGCTCCTGAACGTGAACATTCCCAACCTTCCGATGGAGGAGCTTCGCGGGGTCAGAGTCACGCGACAGGGAAAGCGCATCTACGGCGAGGCCGTCGTGGAGAAGCGGGATCCCCGCGGAAGAAAGTATTACTGGATCGGCGGCGATACCCTTCGGAGGCAGGAGATCCCGGGGTCGGACCTGGAGGCCGTCGAGCAGAACTACATTTCGATCACGCCGATCCATCTCGACATGACGAATTACAGCTCGTTGCAAAGCCTCCGACGATGGAAGTGGTAAAGGGTGCGGTGCGTTGACGTGGCGGAAGCCGAAAGGGAATCTGACCGAGGAATCGTTCTCCCGGAAACGGAATGCCATGGTGGAGGAGCAGCTCAAAGGCAGGCACATCCGGGACGAGAGAGTCCTCTCCGTGATGAGAGAGATTCCCCGGCACCGGTTCCTCCCTCCCGCGCTTGCTTCCCGCGCCTACGAAGACGGACCGCTCCCCATCGGGGAGGAGCAGACCATATCGCAACCGTACATCGTGGCCGAGATGACCCAGGCACTCTGGTTGCGAGGAACCGAGAAGGTTCTCGAGATCGGCACCGGGTCGGGCTACCAGACGGCGATTCTCTCCTGCCTGTCCCGGGAAGTGGTCACCGTGGAGCGCCTGGAATCCCTTTCCCGGGCGGCCCAGGCGACGCTTGCGGCCCTCGGGATGGATAACATCAGGTTTCGCGTCGGGGACGGCACCCTGGGGGCGCCGGATGATGCCCCTTTCGATCGGGTGATCGTAACGGCCGCAGCGCCCGAGGTGCCTGAGCCTCTCTTCGCGCAGTTGCGTGAGGACGGCATCATGGTGATCCCGATCGGGGGACGCTGGGAGCAGGAGCTGGTGAGCGTCCGCAAGGATAAGGGGGAGGCAAGAAGGGAATACCTCGGCGGTTGCCGGTTCGTCCCGCTTCTGGGGGAGCGCGGATTTTCCGGATAACGCGACAGAGGGGCTTCCGGAGGACTGCCTGGTGCCCGAAGGTCCGGATTTACACCCTTCTTCTGGCCGTTCTTGTCGCCGCCTGTTCTTCGGGGGGAAAAGGATTCTACCACCGGGTGGAAAAGGGACAGACGGCGTACCGTATCGCAAAAACGTACGGAATCGATACGCACTCGCTTCTCGAGGAAAATGACATCGACGACCCGCGGACGTTGCAGCCCGGACAGATGCTGTGGATTCCCGGTGCGACCGGACCGAGGGAAGTCCCCTCTATGGAGTTCCCGGAGTCGAGTTCCCGACTGGCGGGGAAGAGGCTTGTCATGCCGCTTCGCGGAACGATCTCCTCGGGCTTCGGGAGGAGAAACGGGCGCATGCACAAGGGGATCGACATCCTGGCGCCGGGTGGCACACTGGTCCGGGCGGCGGGCTACGGAGTGGTCCTGTACGCTGGCAACCGGATGCGCGGTTACGGAAACGCGATCGTCCTGGACCACGGGGACGAGGTAACGACGCTGTACGGGCATCTGCGCCGCATCCGCGTGAAAACGGGGGATGTCGTCGCATCCGGGAACGTGATCGGGACGGTAGGGGAGACCGGAAACGCCACGACGACCCACCTTCACTTCGAGCTTCGGGTGGGAGGAACCGCGGTGGACCCGGAAAAATACCTGGAAAGGGCGGGAAGCAGGCGATGAAGGATCTGAAAAAGCGGATACGAAACATACCGGACTTCCCGATAAAGGGGATCCAGTTCAAGGACATCACGACACTGCTCTCCGACCCGGAGTCCTACCAGCGGGCGATCGACCTCATGGCGCACCGTCACTTCAACAAAGGTGTGGAAGCCGTAATCGGGATCGAGGCCCGCGGGTTCGTGATGGGCGCGGCAATGGCCTACAAGCTGGGAGTGGGCGTCATCCTCGTGCGAAAGGCGGGAAAACTTCCGCATAGGACAGTGGCCGCGGAGTACGCGCTCGAGTACGGGAAAGACCGGCTCGAGATCCACGAAGATGCGATATGGCCCGGAATGAAGGTGATCGTGGCCGACGACGTTCTTGCCACGGGAGGAACGGTCGGGGCCGTAACGAATTTATTGAAACGGCTCGGTGCCGATATACTAGAATGTTGCTTCCTGGCCGAGTTGACCGATCTTCGCGGGCGAGAGAAACTGAAGGGTCAGAAAGTGTTTTCCCTGCTCAAGTTCACCGAGTAGGGGAGAGAGGGCGGAAATCAGGGAAAAGCCCCCGTAGCTCAGGCGGATAGAGCAGCGGTTTCCTAAACCGTTTGCCGGGTGTTCGAGTCACCCCGGGGGCGCCATTTTCCTGCTTTCCCTGTCGAGGAACCTTTCGATATCCTTCCGACGGAAGCGCCACTGGTTGCCACTCTTATACCCTTTGAGCACCCCCTTGCGTGCCATGTCGTTTACCGCGTCGGGGCTCATGTCCAAAAGAACGGCGATATCGCGGGTTTTGAGGATATTTGGAAGTTGCTCCACCTGAATAATGCCTTTCAGAACGCCATTTTAAGGATTTTTCATCAAGGAAAATAACATAATGTTGGATTATTGTAAACAAGTTTGTACCCGGCAATGAAGCACCATTCTATTTTTAAAAATGACAGCCTGTTCGCTGCGGCACGGGAGCGGTCATGAGGGTATTTCTCTTTTCCCTGGCCGGGATTCCGCTTCTGATCATCGATGGCATTCTTCTGTACACGTTCTCTGTACCTGCCGGCCGACTGATGACGGGAGAGGAGGGCTGGATCGTCCTGGGCGGTGCTCTGGTCTATCTCCTGGTCCACTTTTTCCTGCGCAAGCCGGAACGGCTGTACCTGTGGGGGCACGAGTTCTCCCACCTTGTGCTCGCGAAGATCTTTTTTCGCAAGATCCACCAGTTCCACATATCGTCGAAGAACGGTGGAAAGGTGGTGCTGGATCGGACAAACGTTATGATCGACCTCGCACCCTACATCTTTCCCCTGTACAGCGTGGGAATCGGAATCGCGGCCCTGGTGTTCCGGCACGCTTCCCCCTGGGTGCCGGACATCTACCTTGCGGTGGCCTCTTTCCTTTTTACAATGCATATTCTTTTCTCCACGGAAGGGTTCATGGCGGGTCAGCCGGATCTGCGCCGCAGCGGGAGGGTGTTCTCGGCGGCCATTGTTCTGCTTTTCCTTCTTCTCTGGATCCCCTGCCTGATGGCGCCCGGTGTATCGGCGGGATGGGGGGGGGC
>JBAVJZ010000046.1:0-15869 GCA_049688015.1 Candidatus Deferrimicrobiaceae bacterium | reverse complement strand
GCGGTGATGTCCGAACGGACGGCGGACAGGTCGGCCGTCGCGGCCGACACGGCGGAATCCGCCGCGGCCACCCGGATGGCGTACGGAGCCGGGTCGATCCGGAGGAGCGGCGTCCCCCGTTTCACCGGCTGGTTGTCCTCGACGAGCACTTCAACGATCGTTCCCTGGATGCGGGCGGAGACCGGGTGGATCCGGCCATCCATGTAGGCATCGTCCGTCGAAATGTGCGTCTGGCGGTACCACCAGTAGAACACGCCGGACCCAACGGTCACGAGGGCGGCGACGACGAACAGCATCATCGCCTTCCTCCTACGGGAGGTTACCGGCGGGACAGCGCCGATTCCGTTTTGCCCCTCACCCATCGGTTTTCTCCTTGCGTCGACTCATTCTCGTGACAGGGTATTCTATTCCAAACCGGTTCGGCCGGGGAAACGCCTGATGTTCCCGCGGAGAATCCCCTGTAGTCCCCCGGGGCGCCGCTCCGCGTGCAAGCGGGAGCGGGGCGACGGCCTGCCTCATGTTGTCCTTGGCACGCCGGCTTGCCAGGGGAGCGGGAGCATCGCCGCGAGCAGCGCCCCGATGATCGGCAGGAAATTGATCAGATGCACTGCAGTGGGGACGCCGTACCGGTCGGCCACCACTCCCAGGAGAGTCACGCCGATTCCCCCCGTACCGATGGCGAACCCCGCAATGGTTCCGGAAGCGGTCGCCATGCGCAGAGGGAAGATCTCCTGCGCCATCACGATGGTAACGGAGAAAGTCGATACGATCGTTGCCCCTACCGCGGCGGCCAGCACGAAAACGGCCCACCCGGTTGCCGAGAGAAACAGGAAAATGAGGGGAACCTGGAGAACCAGCGAGAGAAAGAGCATTTTGCGGTGGCCGATCCGGTCGGCAATCGGCCCGCCGGCCAGCGTTCCCACCGCTCCTGCGCCGAGGAACAGGAACAGGAGAGTGGCCACGAACTCCGGGTTGCGGGTCAGTTCCTCCCGGTAGAGGAACGGGAGAAATGCGGCGAGCCCGAGCTGCGTCCACGAGCGGAACACGACGATCAGGACGATCAGGGAGACGGTGTACATCGGTCGTCTGACGCCGTTGTCGACGGGGGAGGACGCACGCGCGGAGGCCTCGGTGATACGCTTCCGGATGTGCGGCAAAGCCGGCAGGAAAAGGGCCGCCGCTATCGCCGCGGGGACGATCAGCGCGGACGCTCCCGGAAGGCCCCATCGGGAAACGAGGAAAATGGCGGCGGGTGCGCCGATGGCGAACCCGAGGTTTCCCCCGACAGAGAAGAAGGACATTCCCGTCGCCCGTTTTACCGAGGTGATGCAGGCGGTGGCCTTGAACCCTTCCGGGTGAAAGGCAGCTGTACCAATTCCCAGAAACGTCACGATGGTGATGAGCCATGGAAAACTCGGGGAATACGGGAGCAGGGCGATGCCGATGCCGGAGACGAGGCACCCCAGGGACAGGAGGATCGGGAACGGCCTGCGGTCCGTTACGTATCCGAACAGCGGCTGAATCACGGATGAGGTCAGCTGCGCGGCAAGCAGAATCGTACCGGTGGCGGCGTAGGAGAGGGAGAACCGGTCCTTCAAATACGGCAGAAGCGCGGGGAGAGATCCCTGTACCAGGTCGGTACACAGGTGACCTAACGAGAGGAGGAAGAGAAGCAGGGGGCCATTGTTCATCGGTAGCTCACGTCGGCGATCGTCTCTTTTCCCAGGAGGAGCATCACCAGCCGGTCCATCCCCAGGGCCGCACCGGAACAGGGAGGAAGCCCGGCCCGCAAGGCGGCAAGAAAGTCCGGGTCGACCGGCAATTGCACCCCTGTTTGACGCGCATGGCGGGCAACAAGTTCCCGGAGCCGTTCCTCTTGCTCCCGGGGGTCGGTCAACTCCTCATATCCGTTCACAATTTCAATCCCGGCGACATACCCTTCGAATCTCTCGGCGATGTCGCCGCTCCCCTCGCGTCTCCGGGCCATTCCCGCGAGTGCGGCGGGAAACCCCTTCAGGAAAACGGCGCCCCTGTCGGCAAGTGCCGGCTCGATGACGTCCAGCACGGCCCGGAAGAAGAGGTCTTCCCACGTCTCGGCCGGGGCGGGCCGGATTCCTTTCCCGGCGAGGGCGGCCCGGAGCGTCTTTGCGTTACCTACGGGAGAGTCGAGGAGTTGCGCGAACGCATCGGAAAGCTCCCACCGCATCCAGCGGCGGGGGAGCGATATCCGCTGTCCTCCCCGCCGGATCTCCTCCGTTCCGGTCGTTTGACGGGCCAGGTTCCACAGAAGGTCCTCGACGTCCTCCATCACCGCGCCGGCCGGCTCCCCCACCCGGTACCACTCGAGCATCGTGAACTCCGGATGGTGCAGGGGAGAGCCTTCCCGATCGCGGAACACCTTGCCGAGGTAAAAGATGTTTCCCGCTCCCCCCGCGAGGAGTTTCTTCATCGACAGCTCCGGGGATGTGTGGAGATACATGCCGGATGTTTTCCCTGCCGCGTCGGAGACGCGCACCGGGAAAATGTTGGGATCGATGTTCGGGTACGGCTGCGCGATCGGCGGGTCGACCTCGAGAAAGCCGCGCTCGCGGAAGAACGCACGCGTCGATTCGAGAATGCGGGAACGCCGGGTAAGCGTATCCCAGGAAAGCTCGCCTTTTGCCAGTCTGCCCCAAGTCATGGAAAGGTTGCTGCCGTCTCCCTGCCCGCGTTTCCCGGAACGGGTGATTTCCTTATCCTATGCCATTCCCCCCCCGGGGCGAAAGGGCCCCCGGTGGATATGGAGCGGGAATCCGTGCAAAATGGAAAAATCCGGGAAACGGGATGGACTCGGCCGGGGCGAGAAAAAAGAGGAGGAGGAAGCGGGACCACGAAACCCGGAGAGAGCAAGAGGGGGAAACACATGGTTTTCACGGGCGGCGGCCACGTCCACCTGACGGCGTTGCTGCGCCTGCGCGACTACGTCCGGGCGGGGCACCTCGTCACGTTGATCGGTCCTTCTCCCTACCACTACTATTCGGGGATGGGGCCCGGCCTGCTCTCCGGGATATACCGGCCCGCCGATGCGCGCTTCCACGTGAAAAAGATGGCGGAGGACAGGGGCGCTGCGTTTCTCGAAGACCGCGTGGTCAAGGTAGAGCCCGCGGGGCGCACCCTCATCCTCGGATCGGGGAAGGAGCTCCGGTACGACGTGGTATCCTTCAACACGGGAAGCGAAGTTCCCGCGGATATCGTTGACCCGTCCGCGGATAACGTCTTCCCCGTCAAACCGATCGAGAACCTCCTGGCGGCGAGGAGGAAAGTACTGGACGCCTCCGGAAAAACGGGGCTTCGCGCCATCGTGGTGGGTGGAGGAGCCGCGGGCGTCGAGATCGCCGCCGCCCTGGGACGTCTCGGAAGGGAGAGCGGGCGGATCGCATGGATAACCCTGGTTTCCGGGTCGGAAGTGCTGGAGGATTACCCCGCGAAGGCCCGGGCAATAGCCCTGCGCTCTCTTGCCCGATGGGGGGTCGAACGGATCGAGGAGGTCGGTGCCCGGTCGATCGGCGAAGGAGTGGTCCGACTGGAAAACGGAGTGAATCTCCAGGGAGACATGGTGTTTGTCGCGGTAGGGGTGAAGCCGTCCTCCCTGTTCGCGGAATCGGGTCTTCCCACGGGGAAGGACGGGGGATTGCTCGTAAACGACAGCCTGCAGTGTGTCCGGTATCCCGATCTGTTCGGAGGCGGGGACTGCATCACGATTGACGGAACTCCTCTGGAAAGGGTCGGTGTATACGCCGTCCGTCAGAGCCGCCTTCTCCACAGGAACCTGCTGGCGTTCCTTGAAGGAAGGCCTCTGTGCAGGTTCGATCCCGGGGGCGTCTTTCTCACGATATTGAACATGGGGGATGGGAGCGGGATTTTCCGCCGGAAGGGGTTCGTATGGGATGGCCCGATAGCCTTCCGACTGAAGGATGCCATAGACCGGAGATTCATGAGGAAATTCCAGGTGTCCGGAGAACGCAGCAAAATCCCCGGGGGGGCATGAGGCAGGAGGAAGGGAGGGAGAAGGAATGGGATTATTCGACTATTTCAAGCCGGTTTCCACTTTGACGGCCGACGATGTGAGGGCATTCCTCAAAGAGAAGGGCACGGACTCGTACAATCTCGTCGATGTCCGGCAGCCGGGAGAGTACGAGAGCGGGCATATCCCGGGGGCCCGTCTCATTCCGGTGGCGAAACTCGGGGATCGCCTCGATGAACTCGACCGGGACAAGCCGACAATCACCTATTGAAGGTCCGGGGTCCGCAGCCGTGCCGCTGCGGCTACCCTGGAGGAGGCGGGGTTTTCCCCGGTCTACAGCATGGCGGGAGGGATCGACGCCTGGAACGGCCTCGTTGCGGAAGGGGACTACGATTCCGGACTGGCGTATTTCTCCCGGGCCTCGGGGGCGGAAGAGCTGATTTCGCTTTCCTGGGCTCTCGAGGAGGGAAACCGTGCCTTCTACGAGCATATCGCCGGAGAGGCGGGGGAAGGGGAAGACGGTACGCTCTTTCGTTCCCTGGTTCTCGCTGAGGAACGGCACAAGGATACCCTTCGCGAACTTTTCGTTCTGTCCTCCGGAAGGGACGCGGACCCCTCACCTCCGGAAGGGGTGGAGGCAGGGCGTATTCTGGAGGGAGGGATTCCGTTGGGAGAGGCGCTTGCGTGGGTCCGGGGAAAGACGCTGCGGGAAATTCTCGAACTCGCTATCGCTATGGAAGCGAACGCCCTGGACCGGTACATCAAGATGGGGAGGGCGGTTGAGGACGAGCGTTCGAGGAAGGTCTTCCTTGCACTGGCGGGGGAAGAACAGGCACATCTCGGGCGGATGGCCTCTTTTCTGGACCGTCTATCGAAGAAGGGATGACCACCAGTCCGGCAACCGGAACCGGTCCCCGGTTCAGAATTCGCTAGGCTTGCCGAGAGGAGCGCGGTTCCTCTTTCCTTTTTGGCGATTGGACGATTTCGCCCGTGTCGATGAGAACGACGCTTCCGTCTCCCCGGGTAAGTGTCCACCCGCTCGCCCGCTTGCCTCTCGTCAGTTCGACGGAGGGAATCAGGAGGAGTTCCCCCTTGATCACTTCCATCTTCACGCCGGACAGGGTCGGATTCCTGCTCTCCGGAGGGTTTTGACCCGGAGAGAGGGCATCCCTGCTCTTCCGAACTGTTCCGCCTCTCCCCACCTCGGAGGATGCGATTCTCGCCGCAACCATCGCCATTCCGATATCCAGGTCACCCATGCCTCTCACCTCCGGCAAATATCGTCAACGTTTGGATGGTTGCGTGACGGGTTTCGTTTCTTCGCCTCCCTTTATACGCCCTCCCCGTGGATCATATGCGAGAAGAAGCGGACGAGCAGATACCCGAAGCCTCCCAGGAACAGAAGCAGAAAATAGATGATCGCGATGTGGGTCACACGGTGGGTCTTTGATAAAGAGAACCTGCCCGGGCGGCGCGATTTGTTCGCGGGGGACTTTCCGGAGACCGGCATTTTGTCCGGGGAAGCAAGGGGTGCCTCGGAGGGCTTAGAGGCGATATCTTCTTCCCGCCAGTGTATCGCCTCCTCGGGGAGACTCGACCGTATGCTCCTCAATTCCTCCAGGGATTCCGCAACCGCCGGGGATCTTTCCACGGATTCCCGCGGCGCAGCGGAGGCGGGCGGATGCGGAAGGATCGAACCGGAGATGTCGTAGCCCCCGGCCGGTAATTTTTTCGGATGCCCCCCCCGAAACGAGTCGAGGGTATACACGTTGTCGGGAACGGGCTCGGCGGGATTGGTTTCTTCCGCGAGCGCAGTGCTTGTCTGCGTCTTTCCCTCTCCTCCCGTCAACCCGGGCCTGGCGTGTTCCGCGGACGGATCCTGCCGTTCGACCAGGGGATGTTCTTTATCCCTTCGTGGATGGGGCAGGGCCCCTCCAGGCCGGTCACCCGGGACCTTTGCCGCCGGGGTCCGCGAGGTCGTCGCGGGGGTCAGGACCGCGATCGTAGCGCCGCACTTGCGGCAGCGCAACTCCGCTCTTCGGAATCCCTTCATCATCGATTCCTTCATACGATAACGGGCTTGGCAGCAGCTGCATTCGATTTCCATCACCATAACCCCTGTGCTCGGTTTGGAGGGAAAGACGGCAAGCGCTACCCCCTCGGGCGGGCCGGAATGAACGCCGTAACCATTTGCGATGTCGGCCTGGATCGAAATCGCATTTCCGTCAAGGCTGAAAGCGAATGTACAAGAAAGAATATATCGTGTCGGCAGACCGTTGACAAGTCTAACTGTTGTGCCGAATCGCTGACGCGAGGTAAGACACGGACAAAGACCGGGGCACAGGTTTCGGTCAACCGCGGGAAACTTCCAGGATCTTCCGCAAGAGGGCGCCGGACGCTTCCGCGGGGCCGTCCTGCTCGTATCCCGGAACGGCCAGGCGGGTCCGAAGCTGTCCCACGAATGTCCCTGCACGGAAGGCGGCTTCGAACGTCTTCCGGGCCAGCTCTTCGTGCAGGTCACGGTATTGGGGGGGACCGAAGATGTTGGCGAAATAGCTGTGCCCCAGTCCCGTCGCGGTTGTTGTCCCCTTCGCCATGGCTGCCCCCTCCCGGAACACCTGCAGTGCGGCCTCCGGCGTGGGCAGAGGATCGATGACGGGGTGGAACTCGTCGACCTGCTCGTAGTTGTTTGCATACAGGAGGTAATCCACCGGGTATCCGGGGAGGATCTCCTCCAGGGAAGTGACGGGGATGAGGACCCGGGCATTGGCCTTCTGGGGGCTCATGATGATGGCCCGGTCCACCTGGCCGAACGCGTAGCCCCGCTGCAGGTCGTCCAGGCGGATGAAGGCCCCGATCTCGGTTCCGTAGCCGATCATGCGGCCGTCATCCCGGAGGGCGAGGGACCCCATGTCGTCCGCGACGATCGTCATCCCGCGGATGGTGTCTCGGGCAAGGACCCGAAGGGCCTCCAGCGTCTCCGACTTGCCCGTGGCGGTATCTCCGATGATCAGGACGTTCGCGGAGACCCCGTTTCGGAGAAGGATCCTGGTCATGGCTCCGTGGAAGGGCATACGGCCCCGTTTCATCATCAGGACGTTGTGCAGGGTCAGGGCCATCTTCTTCAGATAGCCGAAGTAACCGAAACGGTTTTCGCCGGGAACGGCCGCCACCAGGGGGCCGCTGTTCTCGTTGTCGTAAAAGACGGTGGGAACGTCACCGTAGGCGGACAGGTGACCCGGGTCGACCCCGTACAGATAGAAGGCGTCGGGACCCCGGGCGATCTGCTCATCCGTGGCCAGTTCGAACAGGTTGGCCAGGGAGCATCCCAGCCCCATGAACATCTGGTGGAAGTAGACGAATACCACCACAGGACCCACCTGGGCCGGGTAGCACAGCCATTTGCCTTCCTCCAGGGGAAGTCCCGCGAGCGGGTCGGATTCGATACGGAGGAACTGACCGGTCCGACGGTTTTCCGGGGGGTCGATGATCAGCGGCGGATTGATGAGGACCTGTCGGATGAACGGTATATTCCTCAAGATCCGGGCCGTGGGGATTACAGGATCCCACTTCTTCTGCACGGCGATCAGGCCCACGTCCGCGCCGGCCGAGACCTGCCGATAGATCCGGCAGTGGTCCCCCGTGATGTTCTCGCAAAGGTCCCGGTAAAGGCCCCTCGTCAGATCCTTGAGCCGCTCGGCGGTAACGGTGAAGGTCCGGTAGGGACGGATATCGTGGCTGTGCGGCCCCTGTTCGGAGTGGCAGATAAGATACCGGTCGAAGGACCGCCAGAAATCGTAGAATTTTTCCACGAACAGGTGCAGGGTGCGGGGTGTGTCCGCGCAGGTCCGGGCGCCCGGGACTGCCTTGACCGCGTGTATGAAGGGGGTTTCGGACAGGCGACGAAGAAGCGTGAGCAGGCGGGACCGTCCCTCGGAAGATCCCACGTCGGACGCCATGCAGTCCAGGATCGTGTCTTCCTTTTCGATGAGGTGGTCGAGGAAGATGTTCAGCATCGCCTGGAAGGCACGGCTGCTTACGACCTCCGTGGTCGTGCCGCAAAGTATCCCGTCCGTGTGCAGGATGATCTGGTTCCCGACGAAGGTAAGCTTCCTCAGGAACTGGTCGTTGATGGCGGTATACTCGTTCTTCATGGGGATGTATCATCTCCTCGATTCGCCCTGCGGGGCCGGGCGGGGCGTATTCATTCCAGTTTCCTTCATCTATAATAACTTGCGCACGATATCCGATAGTAAAACAAGGGACGATTATAAATGAAATCACGATTCGGTGCGGTTCCGGGGACTGGATCATACCGTAACAAGAAGGACCCGGCCAAAGCATCCCATTTCCGAGAGACATCGGGGCCGGCGATGTGCCACTGATGTCTGAGTAACAAGAACCGAATACTATGCAACGGTTACAGGAAGACGAACGAGGAGGGAGGCGGACGTTCGTAGAAATAATTGAAATTTGTTAGCACCCATGGACCGCAAATCCCGCGCAAACAACCGGCCTCCTTTCGTAGGAAGCTGAAAAGGCATGAAACGGAGATTGTTGATAATAGTAGAAATATGTGGCGCGACATACCAGAGGAAAGCGGGCGCCACCGGGTAGAAAAGTTCGCTTTATCGCGACTCGCTGGCGTGTCCACATCTGCGAAACCGGGAGCACTCCATTTTCATCGTGTAAGTGCTAGCATCATACAAATAGAACGGAGATATGGAAATGAGCGATCAAAATTACATCACTTCTTTTACGGTAGACCAATCTCCTGGAGAAGTCTTTTCCGCCATCAACAACGTTCGTGGCTGGTGGTCACAAGCAATTGAGGGGAGTACTGACAAGCTCGGTGCTGAGTTTCAGTACCACTACCAAGACGTTCACCGTTGTACATTCAAAATAACCGAATTCGTGCCTGGCAAGAAAGTCGTTTGGCATGTTTTGGAGAACTACTTTAACTTTGTTAAGGACAAGAGCGAGTGGAAGGGCACAGATGTTGTCTTTGAAATTGCCAAGAAAGGGGACAATACAGAAGTTCACTTTACGCACGTTGGGCTCGTGCCTGCATATGAGTGCTACGGTGTTTGCTCGGACGCATGGGGATTGTACATAACTGGTAGTTTGCGCGACCTCATTACCACAGGCAAAGGTCAGCCAAACCCGATAGAAGAAATTGTTACAAGAGCTCATCAAATGAGCCGCGAGGCGGGAAGCAAGTAAGGACAGGAAAATCTTCCGGGAATTTAGTGGGTGCGCGATCAGCCCGTCCACCCCAACATGCTGCAGGCATCCCCTGCTTCAGTTCTCCTGAATGTTCCCACGAACCACAAATTAGTCACTCGGTCCGTTCTTACGCAAAAAGGGAACTTGGCGTGGGATAAAATTTCCTTACGAGGATTGCAATGGTGCCGAAGGGGGGACTCACCCCCCCCACGGGTTTCCCCACCACCCCCATAGATGGCGTTGTTTGCGCGGGGTTTGCGGTCCGTTTATCTCTCAATGAAATTTTCCGTGTTCCAGAGAAGGCGGCAAGGAGGCTCTGGAGACCGGAAAAGTGAGGGTGTTGTATCGGGGGCGTCCCTGCCGCTATGATTTCGGGTAGGGAAACAAGCGCTGTCGGAAGGAGCGCCCATGGTCCGAAAGTGGGGTGGGAAGATTGGGGAGCCGGACGACTCCACGCGCAGGACCAGGTACCTCTCGCCGGAAACCGCGGACTTGGTGACAGGGAGTTCGGTCGTCAACGACGGCCGGATGGCATGGTGATGGACCTGCTCTTTTCCCCGTTGCGCGTGGGAGGGCTCGAGCTCGGGAACCGCCTCGTCTTCCTTCCGTTCTACCTGGCCTACCCCGATGTCGACAACCAGGTGAACGACCTTGTGCTCGATCATTACGAAGAGATGGCCGCGTCGGGCGTGGGGTTGGTGGTGGTGGAAAACGCTTCCGTGGAGCCGTGCGGCCTGGGGCTGCCGCGTACGCTTCTGGTGTCAGACGACCGTTTCCTGTCCGGCCTCGCCCGGCTGGCGGAGCGCATCAAGGGCCGGGGCGCCAGGGCTGTGCTCCAGATCCATCATGCCGGGAGGTATGCCCACCGGCCGGACCGGATCGCCCCTTCGGCGGTGGAGACTTGGGGTGCCCTCCCCAGGGCGATGGAACAGGCCGACATCGAACGCGTGAAGGCTGCCTTCGCCGCGGGCGCGCGGCGCGCGCAGAAAGCCGGTTTCGACATGGTGGAACTGCATGGGGGCACCGGATACCTGCTCCCGCAGTTTCTCTCCCGCCGCACCAATCTCCGCAACGACGCCTACGGCGGTGACCCGAAGCGGCGTATGCGGTTCCCGCTGGAGGTGGTGGAGGCAGTTCGCGAGGCCGTGGGACGGGATTTCCCCGTGGGTTACCGCTTCATGGCCGACGAATACATGCCCGGGGGCCTGACCCTGGACGACACGATCCCCTTCGCCCGCGAACTGGCCAGGCACCATCCCGCCTATCTGTCCGTCATGACCGGCTGTTACGACTCCTTCCAGGCCTCTCCGTACAAGGAGGACGAGCTCAAAGAGGCCTTCATGGCGCCCTTTGCACATGCCATAAAGCGGGCTGTGCCGGGTATTCCCGTCATCGCTGCGGGCCGCATCCAGAGCCCCGCAACGGCCGAGCGGTTGCTTCAGGAAGGCATGACCGACCTCGTGGGGCTGGCACGCGTGCTGCTTGCGGATCCCCTCTGGCCCCGCAAGGCCCGGGGAAAAATCCCGGGGCCCATCGTGCGCTGCCTCCCTTCCTGTTCCTTCTGCACGAAGCGGATCATGGACAGGAAACCATCCTATTGCGCCTGTTGGTCCAAAGAGCGCCGGGAACGTTTCCTGCGTCGGGTGGGGGGCTGATTCCGGACGGTACCGCTTCTTCGGCATGCCGGCCTCTTCCTCGAATCAGTTTGAAAAGCATTACCACATCCCGGACCGAAACGCTCTTAACTCACTGCTTTGATCACCAACACCGTCTCAATCGCTGCCGTGAGCACCAGCAAGGGGAGAATGATCTCGACGTATTTTCTGAGAGCATGTTTCATCTGGCCCTCGATAGGGAGAACCTTGCGACCTCGGGCCCTCCGGATCGCCGTCATGCCGATCCATAGACCATAGGAAGCTGCCAGGAGCAGAGCCGGGACCTCGAACACGCCATGCAGGAACACCTCGAGGGTTGCGTTACCGTATCCCACTATTTCAGCCGCATGGCGCCACAAGATGCCAAGGACCAACCCATTCGACAGGACGCCAAAGAACGGAACGATCCCAAACGCTACGCCGAGAACGAGCATGAGAATCGTCGCAATGAGATTGTTGGCGAGAATGAAGAGGAAGAGCACACCGCCGCTCTGGTTGGTATAAGGCTCCGCAGCGGCCATAAACGCGTCCGCCAATCCATTCCGCAGAGACGGCGGCGCATAAACTCCGCCCAGAAATGCCGCAACGTAGAGTCCCGCGGCGACGGCCAAGTATGGGCGGATCGCCGGTTCGGGAAGATACGACGATAGGCGAGATCCGGGGAACAAGGCGTGTGTGCTTACTTCGCGAGAGAATCTAAATGGGACAAGATCTTTTTCTCCTGTTCATCCGCGAACCAATTTCTTTTCCTGAGGATCGTGCCGAGAACCTGGTGCCCATTGCCGGAAAAATTGTCTCGATTTGTTCGGTGAGAGCCTGCTGGGCCTGCCACAGCGACACCTATCCAAGCGTATACGCTGCGTTGCCATAACGATGGCTGTCAGCTTTTGCGCTCGGTCGAGTGATATCTTCTCCATGCACCTTCCCTTCTTTAACGGGTTTGTCGGTAACTCGAATGTATCGCAAATTCATGCTTCTTCGCTATGCCGGCCTCCTCTTCAATTCCGACGGCGACAATGTAGGATGAGGCAAGAAAGGAAAGAGCACAAGGAATCGATCGGCAACCTACTTGTATCATGAAGAAGAGGAAAACTGCAATCCAGGTGCAAACAACCGGGGTTCCTGTCGGTGGCGTTTCCATGGTGTGCCCCGGAAACACTTGATACTGAATGAAGATTATGGCGCGCCTGGGAAGACTCGAACTCCCGACCCGCTGCTTAGAAGGCGAATCGGCGCGCAGAAGGTCAACGAAGCCTACGAGGGACTGCTCAAGTCGGATGTGAAGTACCGCTTTTCCATCGATATGGCATCTCTCAAATCGGAGTAAACGAAAAAGGATTCGCCGGTACAGGAGGCCCCTCATGGTCAGAAACAGGAAGGAGTGGCTCCGGAGGATCGAGAAGTTTGTTTCCCCGTACCGCGTCACCAAGGGGAAGAAGTTCCGCCTGAAGGACATCGCCCCGGGCGACACGGGCGGTCTCGGGTCGGAGCAGAAGCCCGCCGCAAGGGAATTTCTGGCCAGGGGCGTGCAGTGGCTCGCGGAGGAGCAGGACAAGTTCTACGCAAACGACCGCCAGGCGATGCTGCTGGTGTTCCAGGCGATGGACGCGGCCGGGAAGGACTCCACCATCCGCCACGTAATGTCGGGCGTGAACCCGCAGGGGTGCCAGGTTTACTCCTTCAAGCAGCCGTCCGCCGAGGAGCTGGACCACGACTTTCTGTGGCGCTGCCAGCGATGCCTCCCGGAGCGGGGCCGGATCGGTATTTTCAACCGGTCGTACTATGAGGAGGTGCTCGTGGTTCGGGTGCACAAGGAACTGCTCGAGCGCCAGAAGATGCCGGAATCCCTCGTCACCCGCGACATCTGGAAAGAGCGCCTCGAGGACATCGCAGCGTTCGAACGGTACCTGTCAAGACAGGGAACGATCCTCCTGAAGTTCTTTCTCCACGTTTCGCGAAAGGAACAGAAGCGCCGATTCCTGGAACGGCTCGACAATCCGAAGAAGAACTGGAAGTTCTCCTCCGCCGATGTGAGGGAGCGTGCGTACTGGAAGGAGTACATGGCGGCCTACGAGGACGCCATCCGGCGGACGGCCTCCCGGGAAGCTCCCTGGTACGTGGTTCCGGCCGACAACAAGTGGTTCACGCGCCTCGTGGTTGCGGCGGCGATTGTCGAGGTGTTCTGGAAGCTACGGCTTGCCTACCCCCGGGTGGACGACGCCGCGAAAGTGGAGCTCGCATCGGCCCGGGAGGCGCTGATGGGCGAGAAGAAATAGTCGGCACGGTCCGCAATCCCCGTGCAAACAACTGGCATTATTGGGGTGAAAAATGGGTTTTCCGTAGTCGCGGTTGACGCGGGATTTCCTTTACAGTATGATGACTTGCCTCTCGGACGCGCCCTTGGCTAAAGCTGGGTAGAGCACTTGACTGCGAATTGTAGGGGCGCCCTTCCGCATCCCCACGGTTTTTCGGCATTTTCGGCAGGTTAGGCTCCCCCTCACATGGACAGGAAGTGACAGAAGAGGACAGGAAGTGACAGGAGAACGCAAACCCGGCGCAAACGGATTATCCCTGCTGCCATCCGATATTCTCTTCCGACCGGTACCGCTTCCTGGACATGACTTTCCCCCTTCCCGAACTCGGTCCTAGAGCATAAATGCAAACCGGGTTGGGTTGAGGAGGGCAGATCACCATGCGGAGATGACCGACATCAGTACGGGTTCGTAGGCAATCTTCTCCACTAGGAATATATCGAGGCATTGAAACAAATCCGGAATACATGGATCATACTCATTATCAATAGGGGGCTCGCATATGGCCCTCGTGGGGCCATAAAGTTCTCCTTGGGAAACAGCCCTCTGGGCAACAACCCTCGGACCCGGACATTCAACCTGTTAGCTGACCGATGCCGGGCAATGAATTCTGGGGGACACCATGGACGACTTTGCATGCTTATCTTTCGGTACGGCCCCGGCTTTCGGAAACAAGCCTCGAAAAACCTTCATGGCGGTGATCTACGCCGTTGCCGCGTTCGCCTTTGCCTGCGCCGGTAACGCCTTTGCGGTGCCGCCTATCTTCGGCGATCCACAGTTCGCGGTCGGTCTTGAGCCGCGCGATGTGGAGATCGCGGATCTGGACGGAGACGGCATAGCCGATGCGGTGGTCCCCAATTTCTTCGACCAAACGGTATCGGTGATGCTGGGCACGGGCGGTGGCGGGTTCGTCGAGCACGCGGTCCTTGAGGTCGATGGAGGTCCGCAGGCCGTCGCGATAGCCGACTTTGACGACGACGATAATGCGGATCTCGCTGTCGCTCAACACGGGGTAAATCAGGTCACTGTGTTCCGGGGTGACGGGAGCGGAAACTTCACCCTCCACGCGAACATCAGCGTTTCGGGAATGGCCCAAGACGTAGTTGCGGCGAACCTGGCCGGAGACCCCCTGCCCGACCTTGCGGTGGCAATTACGGGCGGCACGGAAGGTGTGACTGTGCTGGTCAACAACGGGGCCGGCGTCTTCACCGAGGACGGCGTGGTCTTCGACGGCAGCAACCGTTTAGGCCTGGCGGCCGGAGACCTGGACGGAGACGGCGACACCGATCTGGTTGCGGGCACCATATTCCAGGTGGCGGTTTTCCTCAATACGCCAAGCGGACTCGGGGCCTCGAGCAACCTGATGGTAGGCGGCACCGCATTTCGCCTGGCTCTCGGAGATCTCGACGGTGACGGGGATCTGGATCTGGCCGCCACGGCGTTCGGCGCTCCCGAGGTGACGATTGCCAGAAACCGCGGCGACGGCAGATTTGCGCCCGTGCACTCAGAGTCGCTTGGAACGGGGGAGGTTACGTCCGTCGACATCGCTGACCTCAACGGCGATGGGAACGGCGAGATACTGGCGACCGTTAACCGTACGGGCCCCGGCCTCCTGGCAATTCTTTCTTCAGACCCCTCCACGGGGTTTACGCTGTCCACGCAGGAAGTGGCCACCGTGCCGGTTGCCCTGAAAGCTGGGTTCATCGACAGTGACGCCCGAGTGGATGCAGTCATTGTCGGCGGGAGCTTCGCTCTGGACGCACCTCTGCCCGGCAAGATGACGGTCCTACGGAACCGGGGGTTCGGCGGTCTGGGAGGCTACCGGGTGTACGAAACGGCGCCAGATGCGGAACCCGAGGCGGTGATCGCAGCCGATTTCGACGGCAACGGATCGCTTGATCTGGCGGTCGCGAACTTTCCCGGCACCAGCGTTTCCATTCTGCTCAACAACGGTTTTGGCCGGTTCAGCGCGGCCGCGCCGGTGACCGACCAAATCGACCGCCCCTACTCCCTCGCCGCGGACGATCTCGACGGGGACGGCGATACGGATCTGGTTGTAGGAAACAATGTCGGGTTCCTGAATCTGTACCGCAATCTGGGTGGGGGCAGTTTCGCTCCCGCCGAGTTCCTCGAAACCGCCGGACGCTCTCCGCAGATTGCGATTGCCGACATGAATGGGGATACCGAAAAAGACATCGTTCTTGCCCATACTGTGGCGAGCGAGGTCCTGGTTCTGTTCAACGACGGCACCGGAGCGTTCTCGGCCCAGCCCGCAACAGCGGTGAGCGCACGTTTCAACATTTCGATGGTCCTGGCAGACGTGGACGGAATGAATGGGCCCGACGCCGTCGTCGCCGGAAGGGACGGCGACCTGTCGGTCCTCCTGAACGATGGAAGCGGCAATCTTGGTACGCCAACGGTCTATCCAATCGGAATGGGTAGCGACCTTCTCGCGGTCGCGAGCGACGATGTGGATGGTGACGGCGACCCGGACGTCGCGGTCGCCGACCACGGCAATGAGGTCGTGCATCTCTACCAGAATGTTGGTGGGACTCTCAATCCCCTCAGCATGCTTCCGGCGGGTGAGGAACTGGCGTCAGTCCTCCTGGCCGACATGAATAATGACGGCGACGCGGATCTTGTGACCTCGAATAAGGTGGCCGGGACTCTCCC